>DATBIY010000100.1:0-4391 GCA_036556695.1 Candidatus Limnocylindria bacterium
AGCGGCTCGGAGGCCGCCACGCCGCGCTGGTCGATGAAGACGATGTCGTACTGGCGCGGAATGCGCGGGTCGAGGGCATCGGTGTAGCTGTCGGCCGACGCAATGCCACTGGTCCCGGGCCCCCCGGTGATCGTCACGAACACGCCCTTCCGCGGTGTGCGCGTTGCGCGCTGGATGGCGAACGTCACGTCGAACGTGCCGCCACCGCCATCGGTCGCGAAATGATCACGCGGGACGCGCAGGGTGATGCAGGTGAATCGGCTTTCCGGACAGGGCCGGCGCTTGACGAGCGTCGGCTTGGTCAGGGCCTGCGCCTGCATCGGCGGCGCCTGACCAATCGCGCCCTGACCCGACGGCGTCTGACCTGATGGAGCGCGCGCAGCGGCGACCGTCGGCATGCTCCACGACGCCGCGATGACGAGGGCCAGGCCCGCGAGAGCAGACGGTTTTGGCACGAAAGGGATGATGCGGTGCGGTTGGGAGAGGGTCAATCATGGGCGGTTCCCCGGCGCACCGGAGCCTGCAACCTTGTCGTCAGCACCGGCGAAGTGCTACAACGTGCCGACCGGAAGGCTTCCATTCCACCCGCACGCCGCCGTGCGTGCTCCATGGAGGAGATTCATGCGCAACTTGCGACGGCTGGCGCTCCTGCCAGCGGCGATGCTGGTGCTGGCCGCCTGCCAGAACACCGGCGCGGGGAGCACCTCACAGTCGGCATCAGCGTCGACATCGTCTTCGGCCGAGGCGAGCGAGTCGCAGGCGGCCGACGTCAAGCCGTGCGAGAGCGAGGGCATCGACGGCCTGCTGGCGCAGGTCTGCGCGGCGGGCAAGATCGTCGTCTCGACCGACCCGGCTTATCCGCCGCAGTCGTTCCTCAACGAGGAGACCGGCGAGTACGAGGGCTTCGACATCGACGTCGCCGCGGCGATCGCCGAGCGCCTGGGCGTGGAGGTGGAGTTCACCGATCCCACCTTCGACGCGGTCGTGGCCGGCAACTGGTCGGGCCGCTGGGACATGAGCGTCGGCTCCGTCACCGTGACGGAGGAGCGCTCGCAGGTGCTCGACTTCACCCAGCCCTACTACTTCACCCCGGCACAGTTCGCGGTCCTCGAGGATTCGTCCTACCAGTCGGTGGATGAACTGGCCGGCAAGGTCATATGCGCCGGCGAGTCGACGACCTACGTGTTCTGGGTCGAGGGCACGCTCACCCTGGGCGAGGGCGCTCCCGAGCCGGCCCCGGTGCCCGAGGGCATGACCGCCACGACGTTCCCGACCGACATCGACTGCGCCGAGTCGTGGCGCGGCGGCCGCACCGACTTCGAGGCCTGGCTGACGGCACTGCCGACGGCGCAGGACGCGATCGATTCGGGTAACTACGCCATCCGCCTGCTGGGCGATCCGGTCTTCTACGAGCCGCTGGCCGTGGCCTTCGACAAGGCCGCCGAGGACAACGACTCCCTCCTCGCCGCGGTTGACCAGATCGTGGGCGAGATGCACGAGGACGGGACCCTCACGGAGCTGTCCGAGAAGTGGTACGAGGGCCTGGACTACTCCACGGAGCAGTAGCCTTCACGCAGGCCAAAACCTGAGCCGATGAGGGGTGGTGCGGTGTCGCGCCACCCCTCCAAACTTCCCAGAGGCGGGGACGCATGAGCATCGGCGGATTCCCCACCGGAACGGGCACTGCGCCGCACGCGCAGTCGCAGTTCATGGTCGAGCACCACGCGGAGCTGCTCGACTCGCTGGACAGCGCCCAGCGCCGGAACCTGTGGCGCTTTCGCATCATCAGCGCGCTGGTCTGGGTGGCGCTGGTGCTGCTCGTCGGCGGCGGCATGTGGCTCGCGTCCGGCGCCGAGTTCGAGTTCGTACAGACCTCCGGCCCGGTCATCGTGCTGCAGGGCGCGCCGACCACGGTGCTGGTGTCGGTTTTGGCGATCACCTTTGCCACCGCGCTGGCGATCATCGGCGCACTGGGCCGTCTCAGCCTCAACCCGATCTTCAGCGCCGTCGCCTCCTTCTACGTGTCGCTCATTCGCGGCACGCCCCTGCTCCTGCAGATCTACTTCATCTACTTCGCGCTGCCCCAGCTGGACATCGTGCTGCCGGCGATCCAGGCGGGCGTCACCGCGCTCGCCCTGAACTACGGCGCGTACATGACCGAGATCTTCCGCGCCGGCATCCAGGCCGTGCCACGCGGCCAGCGCGAGGCCGCGCAGGCGCTGGGCATGCCGGAGCAGCTCGTCATGCGACGCATCGTGCTGCCGCAGGCCGTGCGGATCGTGATTCCGGCCGTGGGCAACGAGTTCATCGCCATGATTAAGGACTCAGCGCTGGTCAGCCTGATCACGATCCACGAGACGCTCTTCCTGGCTCAGCGCATCGGCCGATCCGCCTTCGAGCCAACGGCCGCGCTGATCATCGCCGGCGCGGTGTACTGGACGCTGACCATCATTTTCAGCTTCTTCCAGGCGCGGCTCGAACGCCGCCTGGCGAGGTCTGACCGATGACCACGACGTCCTCGCACCTGGGCGAAGTCATCGTCACCATGGAAGGCGTCCACAAGTGGTTCGGCCGCAACCATGTGCTGCAGGGCGTCGACCTGGAGGTCAGCCGGCGCGAAGCGGTGATGATCATCGGCCGATCCGGCTCGGGCAAGACCACGCTGCTGCGCTGCATCAACTTCCTGGAGGAGCCGACGGCCGGCACGGTGGAGGTCGACGGCGTGCGCCTGCAGGCCGATCCCACCCATGCCCGCAGCCGCCGCCACCAGGAGCAGATCCGCCAGCTGCGGCTGCGTGCCGGAATGCTCTTCCAGGACTTCAACCTCTTCCCGCACATGACGGTGCTGGGTAACCTGATCGAGTCGCCGGTCCGGGTGCGGCGCATCCCGCGAGACGAAGCCGTGGCGACGGCGGAGCGCTACCTGGACAAGGTGGGGCTGCTGAACCGGCGTGACGAATACCCCTCCCGCCTGTCGGGCGGGCAGAAGCAGCGCGTGGCCATCGCCCGAGCGCTGTGCATGGAACCGAAGGTGCTTCTCTTCGACGAGCCGACGAGCGCGCTCGATCCGGAGCTGATCGGTGAGGTCCTGCGGGTCATGGAGGAGCTGGCGCACGAGGGCACCACGATGATCGTGGTCACCCACGAGATGCACTTCGCCCGCGAGGCGGCCGACCGCGTGATCTTCATCCACGAGGGTCGCATCCTGGAGCAGGGTCCGCCGGAACAGATCCTCAACGAGCCTCGCGAGGATGAGACGCAGCAGTTTCTGCGCCGCTTCCTGCACAGCCAGCTCGCCGGCGCCGAGTAGCTCGGCGCCGTGGCGGCGTTCGGCGCAACCGAACCGCTGCCTTCCGCGTCGTAGGGGCAGGCACGGCGATTGCATGTGCCAGGCATGCCGGTCACAGGGCCGGCATTCCGTCAGCGCTGGCGAAAGGCGAGGGGAACAACATGGTCACCCGGCAGTGCACCCATTGCGACGCTGAAATCGAGGTCCCCGCACGGGATCGGATCAATTGCCCGGTCTGCGGGCTCGATCCCGACCTGCCGCCGCTGACCTACCGCTTCGACGACGCGCCGGCATTCTTCCTGGGCGGCGATCCCCGCCGGCCGATTCCCGTGGTAGGCGAGCTCGTCCGCGTCGCCTGAGGCGTTCTGTTGCGGCAGGTTGGCCGCAGCACCGAATGACCGGCCGCTAGCGCCCTGGGCCGTAGACCTGGGCGCGCGGCAGGCGAGCTGCCTCGTCCTCTGCGCGGACGCGCTCCTTCGCCGTCTTCAACGCGACCGGCACGTCCTTGGGCTTGCCACCCTCGTAGGCGATCAGCCAGGCCAGCCCCTCCTGCGTAAGCTCAGCTCCCCCGCCGAGTCCCGGCTCGATGAACGGCAGCGTCACGAAGCGGCGCCGCGCCAGGCGCTCCAGCTCCAGCTGCACCGCCGTCGGGTGGATGCCCAGCTCCTCGGCAAGCGGCGTGACGTCCACGGCGCGGTTCGGCAAGCGGCGCAGGTAGCGCAGGATCCGCGCGTACAGCTCGTCGTGCGGCAGTGGATGCGACGGGTCGGCAGCACGTTCGGCGGCAACCTCCGCACCTCGAGTCCGGCCGGATGCGCGGCCCGGCCGGGACGCAGTGGAGCGGGAGGGACGCTTGGCGGTGGTCATCGCGCCGAGGATAGCAGCGTGCTCATCCTTCGACCGATGCGGCCCGGAGCCCGACGGTCACGGGCACCCCGGCGGCTTGGCGCACGACATCGGCCAGGCGGTCGTCCCATTCTGCGCCGTCGCGCAGCTTGACCTGGCGCGTGGCGCCGGCAACCGGGATGCTGATGACGACCGGTACGCCGCCCGGGCGGCTGCGGACCGCCTGCGTCACGGACTCGATGGCCGGCAGCAGCCG
>DATBIY010000101.1:0-3147 GCA_036556695.1 Candidatus Limnocylindria bacterium
GGTACCACCATGACTTGACCGATGGAGGTGGTGGAGCTGGGGGGACTCGAACCCCCGACCCCCTGCATGCCATGCAGGTGCTCTCCCAGCTGAGCTACAACCCCACGATCGGTCCACTCATCGGCGCGATATCGGACGCCACCCGGACCGGTCTCCCGGCTGCTCGGCGGGCGAGTTCGGCGCCAGTCCGACCGCCGGCTTGCACCATCCCGGCTCGCTCGTGATCGGCAGGCAGCGCCTACTGCTCCCGCGTCATCGCGTTCGTCCGCGAGGGTACCACATTGAAGCCGAAATGCCGAAAATCTGCCGGGCTTGACACGGTCCTTATATTCACAACATGAGTCGTATCGCGAATGTCGAGAGCCGACCGTACGACAGCCCATTGCGCGCGGAACAGGCGCAGACCACGCGGGACCGCATCCTGGACGCAGCCATGCGAGTCATTGCCAGCGGCATCGCGAACGTGTCGGTGCCGGCCATCGCGGAGGAGGCGGGGGTCTCGGTGCCAACGGTGTACCGACACTTCCGCAGCAAGAGCGACCTGCTGGCCGCGGTCTATCCCCACGTCGCGCAGCAGACCGGCCTCGACCGGCTGCCGGATCCGACCTCGCTCGACGATCTGCGCGACGGCATCCGACGCATCTTCCAGCACGTCGACGCGTTGGACGACCTCGCCCGCGCGGCCCTGGCCAGCCCGGGAGCGGACCAGGTCCGCCATGCCACGATGGCCAGCCGCCTGGCTCGGATCGGCAGGGTTGCCGACTCGCTCGAGGGAGAGCTTTCGACCGCGGATCGTGCGCGCATCACCCGGCTTCTGACCGTGCTGACGGCGTCGGCCTCGCTGCGCATGTGGCGCGATCACCTTGGATCGAGCGTAGACGAGGCGGCGGACGACATCGATTTCGCCATGAGGGCGGCGGTCGCCGCCAGCCAAGGGAGCGAGCGATGAGCCTAGCCGGCGTCAGATCACTGCGTGACCTTCGCCTGGCCGATGCGTTCCAGGTTGGCGGTAAGGCGGCCGGCCTCGGCCAGCTCTTCGCCGATGGCGCGAACGTGCCTGACGGCGTGGTGCTCCCTGCGGCGACGAACGGCGAGGTGCTCACTGAGCAGCTGGCCCTGCTGTCCGATGGAGCGGCGCAGCTCGGTGACGGGCCATTTGCTGTGCGGTCCAGCGGCCTCGCCGAGGACGGCTACGAGCGCTCGATGGCCGGCATGTTCGAGTCCGTCCTCAATGTTTCGCCGGCGGACATCCCCGATGCGGCGAAGCACGTGCTGGCCAGTGCCGGCGCGGGGCGGGCGGCTGCGCACGGTGCCGGCGGGGCCGGAATGGCGGTCATCGTGCAGCGCATGGTCAGCCCGGCTGCCGCCGGAGTCGCGCTGACGGCCGATCCCGTGACCGGCGATCGCGAGACGTGCGTCGTCAGCGCCGTGCGCGGCCTGGGGGAACGCCTGGTATCGGGAGCAGCCCTGGGCGATGAGTGGGAGATGCGAGGCGACCGCGCCGTGGCCCGGCGCGCGTCGGAGGCGGCCATCTCCGCCCGGCAGGCGACGACGGTGGCACTGGAGGCGCGCCGGATCGCGGCAGCCCGCGGTGCGCCACAGGACGTCGAGTGGGCGATCGACCAGGGCGGCACGCTGTGGATCCTGCAGGCGCGGCCAATGACCGGGCTGCCGCCGGCGGTCAAGTGGGACGCACCTGCCCCTGGGGCATTCTCCCGACAGCTGCGGCTTGGTGAGTGGATCGGCGAGCCGGTCACGCCGCTGTTCGAATCGTGGCTGCTCACCGCCATGGAGGAGCGCATGCACGAGCTCTTCCGGGAGGAGATCGGGCAGATCGCGCCGCGTCCGTACCACGTCATCGTCAATGGCTGGTACTTCTACTCGATCAACTTCGTCTCGGGACGCGCCCTGCTGAAAAGCCTGCCCGGCATCGTCTCGCACCTCGTCCGCAACCCGCGCACCATCGCCGGTGTCCTGCCGGCGACCGTGCGCCACAGCTTCCCGGTCACCGAGCGCATCTGGCGCGACGAGGTGCAGCCGCGCTACCGCGAGGCCGTGGTGCGGGCCGCGGCGCAGGTGGAGAGCGCGCCGCTCGCGACCCTGCCGGACGTGGTCGACGAGCTGGCCACCCTGGCCGGCGAGTACTTCGGCTGGATCGCCGCTCTCGGCGGTGCGGCCTACAAGATGGAGATGAACCTCGCCGCCTTCTATCGCAGGCATCTGGCGCGATCGCTCGGCGGGAGCCACTTGACGCTTCTCGCCGGGCTCCCGCTGTCGGGAGCAGGGAGCGAGCAGGCCATCGCGTCGCTGGACTGGTGGCAGCCGCCCATGGCAACGGGCACAGCGAGCGGGCAGGACCGAGACCACCAGCAGGTGATCCGCGCCCGCGAGGATGCCGAGCGGGCGGCGGAGCGGGTGCTTGCATCCAGGCCGCGTCGGCTGGCGACGTTTCGCCGGATCCTGGCCGATGCGCAGCACCTGGTGCCAATTCGCGAGGAACAGGTTGCTGAGCTGACCATTGCCTGGCCGGTCATGCGCCGCGCGATCGTGCGCGTCGGTGAAGCGCTGGTGGAGCGGAAAGCCATACGCCAGGTCGACGACGTCTTCTTCCTGACGCGCGACGAGCTGCTGAGTGCCATCGGCTCCGACGGAGTGGCGATGGCCATCGACGTCCAGTCCCGGCGCTCGCTGCGCGAGCGGCAGTCCAGGCTGGTACCGCCGCTGATGATCGGCCGTCCGAACCCGATGCTGCGGCGGATGTGGGAGAGCTATCCGAGGATGCTGGGAGCGGTGCGATCGCCGACCGCGATCGTCTCGGGCTCACCGGCGTCGGCCGGCCGGGCGACCGGACCGGTGCGCGTGATCCGGGGTCCCGCGGAGTTCGAGGAGCTCCGAGATGGCGAAATCCTGGTCGCTCCGTTGACCGCGCCGGCTTGGACACCGCTGTTCCAGCGTGCCGCAGGAGTCGTCACCGACGTCGGCAGCCCGGCCGCCCACGCGTCGATCATCGCGCGCGAGTTCGGCATCCCTGCCGTTGTCGGATGCGGGGACGCGACCGCGCGGCTGCGCACCGGGATGCGGGTCACCGTCGACGGTGGGCTGGGCAACGTCGAGCCGGCGTAGCCCTCAGCCAGCGAGGAGGCCGCG
>DATBIY010000102.1:0-40250 GCA_036556695.1 Candidatus Limnocylindria bacterium
CTTCCACTCGCTGCCGTCGGCGAAGCGCTCGCGCTTCCAGATTGGCAGCCGCTGCTTGATCGCCTCGATGACGAACCGATTGGCCTCGTACGCCTCGCCACGATGGGCGGCGGCGGTCACGATGACCACCGCTGCCTCGCCAATCGGCACCGTTCCGGTGCGATGCACCACCGCCACCGCGGCGCCGCAGCTCGTCGCCGCCTCGGCCGCGATCTCCTCGAGCACCGAGGTCGCCATCTCGGCGTAGACCTCGTATTCGAGCTCGACTACCGCGCGGCCGTCACCGGAGGTGTCGCGGGCGCGCCCCACGAATGCCACCAGCGCCCCGTGGCCGGGGCCTGCGATGGAGGCCTCCAGGGCCGCCGCGTCGATTGGGCCATGGGTGATGCCCACCAGCGGCGCGCCGCCGCTTACCGGCGGCAGGAAGGCGACCTCGTCCCCGTCCGCCAGCGCCACCTCCCATGTGGCGTACGCGCCGTTCCGCGCTGCGCGAACATAGGGCCGATGCGGGGCCACGGCCGCATGGCGCTCCTCCAGGGCACGCCACGCGTCGTCAACGGTGGCGCCATCGGCCAGGTCCACCTCCAGGCGCTCGGCCGAGAGCTCACGCAGCATGGCGAAGGTGCGCAGCGTGATCCGCATCGGCTCAGACGGGCACGCCGGTCAGGTAGGTGATGCTCGCGCCCGCTATCGAGCCGGCGGCGACGAACGCAAGGCCGATGTACAGCAATCCGGTGGTTGCCTGCAGCGATGGGGCGCGGCTGGCCAGCAGGGCCAGCACGGTGATGCCGATGGGGAGCAGGATGCCAACCGCCAGGCGCAGCCAGGTCAACGGGGCGATGGGGCCGTCCACCGGACCGCCGCTCACACCGACCAGCGCCACGACGAACGCCAGGCCCTGCCCCAGCAGCGCCACCAGCAGCAGCCACATCATCCGGCGCAGCGGCGCCGGCGAGAGCTTGGGCGTGACCAGGTACCAGTGGCCCAGCAGCATGCCGGCTGTCACCGCTCCCAGGGCGATGGCGGCGACCACCAGCTGCACCGTGAAGAGCAGCGGGCTGAGCGTGCCGCCGGCGGCGGCGAGGGTCGCCAGGCCCAGCATGCCGATGGTCGCTCCGAGGAGCGGCAGCCCACCCCGCGGCACGCCAAGGTGCGATGCCACCAGGTAGATGACGCTGGTCGCGCCGAAGGCCAGCACCAGCAGCCGCCGCGTGCCGCGCGTCGAATCGATGAAGCTGCTCTCCGGCATGCCCAGCTCGGACGCCAGCAGGACGGCCGCAAAGGCGACCAGCACCCAGGCCATGAAGAGCCGATATCCCCGGGTCGTGCCGCCCTGCAGCTCGGTCGCGCCCATTACCAGCGCGGTGCCCGCGCCCAGCCCCATCCAGAAGATCCAGTTGACGAAGGGCAGCGCCTCGGGTCCCACGGGCCTAGTGCGGCGCCAGGCTGCCGGTCAGCGCGATCTCGACCCAGCCATCGGCGGTGACGCGAACCGGATGCGTCTCGACCGGCTCGGTGGCCGGCGGCACGACCGCCTCACCGGTGCGGATGTCGAAACAGCCGCCGTGCCAGGCACAGACCAGCACCTCGTCGCGCGGATCGAAGCCGGCCTCCGACAGCGGGAAGTCCTGGTGGGTGCAGTTGTTCTGCACCGCGAAGAACTCCCCGGCGTGCCGAACGATGACCACCGGCGTGCCATCCAGCTGAATGGGCATCAGCTCGCCGTCGCGCAGCTCGTCGCGATGGAAGATGCGCGCCCATCGCGGCCGCGGCTCGGCGGCTGCGGCAGCAGCATCGGTCAGGGGTTCCACCGCTGCGTCAGTCAGAGCGGGCGGGCGAAGGCCAGCAGCCGGGGCTCGGTCATGTCCTCGATGCTGTAGCGCAGGCCCTCGCGCCCCAGCCCCGAGTCCTTGACGCCGCCGTAGGGCATGGCGTCGGTGCGCCAGGTGGGCACGTCGTTGACGATGATGCCGCCCACCTCCAGCTCGTCATGGGCGGCCAGCGTGCGCTGCAGGTCGTTGGTGAAGACCCCGCACTGCAGGCCGAAGGCGCTGTCGTTGATCTCGGCCATGGCGGTCGCGAAGTCCGGCACCGGGAAGAGGTTGACCACCGGGGCGAACACCTCCTCGCCGCAGACCCG
This sequence comes from Candidatus Limnocylindria bacterium, assembly GCA_036556695.1. GTDB lineage: Bacteria > Chloroflexota > Limnocylindria > QHBO01 > QHBO01 > DASSCW01. Next base: position 2,141 of record DATBIY010000102.1, read on the forward strand.
CGCCTCCTTCGGCACGTCGACCAGCACGGTCGCCGGGTAGAACAGCCCGTCCGGCTCGCCGCCGGTCAGCGCCCGGGCGCCCGACTGCAGCGCCTCGCTCACCCACTGGTGGGTGCGCCGCACCGCCTTGGCGTCGACCATCGGCCCCAGGTCGGTGGCCGGGTCCAGCGGAGCGCCGACCTGCAGCTGGCGCACCTTGTCGACGAAGCGCGCCGCGAACGCGTCGAAGATCGAGGCCACCACGTAGATGCGCTGCACGCTGATGCACACCTGCCCGGCGTAGGCGAAGCTGCCGAAGACCAGGCGGCTGACCGCCCAGTCGAGATCGGCCGTCTCGTCGACGATGGCCCCCGCGTTGCCGCCGAGCTCGAGCACCACCTTCTTCTTGCCGGCCTCGGCCTTCATCTTCCAGCCAACCGATGGCGAGCCGGTGAAGGACAGCAGCTTGAAGCGCTCGTCGCCGACCAGCGCGTCGCCGGTGGGGCGGTCCATGGGCAGGATGCTGACCGCGCCGGCGGGAAGGTCGGTCTCGGCCAGGTAGCGCGCCACGCGGAGCATGACCAGCGGGTCCTTGGACGGCGGCTTGAGGACGATGCTGCAGCCGGCGGCGATGGCCGGCGCCACCTTGTGCGCGGCCAGGTTCAGCGGGAAGTTGAAGGGGCTGATGCCGGCCACCGGGCCGATGGGGTAGCGGCGCACGATACCTGAGCGACCACGGTTGGCGGCGGTCCAGTCCAGCGGCAGCCACTCGCCGTTGATGCGCAGCGCCTCCTCGGCGGCGGTGCGGAAGGTCAGCGCCGCGCGCGCCACCTCGCCGCGAGCGTCCTTGATGGGCTTCCCGGACTCGCGGGTCAGCAGCTCGGCCAGCTCGTCGGCGTCTTCGGTAATCCGCCGCGCCACGTGGGCCAGTGCGTCGCGCCGCTCGAAGCTGGCCAGGCGCCGGGTCCGCCCGAAGGCCTCGACCGCGGCCAGCGTGGCACGCTCCAGCTCGGCCGCCCCGGCGGAGAAGGTGGTGGCCACCAGCTCCCCGCTGGCCGGGTCGCGGACCTCCAGCGGCGTGCCGGCCTCCACGAACTCGCCGGCCAGGTAGATCGGAACGGTCGGCGCGCCGACCCGGGTGGTCATGGCGCGATTCTACGACCGTTCTGGATCGCCGCCCGCGCCGGCGATCCTGGTGTCGACCGCCCACCAGATCGTCTCCCAGGTCGCGCGGCTGTTGGCAACGCTCTTCGTCCAGCTGTCCGTCGTCGGGTCGTAGAGCCGCAGCGCGCGGGCCTCGAGGTCGCCGCGCGCCCGAGGACCGTGGCTTGACTTTACAGTGACTATAAGGATTAGGCTGCCATAGTGAACATCTCGACCCTTGCCCGTCGCGCTGGCATCTCGCCATCGGGCGTGCGCTGGTACGAGGCAGCGGGCATCCTGCCGCGACCGGCTCGCCAGCCGAACGGCTACAGGACCTACACCGATGCGGACCTGGCGCGGCTGACGCTGGTCCTCACCCTTCGCCGGCTGGGCATGAGCCCCGCCGAAGCCGGGCGCCTGGCTGATCGCTGCTTGGCAGGCGAGATCGCTGATCCGGCGCTGACCGCCACGCTCGAGGAGCAGCGACGCCGAATCGCGCTGCAGCGGGAGGAGCTGGAGCGGCTGGAGATCGAGCTGGCGGACCTGGAGCGCACCATCGAGGTCGCCGATCCGACGCGCTCCGGCACGGCGGGCGGCGCGATCACCGTCCTGTTCATCTGCAACGGCAACTCGGCCCGGAGCCAGATGGCGGAAGCACTGCTCGGGCGCTTTGGCGGCCGGGACTTCCACCCGCTTTCCGCCGGCACGCGGCCGAATCACGTCTATCCGCTCACCGTCCGCGTCCTGGCCGAGGTGGGCATCGACTGGAGCCAGGCGCGGGCCAAGCACGTCAGCGAGGTGCTCGGCAAGCCGCTGGACTACGTCATCACGCTCTCGAACTCGGCGCGCGAGGAGTGCCCTGAGCTCCCCGGGCCGCACAGCTCCCTTCACTGGCACCTGGAGGATCCCGCGGTGGTGCAGGGCAGCGAGGAGGAGCGGCTGGCGGCGTTCCGTGCCACGCGCGCCGAGCTATCGGTGCGCCTCCGCCCATTCATCGAGATCGCGCGACGCGCCGCCGGACATCTGCCGGCAGCCACCGCGCACGGATCCAGGCATGCAGCACAGGGGGTGCTCACATGAAGTTCGGAGTCGTCACCTCGTTCGGCAGCGCACAGGACTACGTCGACATGGCGCTCCGAGCCTTTCGACATCGTCGCCGAGGGGATCACCTCGGGGACCGACCACGCTGCCGATCGCGCGCTGCTCGAGCCGCTGGCCGAGGCCGGCGCGACCTGGTTCATCGAGAGCCCTGGGAGGACGACCAGTCGGTCGACACCGTCCGCGAGCGGATTCGCCGCGGACCCCCGCGCCTGTAATCGCAAGGAGGCATGGCAATGACCCTTCCCTACCTCGAGCCGCTGACCCTGCGCCAGCCGGGCGAGCGCGTCATCCCGGAGCCGCCGCGCCGTGGCGAGCCCGGCGGCGAGCCGTGCGCCATCTGCACCTCCGACGTCACCGATGCCGTCTGGTCGGACGATCTGTGGACGCTGCATCCACCGGTGAACTCCAGCCTGCCGGGCACCGTCTGGCTGGCCAGCCGCGTCCACGCTGACTCCTTCGCCGACCTGCCGGAGGCGCACGCCGCGGACTTCGGACGGGTGGTAGCACGCGTGGAGCGTGCGATCCTGTCCCTGGGCGACATCGCGCGCGTGCACTTGTACCGCTGGGGCGACGGCGGCGCCCATTTCCACGTCTGGTTCGTCCCGCGGCCGCTGGGCATGCTGGAGGCCACCGGCCACATGCTGCCGCTTTGGGAGGACGTGCTGCCGCCAGTCCCCGACGAGGAGGCGGCGGCCGCGGCCCGGCGCGTGGCGGCCGCGATGTGACTGCCGCAACCCGCTCGCTGGCGCGGCGGCTGGGAACCGGCGATGCGGTCGTCATCGGCCTCGGCTCGATGATCGGCGCGGGCGTGTTCTCCGCCTGGGCCCCGGCCGCGGCCGCCGCCGGCGCGGGCCTGCTGGTCGGGCTGCTGGTGGCGGCGGGCGTTGCGTACTGCAACGCGGTCGCCTCGGCGCAGCTGGCAGCCCAGTACCCGACCTCGGGCGGCACGTACGTCTACGGCCGCGAGCGGCTGGGCAATGTCTGGGGCTTCCTCGCCGGCTGGGGCTTCGTCATTGGCAAGACGGCGTCGTGCGCTGCCATGGCGCTCACCTTCGCCGGCTACCTGGTGCCGCAGCCGGCCATCGCGCATCGGCTGCTGGCGGCGCTGGCGGTCGTCGCGCTGACGGCGGTCAACCTCCGCGGCATCTCGCGCACCGCCGGTCTGACGCGGGCCCTGGTGACCCTCTCGCTGCTGGCGCTCGTCATGTTCGTGGGCGTCGTGCTGGTCAACGTGTTGGGCCCCGGCGCCGCGCAGCCGCTCACGCCGCTGCAGGACGTGGGCAGAGGTCCCTACGGCGTCCTGCAGTCGGCGGGGTTGTTGTTCTTCGCCTTCGCGGGCTACGCCAGGATCGTCACCCTGGGCGAGGAGGTCCGCGAGCCGCAGGTCACCATCCCGCGAGCCATCCCCCTGGCACTGGGCATCACCGTTGTCGTCTACCTCCTGGTCGGCACGGCGTCGCTGCTGGCAGCCGGACCGGACGCTTTGGCCGATACGTCGCGGCCGCTGGCCGTGGCGGCAGAGGCCGCCAATACGGCGTGGCTGCTTCCAGTGGTCATGGGCGGCGCGGCGGTGGCCAGCCTCGGCGCGTTGCTGGCGCTGATCGCGGGCATCGGCCGCACCGCGCTGGCCATGGCGCGCAACGGAGACCTGCCCCAATGGCTGGCCGCCATCCATCCCGCCCGCCAGGTGCCGCACCACGCCGAGCTGGCAGTCGGCGTGGCCGTAATCGCACTGGCGCTGCTCACAGACCTGCGCGGCGCCATCGGCTTCTCGTCCTTCGGCGTGCTGCTCTACTACGCGGTCGCCAATGCATCGGCCTTCACCCAGACCGGCGAATTCCGCCGCTGGCCGCGTGTGCTGAACGCGGCCGGGCTGGTCGGCTGCCTGGTGCTGGTGACGACGCTGCCCCTGGAGGCGGTGGCAGCCGGCGTTGTGATGTTCGCCATCGGTCTGGCAGTGCGCATGACCCGTTCGGTCATGGCTGGCCGGAGCGCCTGACAGCCACACCTGCGCCTGGCCGATATGATCGGAGGCGCATGGATCCCGTCTACCTGGCGCTGGAGATCGGCGCGGCAAGCTTCTTTCTGGGCGCCCTGGGGTTCGCCGTGCGCCGCGGTCGCCTGCCGGCCCTGGAGCTGATCAGCGCGGCGGCCTTCGGCCTCCTCCTGGAGGAGGGTGACCAGCTCATCTTCCAGACCTACCACTACAGCGACTCGTGGGTGCTGCACATCGACCGCGCGCCCGTGGTCATTGGCCTGACCTGGGCACTGATCATCGCCGGCGCCATGCGCCTGACCGATGCGCTGGGCGTGCGGCGCCGCTACGCGCCGGTGGTGGACAGCGTGCTGGCCATCAGCCTGGACCTGGCCTTCGACGCGGTCGCCATCCGCATGGGCCTGTGGACCTGGGTTGGCGTCGGGCCGGCCGATGGCTGGTTCGGCGTGCCGTGGGGCAACTTCTACGCCTGGCTGTTCGTCACCCTGGGCTTCAGCCTGGTGACCCGATGGCTCCGTGACTCCGCGCAGGGTCGCCCCGCCCGCGAATGGCTGCAGCTGCTGGTGCCCCTCCCGGCCTTCGCGCTGCTGCTTACCGGGCTGCTCCCGTTCATCGCCGTCAAGCCGCTGATCGACGACGCGCCGGGCGGCGGCGGCATCCCGTTCCTGGTCACGCTGGCCGCCTTCGTGGCGGTCGGCGCCTGGGGCGTCTTCGGCCCGGATCGCGCCCGACCAAACGGCGAGCGCATGGCCATGCTGGACCTGCGGCTGGCGATCGCCACGCGCGTGGTGATCCACCTCTTCTTCCTGGGCGCGCTGCTGGTCATGGGCCTGGCCACGCAGCTGCCGGTGCTGCTCGTGGTGGCGCTGGTACTGCTGGCCGCCGAGTGGCCGCTCGACCGGCTGGTCGCGCATCGCCACAGGCAGTCCGCGTCCACAGCCCTCGCGGCCCCCGCCGAGCGGCCCATGCCCGCGCTGTCACGGTGAGCGATCCCCTGGCCACGGAGCGGGCGCTTGCCGAGTGCGTGGAGCACCTGCGCGCGCTGATCCGCATCCCGTCCGTCAATCCGCCCGGGGAGCCGGCCAGCGCAGCGGGACGAGACAGCACGGGTGGCGAGGCGGCCGCTGCCCGCTACTGCGCCGAGGTGCTGACCGCTGCCGGCGTCCAGGCGGAGGTTCTCGAGGCGGTTCCGGGTCGCGGATCGTGCTTCGCGCGCCTGCCCGCCACCGTGCCCGATCCGGAGCCGCCGCTGATCCTACTGTCGCACATCGACGTGGTGCCGGTCGACGCCGAGTCCTGGTCGCGCGACCCGTTCGGTGGCGAGCTGATCGACGGCGAGATCTGGGGCCGCGGCGCCTGCGACATGAAGGAGATGGTCGCCATGGAATTGGCGGTCATGCTCGAGCTCCGCCGCTCCGGTGCCAAGCTGCGACGCGACGTCATCTTCGCCGCCATGGCCGACGAGGAGGCGGGCGGCACCGCCGGCGCCCTGCACTGGGTGCGCGAGCGACCGGACCTCTTCGCCGATGCCGCCGGCCGCCCGGCGGTCGCTGCCCTCAACGAGGTGGGCGGTTACTCGATGGTGGTTGGCGGGAGGCGGGTGTACACCATTCAGGTCGCCGAGAAGGGCATCATCTGGACGCGCATGCGCGCCACCGGGACGCCGAGCCACGGATCGATGCCCGCGCCCGACAATGCGGCCATCAAGCTGGCCGCCGCGGTGACGAACCTGGCCCGCTCGCCGCGCCGCGCGCGCGTCATCCCGCTGGTCCGCCGCTTCTTCGACGACCTGGGCCTGTCGGAGGTGGCCGACCTGGCGGAGCGCGGCGACGATGCAGCGGCGACCGCGCGGCTGCAGGACGCGGTGGCGGATCCGGTGCTGCAGCGCTCGCTGAACGGGATGCTGCGCGACACGGTCACGCCCAACGTGATCCACGCCGGCAAGAAGGTGAACGTGGTGCCGGGCAGCGGTGAGGCCGAGATCGACGTGCGGACCCTGCCGGACACCGACCAGGCCGCCCTGCTCGCCGAGCTGCAGGAGATCGCCGGAGGAGAGGTCACAGTCGAGTCCGTGCACACCATGCCGCCGGTCGACGCGCCGGCCGACGCCGAGATCGTGGGCCTCATGCAGAACGCGCTGCGGGCCGCCGATCCGCAGGGCCTTCCGCTGCCGATGATGATCACCCTGGGGACCGACGGAAAGGCCATGGCCCTGCTCGGCATCCCGACCTACGGCTTCATGCCGCTGCGCCTCGAGGCCGACCAGCCATACCTCTCCCTCTACCACGCCAACGACGAGCGACTGCCGGTGAGCGCGCTCGCGTTCGGGCTGCCGGTGCTCAGCGACGTCGTGCGCCGCTTCGTCACCTAGCGACAATGGGGCCGATGGCTCCCCGGATCGGCTTCTTTTCGAGCATTGGGTATCCGGAGCTGGAAGCTGCCTTTCGCGACGAGCTCTCGAGTCTCGGATATGTCGACGGCGAGGATGTGGTCATCGTCACGCGCTCGTCTCGACCTGGCACCGACGACATGACCGCGATGGCCGACGAGCTGGCTGGAATGAACCTGGCACTGGTAGTGGCGGTTGCTCTCCCCTTTGCCCTGGAGGTACGTCGCGCCGACCCCTCGATGCCGATGGTCATTGGCACCTGCCCCGGGTTGGTCAGCAATGGCTTCGCCGAAAGCCTTGATCGGCCCGGTGGCATCTACACCGGCATCGACGAGCTGCCCCCCGGTGTGACTGCACACCGCCTAAGGCTTCTGAAAGTGGCGGCGCCTGCGGTGACGCGTGTCGCCCTGCTTTCGACGACGCCCGGAGAGGGCGGTCACGAGGCCCAGGTCGCGGATGCGGAGGCGGCAGCCGCCGAGCTGGGCGTGCAGGTCCGACCATATCGTGCCGCTTCGTCGGACGAGGTGAGACGCGCCCTGGAGCGGATCGCCCTCGACAACATGAACGGCATGCTGAATTTCCAGGGAGCGCTGTCACTCTCGAACCGACAGCTCATCGTCGACTTCGCTGCTGAGAAACGCATCCCGTCGGTGTACCAGGCCACGTTGTTTGCCGAGGCTGGTGGTCTGATGAGTTGGGCCCCTGATCTTGTCGAGCAGTACCGAGCAGCGGCGCGCTATGCAGATCAGGTCTTGAGGGGCGCGAAGCCGGGCGATCTACCGGCCATGTACCCGGAGAACTACTACCTGACCCTCAACTCGACCGCGGCCCAAAGAGTAGGTCTCGAGTTTCCCGATGAGCTGACAGCTCAGGCGAATCGAGTGGTGCCGTGAGTGCCGGAAGCGGCCCTTTTCGTGCTCGGGGCTATACTCGGGCCGTTTCGACGCACGCTCTGACGCCGCACCATGACCGATTCAGCTGACGCCCGCGATCACGCGCCATCGCCGGCCGGGCCACGTACGCATGCCTTCGTCTTCCCGGGACAGGGCTCGCAGTACGTGGGCATGGCCACGGCGCTGGTCGAGCGCTCGCCGGCGGCAGCGGCCGTCATGGAGCGCGGCGACGCGGCGCTCGGCTTTCCGCTGAGCCGGCTCATCGCCGAGGGACCGGCCGAAGAGCTGGACCTCACCGTCAACGCCCAGCCGGCCATCCTGGCGACCAGCGTGGCGTTCCTCGAGGCGCTGCGCGCGGATGCCGAATCAGCCGGGATCGAGCTGAAGCCCTTCCTGCTGGCCGGCCACTCCGCCGGTCAGTACGCGGCAGCCGTGGCGGCCGAGGCGATCGACTTCGAGACCGCCATGCGCCTGGTCCGCGAGCGCGGCCGGATCATGCAGGAGCGCGGCATCGACGGCGGCATGGGCGCGGTCATCGGCCTGTCCGACGAGCAGGTGCACGACATCGTCGACCAGGCCCGTGCGCACGGCGAGATCGCGGTCGCCAACCGCAACGCGCCGGGCCAGATCGTCCTGTCGGGCGTGATCCCGGCCCTGGTCTTCGCCCTGGAGATGAGCAAGACGGTCGGCGCCCGCCGGGCGGTGCAGCTCACCGTCAGCGTGGCCAGCCACTCGCCGCTGATGCGCCGGGCGCGCGACGAGTTCGGCCGCATCCTGGCCAAGGTGCCGTTCCGCGACCCGCAGGTCCCCATGCTGGGCAACGTGCACGCCACCGTCATCCAGACGGCTGAGGGCCTGCGCCGCGAGCTCACCGAGCACCTGGTACATGGCGTCCAGTGGACCGAGACCATTCGTCGCATGGCCGCCGACGGGGTTACCGACTTCGTCGAGATCGGTCCCGGCCGCGTGCTGACCGGGCTGATTCGTCGCATCGCGCCGTCGGCCAGCGCGCACGCGGTCGACACGCCCGGCGAGCCGCTCTGGCTGCCCACGTGACCCAGCGTCGCGCGGTCGTCACCGGCCTGGGCGTCGTCTCGCCGGTCGGCGTGGGAGCGGATGCCTCCTGGGAGGCGCTCATCGCCGGCCGCTCGGGCATCGCCGACATCACCCTGTTCGACACCAGTGACTACGACATCCACATCGCCGGCGAGGTGAAGGGCTTCCAGGCGACCGATCACATGGACGCCAAGGACGCGCGGCGGCATGACCGCAATACCCACTTCGCGGTGGCGGCTGCCGGCGAGGCGCTGCGGCACGCCGGCCTGCTGGGGGACGACGGCAGGGTCGACGCCTCGCAGGCGGACCCGGACCGCTTCGGCATGGTGCTGGGCACCGGCATCGGCGGCATCGGCATGATCACCGACGGCATCCTGACCCTGGCCAACCGCGGCATGGACCGCATCTCGCCGTTCCTGCTGCCGCACATGATTCCCGACGCCGCCTCGGGCATGGTCGCCATCCAGTACGGCATCCGCGGCCACAACCTGGCGGTGGTCAGCGCCTGCGCCACCGGCGGCCACGCGGTCGGCGAGGCGATGGAGGCCATCGTTCGCGGCCAGGCGGACCTGATGCTGGGCGCCGGCACCGAGGCGGTGGTGGTGCCGATCGCGCTGGCCGGCTTCAGCCAGATGAAGGCGCTGGGCTCACCCATCGACCCGGACACCGGCGAGTACAACCCGGCCATCGCCAGCCGCCCGTTCGACGCCACGCGCAACGGGTTCGTCGTCTCGGAGGGATCGGCGGTGTTGGTGCTGGAGGAGCTGCAGCACGCGCTGGCGCGCGGCGCCTCACCCATCGCCGAGGTGGTGGGCTACGGCTCCAGCGCCGATGCCTTCCACATGGCGGCGCCGGCGGAGCGTGGCGAGGGCAACCAGCGCGCCATGCGCGCGGCGCTGGCTCGTGCCGGCATGCAGCCCAGCGAGGTCGACTACATCAACGCCCACGGCACCAGCACCCCGCTCAACGACCGCTACGAGTCGGTGGCCATCGAGGAGGTCTTCGGTCCCCACGCGCGCAACGGGCTGGCCATCAGCTCCACCAAGAGCATGACCGGCCACATGATGGGCGCCGCCGGCGCCTTCGAGCTGTTCGCCTGCGTGAAGGCGCTCGAGACCGGCTGCATCCCGCCGACCATCAACCTCCGCCACCCCGACCCGGAGCTGACGCTCGACTACGTGGCCAACCTGGCGCGCCAGGCCGATGTGCGCGTCGCGCTGTCGAACTCCATGGGCCTGGGCGGGCACAACAGCACGGTCATCGTCAGGCGCTACGAGGGGTGAGCGCCCGCGATCCGGGCCGGCGCGCGGTGATCACCGGGATTGGCGCCATCTCGCCCATCGGCAATGACGCCGATACCTTCTGGAAGAACCTGACCGCCGGCGTCAGCGGCGTGGCGCGCATCACCTCCTACGACCCGTCGAACGAGGAGGTCCAGATCGCGGCCGAGATCAAGGGCTTCGAGCCGCGCGACTTCATGGATTTCAAGCAGGCGCGCCGGATGAGCCGCTTCAGCCAGATCGCGGTGGCCGCCGCCGCCCAGGCCATCGAGTCCGCCGGGTTGGTGATCGACGATTCGAACCGCGACGACATTGCGGTGGTGGTCAATACCGGCGGCGGCGGCATCGGCGACGTGGCAGCCGGCGAGCGCGTCTACCTGGAGCAGGGTCCAACGCGGGTCAGCCCGTTCATGGTGCCGATGCTCTCGCCGTCCATGGCCGCCTGCCAGATCAGCATCCAGAACAGGCTGCGCGGTCCGGTGGTCACCAGCGTGGCGGCCTGTGCGTCGGGCGTGCAGGCATTCGTCGAGGCGCAGCGCATGATCGAGCACGGAGACGCCGAGGTGGTGATCACCGGCGGCACGGAGAGCGCGATCCTGCCGGTGGCCTTCGCCGCGTTGGCCAACATGGGCGCCCTGTCGAAGCGCAACGACGCGCCGGAGCAGGCCTCGCGTCCATTCGACGCGGACCGCGACGGCTTCGTCTTCGGCGAGGCGGCCGGCGTGGTGGTCATCGAGGCCGCGGAGCACGCAGAGCGTCGCGGGGCTTCGATCCTGGCCGAGGTGGCCGGCGGCGGGCTCACCGGCGACGCGTTCCACATCAGCGCCCCGGAGCCGTCCGGCGGGGGTGCCGCCCGCGCCATGAGCAAGGCGCTGCGCGACGCCGGCATGGAGCCGGAGCAGGTCGACTATGTCGTGGCCCACGGCACCAGTACCCCGCTGAACGACGCCACCGAGACCAAGGCCATCCGCGCCGCGTTCGGCGCGCACGCCGACCGCCTGGCGGTGAGCAGCAACAAGAGCATGATCGGCCACACGCTGGGCGCGGCCGGCGCGATGAGCGCCCTGGCCGCCGTGTTGTCGATCCGTGACGGCCTGATCCCGCCGACCATCAACTACCAGACGCCGGATCCGGCGTGTGACCTGGACTACGTTCCGAACCAGGCGCGACAGGCCGCCGTCGGGACGGCCATCGTCAACGGCTTCGGCTTCGGCGGGCAGAACGCGGTGGCCGTCTTCCGCCGCTACGCCTGACAGCGCGAAAGCTTCCCCTGGGCTGCCCTCCGTACCGGCTGCCACCCGGACCATCGAACCGCTGAGCCATCGGCCCTCGCGGGCATAGCATGGGGCGGTGACCGAGATCAACGGCCTGCGCCTGGCGTACCGCGGCCTGGTGACGGGCCTGGCGGCCGGCTGGGTATGGGCGGCTGCCGGCATGCTCGGCGGGCTGCTTGCCGGCCGTGAACCGCTGCTGCCGCTCGAGGTGCTGGGCGGTGGGGCCGGACGCGGCGAGCTGGCACTGGGCATGGCCAGCGCACAGCTGGCCGCAGGCGGCGTGGGCATGGTGTTCGCCTACTTCTTCGGCCGGTTCTTCACGATTCGCGGCACGCTGCTGGTTGCCGCGCCCAGCTTCACGCTCCTGGCCTGGATGGCCTCCGGCTCGCTTCTGGCCGCCGGCACCGCGGTCGGCATGCAGCTGGTCCTGGGAGGCGCGAGCATCCTCTACGGCGTGCTGCTGGGCGCCGGGCTGCCGCTTCGCGGCGAGGTCACCCGTCAGCCCTCGGCGTCGCCCTCGACGTAGAGCTCCGGCTCGAAGCGCGGCCCGCGTCCGGGCAGGGAGGCCACCCAGTCGCGCAGCGCCGATTCGGTGGTGGTGAAGGCCAGCTCGTCCCACGGGATGTCGTCTGGCGAGAAGCCGGCGACCTCGGTCGTCTCGGCGCCGGGCAGCGCCTCGCCCCCCACCACCTGCGCCTCGTAGACCAGCGTCACCACGCCGGCGTGCGGCCGCGAATAGGCGCCGATCAGCCGGCCGACCTCGACCCGCAGCTGCGTCTCCTCCTCCGTTTCGCGCCGCGCGCCTTCCTGCGCCGCCTCGCCGAGCTCCAGGAAGCCGCCGGGATAGGTCCAGAGGCCGATCCCCGGCTCGATGGCGCGCCGCGCCAGGAAGACCAGCCCGTCGCGGACGGGCAGCGTGCCGACCACGAGCCGCGGGTTGCGCCAGGAGACGTGGCCGTCGGGGCACACCAGCCGCGGGTGATGATCCTCCTCCATCACCCGCTCGGTGACGGGCTGTCCGCAGGCCGGGCAGAAGGACGGCTCCTCGCCAAGCGTCAGCGGCAGCGCGTCCGACGCGTCACGCAGTGGCATGGCGGCCATGGTAGCCGTGGCACAATGCGAGGCAGCTGCCGCCCGAGCCACTCGCGCGTCGCGCGTCCTGCACGGAGGGATCCTTGACCGTCGCCGCAGCTGCTCCTGCCACGCCGCAGCCCGGACCGTTCACGGTCTTCCGCAACCGCGGCTTCGTGTACCTGTGGACCGGCCAGCTGGTGTCGACCATCGGCGACGCGCTGACCTCGCTGGCGGCCGGAATCATCGTCTACCGCGAGACGAACTCTGTCCTGAACGTGGGCATCATGCTCATGGTCTCGGCCATCCCCACGCTGGTCTTCGGACTGGTGGCCGGGGTGTTCGTGGACCGATACGACCGCAAGACGATCATGATCGTCACGGTCGTCCTGCAGGCGGCCCTGGTGGCCGCGATCCCCTTCCTCATCACCGAGGGCGACTCGGTCTTCTGGCTGTACGTCATCGTGCTGCTGTCGTCATCGGTCCGGCAGTTCTTCGACCCGGCCAATGACGCGGTGCTACCGGAAGTCGCCAGCGAGGAGGAGCTGGCGGCCGCCAACTCGATGATGGCCATCGCCCAGTTCGGCTCGACGGCGGTCGGCTTCGCGCTGGCCGGCCTGCTGGCGCAGTTTGCGGTGGAGGTGGTGTTCTTCATCGACGCCGGCACGTTCCTGTTCGCCGGCATGCTGATCGCGCTGGTCAAGGTGCCGAAGCTCGAGGTCGAGGAGACGACCACCATCGGCGAGGTGATCCGCAACCTGGGCGTCGGGGCGCGGTTCATCGTCGACACGCCGGTGCTGCGCTCCATGAACCTGGTCCGCATCCCGGTGATGATCATCTTCGGCCTGCAGAACGTGCTGCTGCTGCCGTTCGCACTGAACGTGCTGGAAGCCACCGAGTTCGAGTACGGGCTCCAGGAGGGCATCACCTCGGTCGGCTTCGTGATCGGCTCGCTGCTGATGGCGCGCTACGCGGATCGCTTCCGCGACGGCAGCTGGCTGATCGGCTCCTTCCTGGGCATGGGCCTCGCCGGCCTGGCGTATGCGCTGACGCGCAACGTGTGGCTGGCCATCGGCCTGATTGGCATCTCCGGCGTCCTGAACGCGCCCTCGTACGTGGCCGGCCGGCTGATCAACCAGCGCAACACGCCGCGCGAGATGCGGGGCCGGGTGTTCAGCACCAGCTACGTGCTGCGCGACATCTTCTACCTGGCCGGCATGGGCCTGGCCGGCCTGGCCGACGTCATCCAGGTGGACGTCATGTTCGCCGTCAGCTCCGTGGTGCTGGTCGGGGTGTCCCTGGTTGGCGCCTTCCTGCCGGGCATAGGCCAGCCAGCGGCCGAGTGGCGCCGCTCATTGGCCCTGCTGCGCGGCGCAGCGGCTGCCCCGGCGGTAGCCGGCGGCCGGCCTGCCACCGTGGGGGACGTCGAGGCGCTGGGTCGCTACATCCCGGCCCTGGCCGGCATGCCGCAGCGCGACCGGGACGCGCTGATCCACACCGGCCGGGTGCTCGAGGCGGAGGCCGGCCACGCGCTGACCCGGGCCGGCGACATCGGCGACAGCGCGTACTTTGTGCTGGCCGGGCGGCTGGTCGCCGGCCGCACCAGCGGCGAGGGCGAGCACTTCAACCTCTCGGCCATGGGGCCGGGCGACGTCATCGGCGAGATCGCCGCCCTCACCGGCAGCCCGCGCACCGCCGACGTGGTGGCCGCGCAGCCGTCGACCCTGCTGCAGGTGCCGGCCGCCACGCTGAAGCAGCTCATGGCGCTGCCGCAGTTCGGCCCGTTGGTGCTGGGCAAGATGCAGGAGCGGCTGGCGCGCTCGACCAGCATCGGCGACCTGCCGCGCTTCGGACGGTTCGACCAGCAGGCGCTGCGCGACCTGCGGGCTGAGTCGGCCGCCGACTCCTGACCACGGCGGAGAGCAGCTGCAGCATCGGTACAATTCGAGCCCCATGGTTGACCAGCCCCTGCCGACCGTACGGCTCTATAACTCGCTGACCCGCCGCGTCGAGCCGCTGCAGCCGATCACCCCCGGGCGGGTCACGATCTACACCTGCGGCAGCACGGTGTACCGCTACGCCCACATCGGCAACCTGCGGACGTACCTGTTCGGCGACCTGCTGCGCCGCACGCTGCAGTACCTGGGCTACGAGGTGCTGTACGTCAAGAACATCACCGACGTGGGCCACATGCGCGAGACCGGCGAGGATCCGATCCTGCTGGCCGCCGAGGTGGAGGGCAAGAGCCCGATGGAGATCGCGGCCTTCTACAGCGACGCCTGGCTGGAGGACGAGGCGCTGCTCAACATGACGCCCGCGGACGTCATGCCGCGTGCCACGGACCACATCGGCGAGATGATCGACCTGACGCAGAAGCTGCTGGAGCGCGGCCTCGCCTACGAGGTCAACGGCAACATCTACTACGACGTCAGCGAGTTTCCCGGCTACGGCCAGCTCTCCGGGCAGCGGCTGGACCAGATGCGCGCCGGCCATCGCGTCGACGTGGAGACCGACAAGCGCGACCCTGAGGACTTCGCGCTGTGGAAGGCCGCCGAGCCGGGCCGCCTGATGAAGTGGCCGTCACCCTGGGGTGACGGCTTCCCCGGCTGGCACATCGAGTGCTCGGCCATGTCGATGAAATACCTGGGCGAGCGTTTCGACATCCACACCGGGGGCATCGACCTCAAGTTCCCGCACCACGAGGACGAGATCGCCCAGTCGGAGGGCGTGACCGGCCACTCGGTGGTCAACGTCTGGATGCATGGCGAGTTCCTGACCCTGGGCGACGCCAAGATGGCCAAGTCGGCGGGCAACGTCATCCGGGTGGCCGAGCTGCCGGACAAGGGGTTTGAGCCGCTGGCCTTCCGCTACCTGGCGCTGACCGCCCACTATCGATCCAAGCTGGACTTCACCGAGACCGCCATGACGGCGGCGACGTCCGGCCTGCGCCGGCTGCGCCGCGCCGCGGCCGAAGGCGGAACGGACGGGGTCGATACCGATCTCTCCGCCGAACCGATGGCCGCCTACCGCGCCCAGTTCGTAGCCGCCATCAGCGAGGACCTCGGCATGCCGGCCGCGCTGGCGATCGCCCACTCGGTGGCCTCGGCCTCTGATCTGAGGGGGCCGCAGCGTCGCGCCCTGCTGCTTGACTTCGACCGCGTGCTGGGGCTGTCGCTGGATGCTCCGGCCGACGAGCCTGCCGCCGAGCTGCCTCAGGGTGCGGCCGAGCTGCTGGAGCAGCGCGCCGCCGCCCGCGCGACGCGTGACTTTGCCACGTCCGACCGCCTGCGCGACGAGCTTGCGGCCATTGGCGTCGAGGTGCGCGACACGGCGGACGGCCAGGAGACGACGGTCCGCCGCTGATCGGTGCCAGCCTGATCAGGGAATGACCAGCCGGGAGCCGACCCTCAGGTTGTCCGGATCGTGGATGCGCGCGCGGTTGGCCCGATAGATGGCCAGCCACCGCTGCTCGTCGCCGTAGACATCACGCGCTATGGAGCGCAGCGTGTCCCCGCGGCGCACTGTGTAGTGTCGCGCCGGGCGGGACGTCGATCTCGAAGCCCTGACGCTCTGCTCAGCCACGGATGCCGCGGGCGCCGACGGGCCGGGTGCGCCGAGGAAGAGCTGCCCCAGTACAGGCAGCGCGAACAGGGCAACCACCAGAATCACACTGGTGACGATGGTCGACAGGGTCGGAATCCAGCCTGACGGCAGCCGGCGCCTGCGCGGCCGGCGAGCGGCCGATGCCGTGGTGGGCTGCTCCTCGACGGCGCGTCCGCTCAGCGCTCGTCCGATTCGCGTTTCGGACGTCCCGACCATCGGCCGCTGGCCAATCGTGCCGCGAATCGACGCATGCATCCTGCCCGGCGTCGGCAGGTTCGGCCGCGAGCAGCTCAGGCAGCTGGCGTGGTCACGGTCCCAGCACTCCGAGCAGACGAACAGGCGGCAGCTCGGGCAGAACCGATATCGGTCCGGCTCGAGGCGCCCGCATCGGTCACACAGCGGTCCTTCGCTGGCCGTCATTGCCTTCCGCCCCGCGACAGGTGTTACTCGACGGGGAGGCGCTCTCCGATCTCGCTCGCCGTGCGGTTCACGGCATTGATGATGGTGTCGACCTCATCATCGGTCAGGTTGGGGTAGACGGGAATCGACAGGATCTGGTCGGTCAGCATCTCCGTCGTGGGCAGCAGTGGCTGGCCGGCGATCCCCAGGAACGGCTTCTGCCGATGCACCGGCAGCGGGTAATAGATGTTGCCGCCCACACCCAGCTCGGCCAGCCGCGCCAGGAAGCGGTCGCGCTGCGCCACCCGCAGGGTGTACTGATGGAAGGCGTGCTCCGCGTTCGGACGGCGTCGAGGCGTCACGACGCCTGTCAGCTCGCGGTCGTAGCGATCGGCGATCGAGCGCCGCCTCTCGTTGGCGGCGGGCAGCTTCTCCAGCTGGGCCAGGCCGATGCTGGCGCCGATATCGGTCATGCGGAAGTTGTAGCCCAGCATGTCGGGCTTGTAGCGCTCTCGCATGCCGTGCGCGCGCAGCAGGCTCGCCAGCTCGGCGATCTCCGGGTTGTCGGTGGTGATGATCCCGCCCTCGCCGGTGGTCATGTTCTTGGTCGGGTAGAAGCTGAACACGCCCGTCGACCAGGCACCGCTGCGCCGGCCATCGATCGATGCGCCATGCGCCTGGCAGGCATCCTCGATGAGCAGCAGCCCGTGGCGGCGGGCGATGTCGGCGATGGCCGGCAGGTCTGCCGGGTTGCCATACAGGCTGACCGGCATGATGGCCTTCGTCCGGGGCGTGATGGCCGACTCGATCAGCGACGGATCCATGGTGAAGCTCACCGGGTCGACATCGATGAACACCGGCCTGGCGCCCGCGTGCAGCACCGCGCTCGCGCTTGCGGTGAAGGTGAACGAGACGGTGATCACCTCGTCCCCCTCGCCGATCCCGGCGGCCAGCAGCGCCAGGTGGATGGCGGTCGTGCCGGAGCTGACGGCGACCGCGTGCGGCGCGCCGACGAACTCGGCGAAGCGCTTTTCGAACTCGGCGACCCGGGCGCCCTGCGCCAGCTGTCCTGTCTCCATGGCGCTCCACACGAGCGCCTTCTCCTCTTCCCCGAGCACTGGGCGGGCTATCGGAATCACGTCACTCCCCTGCTGTGGCTGTTGCTAGGCGACCGGCGAGCCGGTCCACGACCGCGACGTAGGCCGCCGCCTGGTCGCTCCATCGGTACTGGCGCGAGAAGCGCTGCGCGCTCTCTGCCAGCATCGCACGTCGGTCCGGATCGGCCGCCAGCTCGACCATGGCATCGGCCAGCTGGGTGGCGTCTCCGGGCTCGACGAAGCGAACCATGTCGTCGGTGAAATACCGCTCGACCGCCGTCGAGCGCGAAACGATACTCGGAATTCCGAGCGTCGCATACTCCATCAGCTTGGTGGGCAGGATGCCGTCGGTGAACAAATCGTTGCGGTTGGGCACCACTCCGATGTCCCCGCAGGCCACGAGCGCCGCCAGCTCCGAGGTGGGCAGCAGGCCCGTGCTGAATCGCACCTCATCGGTGATGCCAAGCTCGCCGGCCAACTGCTGCGCTTCCTCCATGTATTCGCCGCGGCCGTGGATCAGCAGGCGGAGGGGAACGCGGTTGCGCGCCATGGCGAAAGCGGAGAGCAGCACGTCGATCCCGTAGCGCTGCGTCAGCGTGCCGTGGTAGACGACCGTCAGCGGGCCACCGGTGCGCCGCACCTGCGGCTGGCGGATCGGGAAGGCGCGCTCATCGGGCACGTTCATCACCACGCCCAGCTTGTGCGCCGGCACGCCGCGCCGCTCCAGCTTGTCGCGCCACAGGTCGGTGACGGTCAGCACCCGGTCGGCAAAGGCCGCGGACAGGCGTTCCTGGAGCTTCACCGCGCCGCCCAGCAGGGACTCCAGGCCACCGCCAAAGCGGCTGGCGAAGAACTCGGGCATCAGGTCGTGCAGGTCCAGGATCACCTTCGCGCCGCGCAGCTTGGGCAGCATCGCGCTGAACACCAGGAAGTCGGGGACGTTGTGGACCTGCACCACGGCGTACCGCGCCCGCAGGTCGCGGAGCGCGACCATGGCAGTGGCCCATGCCAGGAAGCTCAGGTACTCCCACAGCTGAGCGGGAGCCGATGCGCCCCGGCGGCGCTGGACCGGCAGTCGGTACACCGTCAGCGCGCCATTGCGTTCGGTGCGGGGCCTGCCGGGTGTCTGCAGGCAGATGACGTCGACCTGGTAGCCACGCTCGAGGAGGGCATTCGCCTCGCGTTCCACGCGAATATCCGGGTAGTGGTTGTCGACGACCATGCAGTGCCTGGGAACGCGAGGGGGCATCGGCTCTCCTGTGCTTCCGCGTGGGCAACGGCGCGGACGGTGGATTATCCACGATCCGCCGGGCCGCGCCAGAGCGTGAGGCTGGTCAACTCGCGGGCAGTCGCTATCATCCGGTGCCTCGCCGCCGGCGACGGATGCCGGCGGGCGCGACAACCGAGCAGGGGAACCCTCATGCAGATCGCCGTCATCGGCCTGGGCTACGTCGGGCTCGTCACCGCAACCTGCCTTGCGCGGCTGGGCCAGCAGGTGGTTGGCCTGGAGGTGGACGCCGACAAGCTGCGCTCCCTGGAGCAGGGAGACGCGCCGTACTACGAACCGCACCTCCAGCCGGAGCTGACCCAGCAGCAGCGCGACAAGCGGCTGCGCTTCACGCTGGATCCCGCCGAGGCGCTGCGCGAGGCGGAGGCCGTGCTGGTGTGCGTCGGCACGCCCTCGTCGCCCACCGGCGAGGCCGATCTGTCAGCGGTGAACGCAGTTATCGAGACGCTGGGCCGCGAGCTGGACCATCCGGTGGTGGTGGCCCTGCGCAGCACCGTGCCGGTGGGCACCACCCGCTCCGCCGAGCGGCGGCTGAACGAGGCGCTGGCGGCGCGCGGCGTGGAGTGGACCGTGCCGGTGCTCGCCAACCCGGAGTTCCTGCGCACCGGCCGCGCGATCGAGGACTTCCTGCATCCGTCGCGCGTGATCGTGGGCCGTGCGAAGCGCGGCAGCGACGAGGACGTGGAGCTGCTGGCCGCCCTCTACCGCCCGCTGGAGGCGCCGATCCTGGTGGTCGACGCCGAGAGCGCCGAGCTGACGAAGAACGCGGCCAACGCCTTCCTGGCGACGCGCATCAGCTTCATCAACGAGCTGGCGCTGCTGTGCGACGCCAGCGGGGCGGGCATCGACGACGTGCTGCGCGGCATCTCGTCCGACCCGCGCATCGGCGGCGACTACCTGCGTCCCGGCATAGGCTACGGCGGGTCGTGCCTGCCCAAGGACGTGCGCTCGATGATCGCCATGGGTCGCCAGCACGGCCTGGAGCTGGCGCTGGCCGGCGCGGTTGACGGGGTGAACGCCAGCCAGCCGGGGCATGCGGCGGATCGACTGCAGGAGGCGCTGGACGGCAGCCTCGAGGGCCGCCGGGTGGCGCTGCTGGGCCTGGCCTTCAAGGCAGGTACCGATGACGTCCGCGACTCGCCGGCGCTGGCCCTGGCGGCGGCGCTGCGCGACCGCGGCGCCACCGTGGTCGGCTGCGACCCGAAGGCCGCGCGGCCCGCAGTGCGCCACTCCCCGTGGCTGACGATCTGCCCCGGGCCGGCGGAGGCGGCAGCCGATGCCGATGCCGTGGTGCTGAGCACCGAGTGGCCGGAGTACGTGACCCTCAGCCCGGCCGACCTGGCTGAGGTGATGCGCGGCAACGTCCTGTTCGACGCGCGAAACGCCCTCGACCCGGCGCCGGTTCGCGCCGCCGGACTGCGCTACCTGGCGCTGGGCCGGGAGTCGCTGGCCGAGGCCTGATCCTCCGACGCCTCGGCGCGCTCGGCGCGCAGCCACTCGCAGAAGCGGTCGATCCCTTCGCTGAACGGGACCTGCGGCTCCCAGCCGAGCACCTCGCGCGCGCGGCTGACGTTCGCGTGGGTGGCGGGCACGTCGCCGGGCTGGGCCGGCGCCAGCTGCCGCTCTGCCCGGATCCCCAGCGCCCGCTCCAGCTCGTCGATGACGCTCGCGGTGAGCACCGGCCGGTCGCTGCCGACGTTGACCACCAGGTGGCCGGCATCCACCGCGGCGAGGCGCACGAAGGCCTCCACCGCGTCGCTGACGTAGGTGTAGTCGCGCAGCCCGCGGCCCTCGTCGAACAGCACCACCGGCTCCCCGTCGAGCATCCGCCGCGCGAAGCCGTGGATCGCCAGGTCCGGCCGCTGCCGCGGCCCGTAGACGGTGAACAGCCGGGCCACGCCCACCGGCAGGCCGGTGGCGCGGTAATGGGCGAAGGCCAGCGCCTCGCCTGCGACCTTGGTCGCGCCGTAGGGCGATTCGGGTCGGCCACGCGCCTGGTCCTCGACGAATGGCCGGCGGTCGTCGTCGCCGTAGATCGAGCTCGACGACGCAAAGACGACGCGTGCGCCCACGGCCGCCGCCGCCGACAGGGTGTTCTGGAAGCCCGCTACGTTGGTGGCCACGTATCCGGCAGGATCGGCGATCGACGGGCGGACGCCGGCGCGGGCCGCCAGGTCGAAGACGACCGCCGGCTCGACGTCGCGCAGCGCGGCCAGCATGCCGGCAGCGTCCCGTGTGTCCTGCTCGCGCAACTCGAAGCCGGGCTCGTTCTGAGCGGCGCGCAGGTTGCGCAGCTTCACGACCCGCGGATAGCTGGACTCATCGAACGCGTCGATGGCCGTGACGCGCCAGCCATCGGCCAGCAGCCGCTCGCACAGCGTGCTGCCCACGAAACCGGCGCCACCGGTCACGACCGCCCGCTGGCCGGAAGCCATGTTCGTCACGGTCGTGCCCGGAAGCGCAGCCACAGCGCGTTGATGACGGCGGCGCTCAGCGCCCAGATCACATAGGTCACCAAGATCACCATCGGGTTCGTTTCCCCGTTCGCGTCATGCCAGACCAATCGCAGTGCCAGCCCGGCAGGTACCGCCACCACGCCGCCGCCCACGAGAGCCAGCAGCACGCCGGTCAGCAGCGAAACCAGGCGCTGGCGTGTCACGCAGGCAACGCTAGCGGGTTGCGAAGAGCCCCGCACGGCTTGCCGAGGCTTGCATCTGCTTGGATAATCCCGTCCCGGCCCGTGCCAGCCCAGCTTCCACAAGGGAACCATGTGACCCAGAGCCCGTCCCTGCGACGCGACACCACCGCATCCACAGCCGCTGCCCCCTCACCAGCCACCGATCCCGCACCAGTGCGGCCGGACCCTGACGCACGGCTGACCGGCATGCCCGACGATAGCCGGGAAACCCGGCTGTATCGCCGCATGCGCTTCATCCGCCGATTCGAGGAGACCCTGCTCTCGCTGTTCGAAGAGGGTGCCCTGAACGGCACGACCCACGCCTGCGTCGGCCAGGAGGCCGACTGCGTGGCGGTGATCGAGCACCTGCGGCCCGGCGACCACATCTTCAGCAACCACCGCTGCCACGGGCACTACCTGGCCTGGACCGGTGACGCAGCCGGCCTGCTGGCCGAGGTGATGGGGAAGCCCGGTGGCGTGGTGGGAGGTATCGGCGGCAGCCAGCACCTGTGCGCGCCCGGCTTCAAGTCGAACGGCATCCTGGGTGGAACGCTGCCGGCCGCAGCCGGCATCGCGCTGGCTATGAAGCTTTCCGGCGACGACGCCATCAGCACCGTGTTCATGGGCGACGGCGCGTGGGGCGAGGGCGTGGTGTACGAGACGATGAACATGGCCTCGTTGTGGGCGCTGCCGCTGCTGGTGGTGGTCGAGAACAACGGCTACTCGCAGAGCACGCCCATCCGCCTCAACATGGCCGGCGACATCGCCACCCGCTTCGCGGCCTTCGGGATCGAGACCGCGCACATCGACTCGACCGACGTGCTGGAGATCGACGCGGCGGCCGCTCAGCAGGTCGCCGCAGTGCGCACGGAGCGGCGGCCGCGCGGCCTGATCATCGACACCTATCGGCTCTGCCATCACAGCAAGAGCGACGACAACCGGCCGGAGGAGGAGATCGCCGAGCGCTGGACCGTCGAGCCACTGGTCGTCCACGGCAGGCGCCTGCCTGACGACGTCCGAGGCAGGGTCGACGACGAGGTCGAGGCCGCCATCAGCGAGATCGTGGCGCGGGAGCGCGCCGCCTGATGCTGGTTCGCGAGCTGAACGCGGCGCTCCACCATTTCCTGGAGACCGACCCGCGGGTGGTGGTGCTGGGCGAGGACATCGCCGATCCGTATGGCGGCGCCTTCAAGGTGACCCGCGGCCTGACCACGGCCTATCCGGACCGGGTGATCACCACGCCGGTCAGCGAGGCGGGGATGGTGGGCGTTGCCGCCGGCCTGGCGATGTCGGGCTACCGGCCGATCGTCGAGATCATGTTCGGCGACTTCGTTACCCTGGCCTTCGACCAGGTCGTCAACCACGTGACCAAGTACCCGGCCATGTACGGCGGTCGCGTGACCTGCCCGGTCATCGTGCGCGTGCCGTCCGGCGGGCACCGCGGCTACGGCCCGACCCACAGCCAGAGCCTGGAGAAGCACTTCCTGGGCGTGCCGGGGCTGCTGGTGGTCGCCGCTTCCCCGTTCCACGACCCCCGGACCATCCTGGGGCAGCTGCTGCAGCGCGACGAGCCGGTCATCTATGTCGAGCACAAGCTGCTCTACGCGGAGCCGATCATCCGCCCAGCTGGCGGTCGCATCGGCGAGGCCATCGGTCGCGAAGCGGCCAGCCCGGGCCAGCTGCCAACCGTCAGCCTGTCGTTCGTCGAGGCCGATGACTGCACGGCCACCGTGCTGGCCTACGGCTACACCGCCCTGCTGGCGATGCGCGCGCTCGAGGAGCTGGCCATCGAGGAGGAGGTCTTCGCCGAGCTGGTGGTGCCGGCGCAGCTGGCGCCCATGGACTGGGGACCGGTCCTTGAGTCGGTGGACCGCACCGGCAGCCTGGTGACGGTCGAGGAGGGCATGGCCGGCTGGTCGTGGGGCACCCAGGCCGCAGCCGACGTCGGCGCCAGCCGGTTCGGCCGCCTCCGCCGCCCCGTGTCGGTGGTGGCCAGCGGCCCAGGCGTGATTCCGAGCAGCCGCGAGCAGGAGCGCCGCGTGCTGGTGGGCGTGGAGCAGATCAAGGACGCGGTACGCGAGGCCAGCCGATGACGCCGGTCAACGTGCCGTGGACCGACGTCAACAGTGAGACGGCACAGGTCGTGGCCTGGCACGTCGAGGATCGCTCAGCGGTCACCGCCGCCCGCAGCCTGGTGGACGTTGAGACCAGCAAGGCCGCGCTCGAGATCGAGGCGCCGGCCGACGGCTTCGTGCTGCAGCTGGTGCCGGCCGGCGCGGCCGTCACGGTGGGCGAGCCGATCGCCTACGTCTTTCCGGACGAGGCGGCACTCGAAGCGTACGTCGCCGAACGTGCGGCCAAGGCGGCCGAGGCGGCGACTTCCGCCGACGGGGTCCGGGCCACGGCCAGCGCGCGGCAGCGCGCCGAGGAGCTGGGCGTCGACCTGAACTCCATCTCGCGGCCCGGCCTGATCACCGTCAAGGACGTCGAGGCGGCTGCCGGGGCCACGGGTGCGGCTTCGCGACCTGATGTCGCCTCCCTGCCGACGCCGATCGCGGAGGTGGGGGCGGCGCGCCGCGTTCTGATCATCGGCGCCGGGCTGGGCGCCACCCAGGTGCTCGACATCCTGGGCATGGGCGACGAGATGGCCGGCGTGGGGATCGTCGACGACAACCCGGACTTCTGGGGTCGCGAGGTCGGCGGCCTGCCGGTGGTCGGCGGCAGCGAGCGCATCGCCGAGCTGTGGGAGGCGCGCAGCTTCGACGCGGCGGTGATCGCCATCAGTACCTCGGTCGACGCTCGCGCACGACTGCGCCAAGTGTGCCGCACGGCGGGCGTGCCGCTGGCCAACGTCATCGACCCCACGGCCAAGATCGCCAGCGGCGTGACCATGGGAAGCGGCAACGTGATCTGCGCCTTCGTGCAGCTGGGGACGCAGACGATCATCGGCGACAACAACTTCATCTCCGCCTACAACAGCTATGACCACCACAACGTGCTGGGCAGCGACATCTCCACCGGCCCTGGGTGCATGACCTCCGGCGAGGTGCACATCGATGATCGCGTGCGCCTGGGGACCGGCATCTTCATCGAGCCCAAGCTCACCATCGGCGAGGGCTCCGTGGTGGCCTCGGGCGCGACCATCGTGCGCTCCGTGCCGGCCGGGCACGCCGTGAAGACAAAGGTGGTGACCACGACGGTCGTTCCGCTCTCCGGCGCTCGCGGGCCGATGTGATGGGCCGGGGGCTACGCCAGGTTGCGCTCGCGGTCTGGCTGCCCGGCGTGGCCCTGCTCGCCATCACCACCATCGTCAGCTTCGCCAGCAATGTGACCGTGCGCGAGCTGACGCAGGATGCCACCACGGTGCTGGAGGCGCCGTTCTATATCGGCTCCATTTCCCTGTTGGGCGTCATCCTGTGGTCCGCTGCCGTCGCCGTCTGCCTGTTCGGCGCCTTCGCCCCAGGCGAGCCCGACGAACTGCGGAGGCTGCTGCTGGTCTCCGGCATCTTCACGGCCGTCCTGCTGTTCGACGACGCCTTCCTGCTGCACGACGAGATCCTGCCGCGCTACGCCGGCATCAGCGGCGAGCTGTACGGCGTCGCCTACCTGGTGGCGATGGTGGTCTACCTCTACGCGCTGTGGCGACCGATCCAGCGCACCGACCGCGCCGTGCTGTTTGCCGCGCTGGCGCTGTTCGCCGTCTCGGCTGCCGCCGACCTCGGCTCCAGCGTGCTGGCGGAGGCGCTGCCCTCGCCGCTGGGCCTCCTGCTCGAGGACGGCGCCAAGCTGCTAGCCATCGAAACCTGGCTGGCCTACTTCGTGATGGTCAGCCGGGCGGTGCTCTCCGCGACGCCCGACCGGCCCCGGGCAGGCGAGGGCTAGCCTCGCCACCCGGAGCTACGGCCAGTAGGGGTTGGGGCTCGGGTAGCCGGCTCCGTTGAAGTAGCCGCCGGTGCGGTTGATGACGTTGCCGATCACGCGGCGGTCGACCGCGTCCCGCACGGGGGCAATCGCTCCCGCGCCGTCGAGGACGGCTGCGTAAGCGTCCCTGGGGTCGCCGGCGGCAACCGACAGGCCACCGCAGCGCGGGCCTCCGGCGTAGACACTGGACGCGCCCTCGCGGCCGCCGGAGATGCCGTCAGCCACGTTGCCGGACAGGTAGACCGCCGAGTCGAAGACCTTGGGGCTGACCGCGCTGGTCTGGACCTCCCAGAACAGCTCGCCCTCGCTCAGCGGACCGGAGCGGTACCAGTTGTTCACCAGGTTCAGGCTGCGCGGGTTGCCGTGGGCCGATTCCCGGCCCCAGTTGTAGATGACGTTGTTGACCACGTCGACGCATTCCGCTCCCTGGAAGCGCGGCATGCGCGTGCCGGACGTGGTGAACAGGTTGCGCCAGAAGGTCAGCGATCGCGGCGCGGGCAGCCCGGGATCCAGCTGGGTGACGTTGGCCGCCATGCTGTGGCCACCCTGCGCCTTGGTCGCCTCGGCATGGGCGGACAGGTACAGGCCCTCGCCCATGATCGAGTTCTGGACGGTCACGTTGCGCACGTCACCCAGGATGCCAATCCCGCCGATGTCGGGACCCCACAGCATGGTGACGTGGTCGACCACCACGTTGGATACCGAGCCGCTGGCCCCGTTGATGGTCAGCGCGTCGGCGTCGCTCGGATTGCTCAGCTGATCGCCGGGACGCAGACGGAGATGCCGCACGATGACCTCGGAGGTTCGAATGAACAGCGAACCGTTGCGCAGGGTGATGCCCGGCGCCGGTGCCGTCTCGCCGGCGATGGTCAGGAACGGGTCCTTCGCGGTGATGCTGCTCTTCAGCGTGATGGTGCCTGCCACCTCGAACACGACGGTGCGCTTGCCTGAGGCCTCGACCGCGGCCCGCAGAGAGCCGGGGCCCGAGTCCGCCAGGTTGGAGACCACCAGCCTGCGTCCGCCGGCGCCTCCCGCCGTCCCGGCTCCGTAGCCGACCACCTTGCCGTCCGCCGGCGGCGGTGCCGGCGGGTTGCTCGGCTCCGGCTCTGGCGTCGGCTTCGGGGTGGCAACGGGAGTGGGATCGGGCTCGCGCGTGGGCTGCGGCGTCTTGCTGGGCTCTGGCCTGGGGGTCGGCTCGCGCGTCGGTTCAGGCGTGGCGTCGGATCCCGTGACCGAGACTGTCAGGGTTGCCACGGTCGAGCCAGCGGGGCTTGCCACCGCGCCGCCCGCTCGAGCAGCCAGCGCCGCGGCCAGCTGGTGGTCGCCAGCCGGTGTGTCGGTTGGCAGGGTCACGCGCAGTTTGAAGTGGCCGTTGGCCCAAACCTTCGGCGCCGGCAGCCAGGCAGTCGGCTGGCCATCCCACAGCAGCTGGACGTTGTCGCCCTTGGTGAAGTTGGAGCCGCGGATGAGGATGTTCTCGCCGGCGATCGGCGCTCCCCTGACCTGCAGCATCGGCTCCGCGCCCCTCACCAGGTACGGCACCAGGACGACCGGCATCAGCAGCAGGATCGGGAGCGTGAGCAGCCAGTCAAACCACCAGGCTCGCTGGGGGTGCGGCGCGGGCTGCGGGGCGGCGGGTCCTGTCATGGTGCTCGGGGTGCGCGTAGTGAGCGGCATGGACTTGTAACGCATGCTAGGTCATCTCCTCGGTCTTGGCATGCGCGGCGCACGTTGCTGGGACGGGGTGCACGCTCGCGATGCTCGGTCGCGATGTTGGGCGGCACCCTAAAGCCGTCAGGCGCTGCTTGGCATTAGCGAATGAGTCCTGCGCTGAGGCTCGGCGCCGGCTCGTGGCACGGCCGCGGACCACCCCTATCCGCACCAGACCGCCGCCAAGTATCCGGATCGGTGGCCCCCGGGTACCTGCCGGACCCCCGGACGAACGCCTAGCCGGTCCTCCCGGGATTTCGTCCCATGGCGCGCAGGTCGTCGTCAACCGCCTGCAGGATCGCGGCGCGGTCTCTCTGCCAACGGTGGAGGGTCTCGTCCTGGAGAGAGCGAACCTCGGCGCGCATGGCCGTGGCCTCGCTGCGCATCCGCTGCACCGCGGCGGCGATGGCCGCCGGTGTGTTGTCGACGTGGATCGTTCCGCGCGAGAAGTACTCGCGCAGGACATCCCAGTCGCTGGTGATGATGGGCGTTCCCAGGTACATGGCTTCGGCCGCCCCGTTCTGCATTGTGTGATCACGGGTGGTGAGGCACATGACCGCATCGGAGGCGGCCAGCAGGCCGTTGTAGGTCGGCTCGTCCAGGAAGCCGGTGAGGCGCACGTTTGGTGCGATGCGGCCCCCGAAGCGCTCCACGGCGGGTGCCTTGCCGGTGACGTGGAAGGTCACGTCGGGGCACGAGCGCGCGGCTTCGAACACGGCCTCCACCGGCTCGTCGTTCGCCCACGTCGTCACCACCGCGACGTTGAAGCCGGACAGGGGCGGCGGCGCGCCCACCACCAGGTGCGTCGGGATGGCGGGCACGACGACGGCTCGCGCGCCCATGCCCTCCAGCTGCCGTGCCCGGTGGCTGGTGGTCACGATGGTCATCGTGGCGCGGCGCGCCACCCGCGAGTTGAGCCAGGCCGGCTTCGTCCAGAAGGGCCGCTCAAAGGCGTCGCTGTGGGCGTCGATTACCAGCGCAGCGCGCGCCATCACCGCGTACAGCGCTGCGGCCCAGGCGGCGAAGCTGGGGGGCGTCTGCACGAAGACGACCGCCGGCCGGCGCCGGAACAGGAACCACAGGGTCGCCACGAACTGGCGCGGGTACTTCAGCGGGGCGGCCAGCCATCCGCGCCGAGCGGTGGGGGCGAAGTAACGGGGCTCGGGGATGCCCAGCTCCGCAGCCAGCCACGCGCTGCGCGTGCCCTTGTAGGGCGGCGACCAGACGACGAAGGCGGCTTCCGCCGCCCAGGATGGCCCGGCTGACCGATCGCCAGCGGTCACCACGGCGCGGGCGCGACCGCCCGGTACAGCTCGATCAGCCGGTCGACGTTGCGCTCGGGGTCGAACTCGGCGCGGACCAGGGCATTCGCGCGCTCGGCCAGCTGGCTCGCCAGCTCCGGGTCTGCGCGCAGCCGCTCGATGGCGTCGGCGATGGCCGCCGGGTCGCGCTGCGGCACGCTCAGCCCCGTCTCGAGGTCGCGGATGACTTCCGGGATACCCGAAACAGGCGTGGACACCACCGGCAGGCCGCTGGCCATCGCCTCCAGGATGACGTTCGGGATGCCGTCGCGGTCTCCCTCGTCGGTCACGATGCAGGGCAGGCAGAAGACGCTGGCTCGGCGGTAGCGCTCCACCACCTCCGGGAAGGGCAGCGGCCCGGTCAGCACCACGCGATCGGCCAGGTCCAGGCGATCCACCAGCGCCTGCAGCTCGTCGCGCTGCGGGCCATCGCCCACGATCTCGCAGCGGACGTCGGTCCCCCGGTCGCGGAGCACGCCACACGCCTCGACCAGGTAGCGCAGCCCCTTGCGCTCCCACAGCTGTCCAACTGAGATGATCAGGCGCGGATCGCGCTCGCGGCCGGCGTCCGACTCGCCCTCCACCGGGCGGGAGGAGAGGTCCATGCCGTGGTAGAGCCGATGCAGCCGCCGGGTCGCCCGTTCCCCCAGCTCGGCGCGCAGGTGGCGGCGGTTGTACTCGGTGCAAGTCACTGCGAAGGCTGCCTCGCTGATGCGCTCCCTGAGCATCACCGGGTTGACGTAGATCTCCTGCGCGTGAGCCGTGACGCTGTAGGTCGTGCCCAGCAGCCGGGAGGCGACCAGCGCGACCGTCGCCGCGCGATCCACGAAATGGGCGTGGACGTGCACCCCGCGCCGATCGCGCAGCCGCCAGGCGGCATACACGCCGGTCGCAAAGTGCAGGACCGTCCGGCTCCGCGTTCCCGGCGGGTGGCGGCGCGACAGCAGCCAGGCCAGGGTCCACAGGAAGGTGGCGGGATGACGGAACAGGCCCCACAGCATCGCCAGTGCGACCTGGGGCGGCGACGCCGGCAGCAGGTACTCGACCCGCTCGCTCAGCGCCCGCTGCGCGGCTGACAGCTCGTCGCTCGGGCGGCGGATGGACATGACGCGCAGGTCGACGCCGCGAGCCAGCAGTCGCTGGATCTCACGATCGATGAACGTCTCGGTCAGGACCGGATATCGGCCATGCAGGTAGGTGAGCCGGAGCACGCGGTGACGCCTCCCTGGGTTGGATCTGGCCGTGCGGCGGTTCGAACGGCGCCCAATTCTTGCAGATGGCGCCACCGCGCCACCTCGGCCGCGGCCGGCGGCGCGCGCGTCCCGCACAATACGGCGCATGCCTGAGGCGACCGAACCTGCGACCCACGTGTTCATCGTGGGGCTGCCGCGCACCGGCTCGACGCTGACCCATCGCATCCTGAACCGCTCGCCACAGGCGCGGCTGGCCGGGGAGACGCACTTCCTCGGGACGCGGCGCAGGCTGGGCGGCCGGAAGGGCTACCGGGATCGCTTTCTGGCGGCCGGCAACCTGCGCACCGACAACGGCCTGGAGCGCGTGGTGGACGCGATCTACGCATCGCGCGGGAAGAGCTTCTGGTCGCGCTTCGCCGCGACCGTTGACCGCGGCGCGTTCACCAACCTCCTGCGCCAGGGTGAGCGATCGGACCGCGGCCTGTTCGACGCCGCGATGCGCGCGTTCGCCCAGGGGCGGCCGGTTGCCGGCGACAAGTCGCCGGAGCACATTCACGCCGTCCCGCAGCTGCTGGCCTGGTTCCCGGGCGCACGGGTGGTCCACACCTTCCGCGACCCGCGAGCCATCTACGTCTCCCTGCGCCGCAAGGAGCGCGAGGAGCGACTGAGCCTGGCCGGCCGCATCGCGCGCCGCGCCGGGCCGCTGTTCGAGCTGTACGCCACCACCGGCCTGGCCATGCGCTGGCGGCAGATGGCGCGGCTGCACCGGCAGTATGCGGCGCACTACCCCGACCACTACCTGCTGCAGCGCTTCGAGGACATGCTGGCGGACCCCGAGGCCACGGCGCAGCGGCTGTGCCGCTTCATCGGCATCGAGTACGACCCGTCCATGCTCGACCAGACGGTCCACAATTCGAGCTACGCGCCGAAGCAGTCCGGAGCCGGCATCGACCGCTCGGCCGCCGAGCGCTGGCGCGAGCATCTGCCGGGCCTGACCGAGCGCTGGCTGTGGCGACTGTGCAGCGCCGACATGGCCGCCTTCGGCTACGAGCGCTGAGCCGATCTCGCGCGGCGCGCCAGCACGGCCTCGTAGGCCTCCGCGTGGCGCTCAGCCTGCCTAACCGCGCTGAACTCCTGCTCCACCCGGTCGCGAGCGGCGCGACCCAAGCGGGCGCGTTCCTCATCGTTGGCGAGCACGGCTGCCATGGCCGATGCCAATGCGGCAGCATCGCCGGGCGGCACGAGAATGCCGTCTCGACCGTTGCGGACCACCTGGCGGCTGCCGGCGACGTCGGTGGCGACCACTGGCAGCCCGGCGGCCATGCCCTCCAAGAGTGCCATCGGCAGACCCTCCCACAGCGACGGCAGCACGAAGAGATCGCTGGCCGCCAGGAGGCGTGGAACATCCGGCCGGTTGCCCAGGAAGCGGACCATGGACAGTCCGCGGTCGCGGACCATGCGCTCCAGGTGCTCGCGCTCCGGGCCCTCGCCCAACAGCAGCACGGCGTCCTGTGGCTGCGGCGACGTCGCCGACAGCGCATCGAGCAGGGCGGCGTGGCCCTTCTGGGCGTAGAGCTTGGCGACGACGATGATCAGCCGAGCGCCTGCGTCCAGGCCGAGCTCGTGCCGAACCGCTTCCCGTTCGGCGGGGCCGCGGTAGCGGTCGAGATCGACGCCGTTGGGGATCACGAACAGGCGGTCGCGCGGCGGCCGGTACGTGGCGCGTACCGCGTCGGCCACGTCGTCCGAGACCGCCACGAAGCCGTCGGCCATGCGTCCGCCTGAGCGGTACGCCAGCCTGAACCCCACCCGCTTGATGCCGAGCAGCCGGCGCTGGGAGGCGGGCAGCTGATCGGGTCGCAGGTCCAGCAGCGCGTTGTGGACCGTCCACAGCACGGCGGGCGCGCCGTCGCGCCGGCTGGCAAGAGCCAGGAAGTCCAGGCTGCCCAGCAGGTGGGTCTGGATGACGGAAACGTCCTCGGCGCTGATGAGCGCGCGCAGCGCTCCGCGAATGGCCCGCAGCTCGGCGAAGGAGCGGACCGGCGAGAGGACGGAGTGGGTCCGGCCGGCCAGGAGACGGACGTCGACGCCGGCCGCCTCGATCTCGCCTCTCAATGGACCGTCACGGAACGTCGCCACCAGCGGGCGCCAGTCGGTCGCCGGCTGCTGCCGGACGAGCGTGCGCACCACTTCCTGTGCGCCACCGCGGTCAAGGTTCGCGATCAGGTGCAGGGCTGTGCGGGCCATGCCTGCAATGTTGCCAGCAAGGAACAGGGCGTACACTGCGCGCTCCAAATCCCGCAGCACACCCCAACGCGAGCATGGCCGTCATCGAGCAACCCGGCAGCATCCTGCGCACACCGCGTGCCTCGTGGCCGATTGCGCTCCTCGGCTTCGGCCTTGCCCTGATCGTCGGCTGGCTGGCCTCGCAGGGCCACGACCGCACGACCTTCGTGGTCGCCCTGGCACTGCCACTCCTCATCCTGCTGGTGCGCTACCCATGGACCGCGGTGCTGCTGTACCTGGGACTGATGCCGCTGATCGCCGTCGGCGATGGCGTGGCCGGTCCGGAGACATGGCTGATCGGACGCCTGCTGCTGCCGGTGATCCTGGTTCTCTCGCTCGGCTACCGCATCCTGGGCCTGAGCCGCAGCTACTTCCACCTCAGCCTGACGGACCTGGCGATCGTTGCCTTCCTGCTGTTGGCGCTGGCCAATATCCAGCTCCTGAGCGGCAACCCGCTGCGCATGAGCACCGCCTTCTACGACCACGTCATCATCCCCATCGGGCTGTACTGGCTTGTCCGGATGGTCGAGCCGCGCGAGGGCGAGCTGCGCTGGCTGCTGTGGCTGATGGTCGGCGTGGTAGCGCTGGAGTTCGCAGTCGGCGCGCTGAGCTGGCTTGCGCCGTCGGTGCTGCCATCGCAGTGGCTCGGGCGCGCCGGCGAGCGAACGGTCGGCACCGTCCGCGGGCCGGCGCCATATACCGCCACCCTGATGGTGGGCGCCATGCTGGCGATGGCCTACATGGACAAGCTACGCGACCAGCTGTCGCGCTACGTGCTGTTCGGCGTGGTGGTCGTCGCCTTCATCGGCATCGGCATCTCGTTCTCCCGCGGCTCGTGGGCCGGGGCAGCGCTGGTGATTGCCGGCATGTTGGTCTTCCGACGTCAGCTGGCGACGCGCCTGGTCGCCCTCTTCCTGGTGGCCATCGTCGGCCTGCTGGTGGTGAACACCGACGCGATCGTGGCCTACGCCGGCGAGCGGCTGGCCGACGAGGACACGGCGGAGTCGCGACTCGTCACCAACAACGCCGCCATCCGCATGATCCAGCTGGAGCCGGCGCTCGGCTTTGGCTATGGCAACTTCGAGCTGTTCGACGAGTCGTTCAAGGTGCGGGTCGGCGACATGCCCGCACAGGAAGGCAGCGCACACCACACCTTCCTGGCCCTGGCCGCCGAGAACGGGCTGCCAGCCGTGATCCTGTATCTCTTCCCGGCGGCCTGGCTGCTGTGGCTCACCCTGCGCCGCTGGCGGCAGGTCACCAGCCGCGACCCGTTACATGGCCCGCTGCTCATCGGCATGTGGCTGGCGCTGGTCCACCAGTTCGTGATCATGAACTTCATGGACATGCTGCATTCGAGCACGTGGGGCACCGGCCTGTGGTGGTTGTGCCTGGGGCTGATCCACGTGGTTCTGACCCGCGGCTCGAGGCCGCCGGACGTGGTCCGCGTCGGATGGACGACACCGCCGCCGCTCCGTCCGTGACCCAGCCCGGGCCGATCTTCGTCGCCGGCCTCGACCACAGTGGGAAGACCGCCCTCCGGCGCGCGCTGGGCATGCACCCCGACATCCGGATGGTGCGCCACGTCGAGCTGTGGACGCGACTCGCTGGATGGCACGCCGCCGGCGCGCCCGGCCGCCAGCGCGCGCTCGATGCGCTGACCAGCGGCAAGGCGGCCAGACTGGGGCTCGACCGACAGGCGCTGGCCGCGGCTGCGTCCGACGGAAATTTCGCCGTTCTGGTGCGAGAAATTGGCCGCCAGCTGGGCGAGCAGGCTGGAGCCCGTCGCTGGGGCCTCCAGGAGGCGCTCCTCGAGTTCCAGGCCATGCGAATCCTGCAGGCCATGCCGGAGGCGCGGATCGTGTGCGTCGTGCGCGATCCGCGCTCCCGCTACCGCGAGATGCTGGACGACCATGCCGTGGGGCGTGGCGGCCTCGCCGCCGAAACGGCCGCGTGGGTCGCGTCCGTGAGCGTGGCGCGTGAGGCGGCCGCGGCCCGGCCGGAGGCCGTGCTGGTGGTGCGCAACGAGATGCTGCGCACCGAACCCGAGGGCACGCTGCGCGAGATCTGTGACTTCATCGGTGAGCCGTTCTCGGCCGCCATGCTCCACGAGCTCCCGCCGCCAGAGGAGCAGCCGCCGCTGCCCGACAAAGACATCGCCTTCATCCAGGATCGTGCCGCCACACAGATGGCCGCCCTCGAATATGAGCTGCTGCCGATCCCGCAGCAGCCCGCTATGCTTCCGCAGCGCCTGGCGGACGCCTCCCGCTGGCAGCTGGGCCGACTCGCCTGGCGGCGGCGGTCGAGGCACCTTGATCCATCGTTTGCAGCGGAGGGGAAGTGACGTGTCGGGGCCGGTTCTGATCGGCGGTCTTGAGCGGACGGGCACCAGCCTGATCTTCGCGCTGCTCGCCTCGCATCCGCGGATTGCCATGACGCGTCGCACGAACTGGTGGACCTACTTCGACGGCCGTTTCGGCGACCTGTCGCGCGACGACGCCCTGGCACGCATCCTGGACGAGATGCGAAGGTATCGGCGCCACCGCAAGCTCGAGCTGGACTTCGAGCGGCTGGAGGGCGACTTCCGCGCCGGGGAGCGGTCGTACTGCCGCCTCTTCGACCTCATGGAGTCGCAGCATGCGGAGGGGGTGGGGCGTCCGCGCTGGGGGGACAAGTCGCTGCACACCGAGCGCTACGCCGACCGCGTGTACGAGTGCTTCCCCGAGGCGCGGATCATCCACATGATCCGCGACCCGCGCGACCGCTACGCATCGGTCCTCAAGCGCTGGCAGTCGAAGCGCGGCGGAGTCGGCTCGGCAACCGCCGCCTGGCTGGCCAGCGTGGAGCTCGGCAGTCGCAACGTCGAGCGCCACCCGGGGCGTTACATGCTGCTGCGCTACGAGGATCTGGTGCGCGACCCGGAGGGCAAGCTGCGCGAGATCTGTGAGTTCATCGCTGAGCCGTATGACGCGGCCATGCTGGGGATGTCCGGCGCCTCCGACTTCCGCGATTCCGGCGGCAACAGCTCCTTCGGCCGCTTCTCCGCCGGCGAGATCTCGCCGCGGTCCATCGGCCGCTTCCGGCAGATGCTCTCCCCGCGCCAGATCGCCTTCGTGCAGCGCGTGGCAGGCGATGAGATGCGCGCACTGGGCTACGAGGGCGCTGAAGCGCCCCTGGAGGGCTCTGAGCGGCTCGCCTACGCCCTGGGGACGGTTCCTGCGAACGCGGCCAAGATGGCGCTCTGGCGCGCTCGTGAGCGCTGGTACGACCTCACTGGACGGGCGCCCTCGGCCGAGACCATGGTGGCCGACACCGCGGCATAGTCCGCGTTGTCAGTCAGCGTAACCCAGCGCGCGCATCCGCCGACCCAGCCACAGCCGGAACCAGCCGGCGGCCAACGGAGAGATCTGCCCACGCCAGCGGCTGGCCGCGCCCGAATCGAAGCCGCTGCTGCCCAGCGTCTGGCCGTGGCTCTCCACCACCCGATCCATCATCTGCTCCTCGAACGGGATGCCCACGAACCGGCACACCCGCCGCACCTCTTCCCGAGGGTTGCTGACCAGGTCCTCGAAGCGGACCACCAGGTAGCGGCCCGCGTGGCGCCGGCGGTTGTCGCGCAGCCGCACCACGCTCTCGATCCAGGCCACGGTGGTCTGCACCAGCAGCACCGCCGCCAGGCCGCCGGGAACGTGGTTCAGGACGCGGAATGGCAGCGCGCCGGGAACCTGGCGCCGCCGCCGCAGGTCGGAGACGTAGATGGCACGCGGGTCGCGCAGCATGTGGATCACGCGGCCGCCCGGATACCACTCCAGCAGCCGGTCTCCGTGGCGCACGTGGGCGGGCGTCTTCTCGCCGATGATCGTCTTGCCGCGCCGCTCGGCGTAGAGACGCAGCAGGGTGTCGAACACCGCGCGCTCGCTGCGATCGGAGGCGAGGAGCCGTTCCCGAAACTCTTCGCGCGGGACGTTGCGCTGCAGCCACACCCAGGCGCGGCTCGGGTCGCGGAACCAGTGGCGCACCGCCACCCGGTCGTAGACGTGCGCCACCGCCCGCTCGACCACCGCGTCGTCGTGCAGGTCGCCCAGCGCGCGAATGGCGCGGTGCACGCCCTCGGCGGCCAGCAGGTGGCCGAAGTAGTGGTTCTCGTTGGTCAGCGCTACCAGCGACGACGAGTTCAGGATGCTGCGCATCAGGGTCGTGCCGCTGCGATGGACGCCGACGACGAAGATCGCCTCCGCGGGTGGCGAAGCCGCCTCCCTGTCGTCAGTGGCGAGGCTCATAGGGCTGCTCATGCGGCGTGCGGCGCGACTGCCGCCGCGCGATGGTACCCTCCGCCTCTGGCTGCCAGCCGAGCGTCTGCGGGGAACCCAATGATCATCAGCCACCGTCACCGATACGTGTTCGTCGAGCTGCCGCGTACCGGCTCGAGCGCCGTTCGCCGCGAGTTGCGCGAACTGTATGACGGCGTCCCGATCCTCCACAAGCACAGCACCTACGACGAGTTCCGGCGGCAGGCCTCCGAGGAGGAGCGCGGCTACTTCGTGTTCTCAGCCATCCGCAATCCGTTGGACGACGCAGTCAGCCGCTACTTCAAGCTGAAGACGGATCACCGGCAGCAGTTCTCCGACCTGAAGCGCACGAAGAACCGGCGCCTGCTGAACACCGTGGTCGACGCGAGGATGTACCGATTCCTCTCGACCACCGACGCCGACTTCTCAACGTTCTTCCTGCATTTCTATCGCCTGCCCTACGACACCTGGGCGAGCCTGGATCACCGTGACATGGACTACGTGATGCGCTTCGAGCGCCTGACCGATGACTTCGAGGCCACGCTGCGGCGCATCGGCATCGAGCCCGTTCGGCCACTGCCGCAGCACAACGTGACGGGTGGCCGCGAGCGCAGCTTCGCCGACTACTACACCCCCGAGGCCCGGCGTAGAGCGCTGCGCGTCTTCGGCCCGTACATGCGTCGCTGGGGCTACGAGTTCCCGGCGGACTGGGAGCTGCCGGAGCCGTCGATGTTCCACGAGCTGGGCTACCAGGCCTTCAGCCGCGTGGCGCGCGCCTACTGGACCTACATCCGTCCGCGAACCTGATGGACGGCGAGCCGTCGACGCCCGAGCGCCGATACATCTTCCTGGCCTCCAGCCCCTACTCGGGATCGACGCTCCTCTCCTTCCTCCTCGCCGCGCATCCGCAGGTGGCGACCATCAGCGACGTGTCCGGCACGCGGCGGGTCGGGCACATGGACACCTTCCGGTGCTCATGCGGCGAGCTGATGAGCGCCTGCCCGTTCTGGGCACGCCTGCGCGAGCGCGCCACCGTCCACGGCATCCCTGACCTCGATCTGGCCGATTTCCGCGCGGGCTTCGACACCGCCGGCCGGGCCTCGTTGCACCGCATCCAGGCCCGCTCGCTGCGCTGGCCGGCCCTGGAACGCGCCCGGGACAGCGCGCTGGCGCCGCTGGGCGTGCGCGAGGCGATGCGCCAGGCGGCCACGCGCAGCTGGGCACTGGCCAACGCGGTGCTGGACATCGCCGCAGCCGATGCCTTCGTCGACGCCTCGAAGGAGCGGCTGCGGATCCGCTACCTGGAGCGCTACCTGCCCGTGCGGCCCCGCGCCATCCACCTGGTGCGCGACGTACGGGGCGTGGTCGAGTCGACAGTGCGCCGGGCCAAGCGCAGCGACCCGGTGGAGCGCATCGCGCGCAACTGGGCGCGGACCAATCAGAGCATCGGCCAGCAGCTGGACGAGCTGCCGGCCGATCGGCGGCTGCGGATCCGCTACGAGGACCTGTGCCGCGACGTGAGCGGCACGCTGGCGCGCGCCTTCGACTTCATCGGCGTCGATCCGTCAGCGGAGCTGAATCCCATCGGCCGGGACCAGCACATGCTGGGCAACCAGATGCGTCTGACGGCGCCGGGTGACGTGCAGCTCGATGAGCGCTGGCGCGAGGCCCTCGCGCCCGACGTGCGCGGCGCCGTACTGCACGCTGCCCGGCCGGTGTTCGAGGCGCTTTACCCGGAAGAGGCTGCCGCAGCTGGCTCCTCGTCGCGGGCGTAGCCCACCAGGTAGTCGAAGCGCTCGATCAGCTCGCGCACCCGGCGATCGTTCTCGGGCTGCCACTCGACCTCGTTCCGGCTGCGGGCCGGCGAGCTGTAGACCTGCGATGCGGCGGCCTCCAGGTAGGCCTCATCGGCCTCCACGCCCAGGAAGGCACACAGTGCGCTGAGCGTCCCGCGGGGATCGGCCACGAGACCCTCGTGACGCACGCGAATGAGGCGTTCGGCGCCGATACGCTGTGACAGCGGCATGATGGCCGCGCAGTTTGCTTCGTACTGCGCGAAGGCACTCTCGAAGCTGCGATGGCCGCGCACCATCATGGTGGCGATGTTGTCGTACGGGTTGCGCACCACGTGGATGAAACGCACCTGGCTGGGGGCCATGCGCCTGTC
>DATBIY010000103.1:0-6439 GCA_036556695.1 Candidatus Limnocylindria bacterium
TCCCAGGCGTGCGGGTCGCGGAAGGTCAGCGCGTCGGGGCCGCGGTTCGGCTCGCCGCGGGTGATCTGGCCGGTGTCGATCACGATCATGCCGCTGCGCTCGATGGTCACCGCGAAGCGGTCCAGCCCGCGCTCGGCAGGCCCTTCGTGCATCTTCTCGCCCAGGATGTTGTACGTGCTGCGGTGGCAGCGGCACTGGTAGCGCGTCACCGAGTCGCAGGGCGCCGGCACCAGGCAGCCCAGGTGCGGGCACTTCCGCCACAGCGCGAGCAGGTCGCCCGCTGCCGGGTTGGGCATCGAGACGTCGTTGCCGAGCGCCAGCTCCATGGCGGCAGGCACGTTCACCAGGAACACGTGCGCCGGGTTGAAGGCGTACGGCCAGCCCTTCGCGAAGTTCGGCTCCTGCGCCAGCACGTCGGCCAGCGTGCCGACCTCGAACTTCGCGCCCAGGCCGGCGCGCAGCTGCGGCCACAGGAAGTTGATGGTGCCGCCCACGAACTCCAGCGACAGCAGCGCGGTCCCCGCCAGCAGCATGCGGCGCATGAAGCGGCGCCGGCTCATGACCCCCTCCGGCGGCTCGAGCGCAACGATGCCGTGGCCTGCCGGCTTCTTCCTCAGCGCGCTCTCCGGCACGGCGGCAGGCAGCTCGGCCGGGGGTATGGCGGCCAGCGGCACGGCCATCAGTGGCTGCGGGCGCGGACGGGCGGTGATCCAGGCATCGACCGCTCCCAGCAACAGGTTCGGGACGTCCCGCCACCCCGAGCCGCGCTCCGCCAGCAGCGCCAGCAGCTCCTCGCCGTAGCGCCGTCGCCAGGGCGGTGGATAGAGGCCCAGCAGGACCCGATGCAGGCGGCGGCCGTTCATGCCCGCTGCCCTCCGCCCCGTGGCGCGCGCGCCTGTCCGACCCGCAGGAACGCCTCCATGCGCGCCAGGTGATCGGCCAGCGCACGGCTTCCGGCAGCGGTGATCCGATACGGGCGGCGGCGATCGTCGGCCGGCAGCGGCTCGACCAGCCCGGCTGCCTCCAGCCGCGCCAGGACCGCGTACAGCGTTCCGGGACCGAGCGCCGAGCCGCTGAACTCCTCGACGTCCGTCATGATCGCGTAGCCGTGCCGCGGACCGGCCGACAGGCTGACCAGGACCAGCACGGCTGGCTCGGCGAAGCGTCCCAGCTCCAAGGTGGAGTCACGGTGGGGTCGCGCCACTATATCGGCCTCCGCTATATCTGCTACCGATATACTCCGCGCTCGCCCAGCGGTCAAGGGACTGCCGTCCCGGGCTTCCTGGGACATCGACGGCGCGTAGGATTCGCTCGTGGACAGGCCGCGCATCGTCGTGACCCTCACCAATCCCGAGCGGACGACCGACGCTGCCGTTGCCAGGGTGAAGAACGCGCGGTACCTGGAGGCGGTCGAGCGCGCCGGCGGAGCCGCCGTCGCGGTGGATGACGCCACGCCTGCCGATCGGCTGCGCACCGCGCTGACCTCGATGGACGGCCTGCTCATCAGCGGCGGCCCTGATCTCGATCCGGCCCTCTATGGCGAGCAGGTGAACGGGTCGCACGCCCCCGACCCCGGACGGGATGCCGTCGACATCGCGGCGTTCCGAGCCGCGGAGGCGGCTGATGCCCCAGTGCTCGGCATCTGCCGCGGGCTGCAGGCCATCAACGTGTTCAGCGGCGGGTCGCTGGTGCAGCACGTCGAGGGACATGAGAGCTTGCCGTACCCGGCGGCCGCTGGCTCGGCGCACGCCATGACTCTCCAGTCGGGGACGCTGCTGTGGTCGGTGAATGGGGGTGCGTCAGAGCTGGTGGTGAACACCTACCACCACCAGGCCATCACCCCCGAGCGACTGGCGCCCGGACTGCGGGCCACCGCCAGCGCGACCAGCCCCATCGGCGATCTGGTGGAGGCGCTCGAGTCGCGCGATCCCGGGCGCTGGCTGGTGGGCGTGCAGTGCCACCCGGAGCGCCTGGAGAGCTCCCCCGCGGTCCTCGAGCGCCTGTGGACCGCCTTCGTGGCCGCGGCCGCGGCGCATGCCGCGCGCCGCAGTACCGCCGCAGGGCACCCGGGCTAGGGTCTTTCGCATGCAGACCGTTCGCCGCCTGTACCTGTACGCCATGAGCGGCATCACGCTTGGCGTGATGCTGGTCGGGCTGAACAACTTGTTCGTGGTGCTGTTCCACGCCGCCGGCTTGGGACGCGCCACCGCGGCGTCCACGGCCGACGACCGCGAGGCGCTGAGCCTGGCATTCGCGCTCATCGTGGTGGGCGCGGTGGTGTGGACCATCCACTGGCTGCTCATCGAGCGCAGCCTGCGACCCGCCAACCCGGCGGCACAGGAGGAGCGGCGCTCGCCGATCCGGGCGGGGTACCTGAGCGTGGTGCTGGCGGTCACGCTCGTCTTCGGGGTCCTGGCCGGCATCCAGCTGCTGGAGCACGTTTCGCGACGCCTGCTGGGCGTCCCGCTATCGAACGGGTTCGACTTCCTGGAGATCGACCTCGGCGCGGCAGCCGCCTCGGTGCTGGTGATGGGCGCAGCGTGGGCGTACCACGTGCTGATTCGGCGCCGCGACCTCGGAGCGGTGGAGATGAGCGGCGCTGCCGCCTGGCTGCCGCGGGTCTACCTGTACGGGGCAGCCCTGGTGGGACTGGTGCTGGCCGCCATGAACCTGGGCACGCTGGTGCGCCTGGTACTGGCGTGGGTGGTGGGCTCGCCGTTGGACGACGACGTCTTCGACCGGTCCTTCGAGCAGCGAGCCATGGCCGATGCGCTGGCCGGAGTCATCGGCTGGGCGATCATCTGGGCTGGCCACTGGTGGTATGCCACAGCGCTGTCGCACGACGCCGGCTGGCGAGGCCAGAGCGAGCAGCGATCTCGCCTGCGGGCGGCGTACCTGCTGGTCGTGATCGGGGCCGCGGCGGTGGCCACGGTCGTCTTCGTTGGCCAGGCGGCCAGCTCCGCGCTGCAGCTCCTCCTGGGAGCCAGGGCCGAGTTTGGGAGCGAGACGCGGCTGGAGGCGATCGTCGGGCCGTTGCTGGCGGTCGTTCCCTGGCTGCTGGCGTGGTGGGCCCACCTCGGCTGGCTGCGGAGGGAAGCCACCGCATCCGACGCCGAGAGCCGCACGGCGAGCGTCGATCGCCTGTCATCGGCGACCGTGGCGCTGGTCGGGCTGGCGGGCAGCGGCATCGGCCTGGGAGTGGTGGCCGGCTACGTGGTCGACCTGCTGCTGGGTGGCAATCGGACGACAGGCGATTTCTGGCAGGCGGAGTTCCTCAGCTTCGTGGCTGTTGGGCTGGTCTCGGCCATCCTGTGGCTCTGGAATTGGAGCCACCTGCAGCGGCGCCACGCCGCCGATCCGGTTGGCGAGGCCACGGCCACCACGCGGCGGGCGTACCTGCTGGTCGCGGTCGGCGCCTCGCTGCTGGCGACCCTGGCCAGTGTCGCGGTGCTGCTCTACCAGCTGTTCAACACGGTGATGGGCGTGCCGTCGTTCGACGACCGGGGGTCGGCGACATCGTCTGCGCTGGGGGCACTGGTCGTGGCGGCCGCCTCGGCGGCGTACCACGGTCTTCTGGAGCGCAACGATCGACGCATTCGCGAGGCTGTCGCCGGCGAGCCGCAGGCCGAACCCGTCGCGGGCGAGCCGGGCGTGGCGCCTGGACCCGCGCGGCGGGTCATGGTGCTGACCACCGCCACGCAGGCCGATGCGGACCTTGTCGTGGCAGCGCTGCGGGCAACCCTGCCGCCGGGCGCCAGCCTGGAGGAAGCCGCGGACTAGCCGCCTAGTCCTCCAGGGCGCGTCCCAGCAGGAGCGGCATCCCGAGGCGGCTGTCGTAGCGCGGGCGCAGCCGTACCTGGTTGTACATCGAGGCCACGTCCAGGCGGCGCGCGCCGAGCGCCGGATCGGGCAGCGGGGCGTGGGTGTATCGGCCTCCATGGATGGCCACCATGCGGCCGCTGACCCCGTCGGCCAGCAGCTCGACCGCGATGTTGGCAAAGGTGGTGGCGGCCATCTGGTCCAGCGCATCCGGGTCGCCGCTGCGCAGGTCGTAGGTCAGGTCGGAGTGCACCGTCTCGACCCCGGTCAGCGACTTGAGCTCCTCGGCCAGCGCGAATCCCACATCCGCCTTGCGGCGGTGGCCATAGGCATCCGCCTCGCCGAACTCCTCGAGCTTTGCGCCGCTCCACACGGCGCCCTCCGAGGCGATGACCAGGGCGTAGCCGCTGGGGTTGAGCCGCCGGTCCTCGACCAGCAGGTCGGCCAGCTGCTTCAGGTCGAACGGCGCCTCCGGGATCACGCAGCGGCTGCTGGTGACATAGGCCGCGTACCAGGCGCTGTAGCCGGCGTTGCGCCCGAAGATCCGGAAGACGCCGATACGCTCGTGGCTGCCCAGCGTGGTGCGCTGCCGGTTGATCAGCTCCTTGGCACGGGTCACGGCGGTCGAGAATCCGATGCAGTACTCGGTGCCAACCACGTCGTTGTCCATCGTCTTGGGGATCGCCATCAGCGGCACGCCCTCGCGCCCCAGCCGTGCGGCGTAGCTCAGGGTGTCGTCACCACCGATGGCCACCAGGTGGGTGATGCCCAGCTCCTCGAGGTTGCGCAGCACGATGGGGGTCAGGTCATATCGGCCCTCGGCGGTCGCATATCGGTCCCGGTCTGTCTCCGGCAGGTGCGGCGGCAGGGCCGATTCGGGCATCCGCCC
This sequence comes from Candidatus Limnocylindria bacterium, assembly GCA_036556695.1. Classification (GTDB taxonomy): domain Bacteria; phylum Chloroflexota; class Limnocylindria; order QHBO01; family QHBO01; genus DASSCW01. The sequence goes on from DATBIY010000103.1 coordinate 4,709, forward strand.
GGGGTTGGTGCGCGAGGTGTGCAAAATGGTGCCACCGGTGCGGTCGATGGCCCGCGTCGTGCGCCGATCGAGTTGCCGCAGCCAGTCGGCCTGATCATCGGCGCCAGGGCGCAGGTGCGTGAGCCCTTTCCAGCCGCGCCGGATGCCGGTCACCTGCCAGTCGAGCTCGCTGGCGCGGTAGACCACGCTCTTGATGACCGAGTTGAGCCCGGGGACGTCGCCGCCGCCGGTCAGGATGCCGATGTGCGCCATCGGCCTTCATGATGCGCTCGCCGGCGCGCGGCTGCTGGCGCCGGCTGACAGCGGCACGTTTTTCAAAGCGGCTACTGGCGGAAATCGCCGATTTCGGGCATAATGCTCCTTCCCCGCGCGGCGCCGCCGCGACAACTCCGAGGAGCACGATGGCCACCACCCACGTCAACGAACGACGCTACGTCACCTGGCGTCTCCCCGACCGACAGTTCTCCAAGGTTCACCTGCAGCGCGACCCCGAGGCCACGGTCTGCGGCAAGACCCTGCCGCGCGCCACCGGTTCGCCTCAGCCGCCCATCCCGGCCGCCGCCATGTGCCCGGAGTGCGCCGCCTCGGAGGCCTGACAAGCCGCTCAGCGGCCCATGTGCGGCCGCTTCGCCCAACCGCGTTCGCCTGAGGAGCTGGGGCGCCTGTTCCGCGCCACTGCGGTCAGCGACCTGCCCGGCGATCGGTTCAACGTGGCGCCCACCGACCCGGTGGCGGCCGTGGTCGAGCACCACGGCGAGCGGGTGGTCGACACCTTCCGCTGGGGACTGGTCCCCTACTTCGCCGAGCATCCCAAGCAGCGCTCGCCGCTGATCAACGCGCGCGCCGAGACGGTCGAGACGTCGCCGTCGTTCCGCACGTCGTTCGCCCGGCGGCGGTGCATTGTGCCGGCCGATGCCTTCTATGAGTGGCGGCGCCATCGCAACCCGGACACCGGTCGCGTGGTGCGCTCCGAGCCGTTCGCCATCCGGCGCCGCGACGAGCAGCCTCTGGCCTTCGCCGGCATCTGGGCCGTGTGGCGCGACCCGGTCACCGCCGATCGGCTGTTCAGCCTGGCCATCGTCACCGGGCCGCCGAACGGCCTGGTGGCCACCGTGCACGACCGCATGCCGGTGGTGCTGCACCGCGATGACTGGGCGACGTGGCTGTCCGAGGCTTCTTCCCTCGAGGAGGTGCGCTCCCTGCTGCGTCCCTCGCCGGCCGGCGAGCTGCTGCTCTATCCCGTCTCGCCGGCGGTCAACAATGTGCGCAGCCAGGGGCGCGAGCTGCTGCTGCCGCTCACTCGCTGGGGCGCCGCAGCCCAGTGATCGTCGGCGTGCCGCAGGGGGCGATGGTGCTGCTCATCGGGCCCAGTGGATCGGGCAAAAGCACCTTCGCGACGCAGCACTTCCTGCCGACCGAGATCCTCTCCTCTGATGCGATGCGGGCCATGGTGGCCGATGATCCGCGCGACCAGGCGGCCACCGACGCCGCGTTCGAGCTGCTGCACACCGCCCTCGGGCTGCGCCTGGCGCGGCGCCGCACGACGGTGGTGGACGCCACCAACGTGGAAGGCTGGGCGCGGCAGCGGCTGATGGCCATAGCTCGACGTCTCACTCGCCCGTCGGTGGCCATCGTGCTGGCGCTGCGCCTGGAGGAGTGCCTGCGCCGGAACCTGGAGCGGCCGGACCCACGGCCGCCGGCGGCGATCCGGGCACAGCACCGTTGGATGCT
>DATBIY010000104.1:0-2834 GCA_036556695.1 Candidatus Limnocylindria bacterium
CTGCGCCGGCGCCGGCTCCAGCGGCACGGCGCCCTCGGCGTTGGCATCGGCCACGCTGGCGAATGCGGGAATTCCGGCCTCGGCGGCCAGCGCGCGGCCGCCGGCATCGGCCACCAACGCAATGTGGCGCCCCTCCTCTGCCGCCACCTGGGCCAGCAGCCGGAGTGCGACCGCGCTGGTGGTTGCCTTGCTGCGTCCCGTGGCCACCAGCACCACCCTGGGGCTATCGGCCTCACGCAGGCGGCGCACCACCGTGGTGATCTCGTCGTCGGGCTCCAGGTAGAGGAGCTGGGTGTCGTCGGCCATGGCGCTACAGCTGCATGGCGCGCACCGCGCGGCGCATGGCGCGCTCGGCGGCGGTGGCCTGCAAGTCGATGATCAGCGCCTGGTGGGCCAGCGCCATCGGTGTCACGTCCTGGCGGGTGTGGAGCTCGCCGGTCGCGTCGCGCAGCCCGGCCACGTCCTGCGGGCCCAGCGCCGAGACCTGGGGACGGCGGGCGAACGGCAGGCGGCGCCACCAGCCGTCGTCCGCCAGCGCTTCGGCGATCTGCGGCAGCTCGGCGCCGCCGCCGCACAGGTAGACGCGCGCCGGCAGCAGCTCACCGGCCGCCAGGTCGCCAATCATCAGCTCCACGCCGCGCCGCCACACGGCCGCATCCTCGGCCAACGCGTCACGCAGGTCGTGCGCCGGGACCTGCTCCGGCAGCTCGTCGGAGGTGGCGGCCAGCTTCAGCATCTCGGCACGGGCGAAGGACAGGCCGAAGCGCTCGGCCAGGCCCTTGGTGAAGGCCCGCCCGCCCAGGGCCAGCATCTTGGTGCCGGCGATGCCGCCATGGCGCACCACCGCCACGTCGGTCGTCCCACCGCCCACGTCCACGAACACCGCGCCAGCGTCACCCAGCTCCCCGGGGTCCAGGCAGGTGGCCACCGCATACGGTTCGGCGATCACCCCCAGCAATTGCAGCCCCAGCCGCTGGGCCACCGACTGCAGCGCGCCCAGGTGCACCATCGGCGCGAAGGCATTGAAGATCGCCAGCTCCAGCTGGCTGCCGGTGAAGCCGATGGGGTTGCTGACCGGGTAGCCGTCGATCTTCATCTCGACCACCGCGGCGTGGACCAGGCGCACCTCCATGCGCTCCACGCCCGACTCCCAGGCGATCCGCTTTTCGGCGTCGTCCAGTGCCTCAGACTGGGCGCGGGCCACGATGCGATCCAGCTCGCCGTCGGTCAGCGGGGCCTGCGGCTGCTCGCGGCGCACGATCACCGTGCTGGTGGCTCCCTTGACCAGCTCACCGGCGATGCCGATCACCGCCGATCCGGGCCGAAGTCCGGCCATGCCCTCCGCCTCGTCCAGCGCGCGGCGGGAGTTGGCCACCACCGCCTCGATGTCGGCCACTGTGCCCGACTGCATGTGCGCCAGACCCTGCCGCTGGCGTCCCGAGCCGCGCACCACGCCCGTGGCCTCGTCGCCATCCCCCTCCAGTGCCACGACCAGCGCCTTGGCGAACTCGGTGCCCACGTCCAGCGCGGTCAGCGCCTGCGGCGAGCTCCTGTCCGCCGGCGCCGCGCCGGCGGATCCGCGCAGCCGGCCGACGACACTGCTCAAGCGCTGCATCGCCGCCCTCCGTCCCCGGGTCTGCTCAGCCCGACTCGATGGCGCTCAGCGCCTCGAGGGACAGGCGCGTGGCCTCGGCCAGCGCATCCGGCATGCGGTCCGCATTCCGGCCTCCGGCCTGGGCCAGCTCCGGGCGGCCCCCTCCCCCGCCGCCGATGATGGGACCGATCTGGCGGATGACCGCCACCGCGTCGAAGCCCTCGGCCACCAGGTCGCGGCTGGCGGCTACCAGCAGGGTCGGGTTGCCGGCCGCTCCGCCGGCGATCGCCACGAAGCGTCCGGTGATGCCACGCAGGTCATCCGCCCAGCTCCGCAGCGCCGCGGCATCGGCCTCCGGGTAGCTCTGCACGATGACCCTGGCCTCGCCCGCCTGCTGGGCCTGTGCCAGGGCGGCGGCCGCGTCCAGGCGGGCGGTGCTCGCTGGCGGCTTTGCGCCCTTCTCGGCGTCGCGCAGCCGCTGGCTTAGCGCCTCGACTCGCTGGGGAACCTGTTCTTCCGGCACGCCAAGCTGCGTGGCGACCGTCCGCAGCAGATCCAGGCGCGCGGCGACCAGCTCGTCCGCCGCCTCGCCGGTAACCGCCTCGATGCGCCGCAGCCCGGCGCCGATGCTGGACTCGCCGGTGATCACGAACGCGCCGATCTGCCCGGTGGCCGCCACGTGGGTGCCGCCGCACAGCTCCTTCGAGTAGCCGTTCACCTGCACCACCCGCACGTTCTCCGGCACGTACTTCTCGCCGAAGAACATGTCTGCGCCCAGCTGCTGCGCGTCGCCCAGGCTCATCCACTGCGGCTCGACGCTCGCGTTGCGGCGGATCTGCTGGTTGACCCGCTTCTCCACCTCGCGCAGCTGTTGCTTTGCGGTCGCGGACGACGCCGGAAAGTCGAAGCGCAGCCCCTCCGGGCCGACCCAGCTGCCCGCCTGCTTGGCCTGCTCGCCCAGCACGTCGCGCAGCGCGCGATGCAGCAGGTGCGTGGCGGTGTGGTTGCGCGCCGCCGCCCAGCGCCTTGCCTCGTCGACGCGCGCCTCCACCCGCTCGCCGATCTCCAGCTCGCCCTCCAGCCGGCCCACGTGCACGATCGCGTCGCCGGCCCGCTGCACGTCCTCGACATGGACCGTGCCCCGCGGGCCGACCAGCTCGCCCCGGTCGCCGATCTGGCCGCCGCCCTCGGCGTAGAAGGGCGTGCGGTCCAGCACCACCTGCACCTGCTCGCCACGGGC
>DATBIY010000105.1:0-50925 GCA_036556695.1 Candidatus Limnocylindria bacterium
GGTCACCGCCGCCGGCACCAGCTCACGGCTGACCATGGAGCTGGCGGACCAGACCCTGGCCGGCACCGGCAGCAGTGGTACCCGCACCGCAACCTCCTCGAGCAGCGCCGCCAACATCGGCCAGCTGATCGCCCTGCGGCCAGCACCCTGAGGCGCGGGGAGGCTAGAATCGGCCTCCCATGACAGGCGACCGTGCGGCGACGCCATCGGCTTCGCGCGCGGAGATCTGGAACGATCTGACGCGATGCGCAAGCTGACCCAGGGCAACGAGGCGGTGTTCCGAGGCGCGGTGGCGGCGGGCGCCGACTACTACGCCGGCTATCCCATCAGTCCGTCCACGGAGATCCTGAACGTGGCCTCCGGCTGGGCGGCCGAGCACCCGGAGTTCCGCTTCCTGCAGGCTGAGGACGAGATCGCCAGCGCGAACGCGATCATCGGCGCCTCGCTGGCCGGCGCGAGGTCCTTCACGGCCACAAGCGGTCCCGGCTTCAGCCTGATGCAGGAGGCGGTCGGCTACGCGCAAAAGGTCGGGGTGCCGTGCGTCTTCGTCGATGTCCAGCGCGTCGGGCCGGCGACCGGCATGCCCACCATGCCCGGCCAGGGCGACGTGATGCAGGTGCGCTACGGCAGCACCGGCGACTACACGCCCATCGCCTTCTATCCCAACGGCGTGGAGGAGGCCTTCCGGGTGACGGTCGACGCCTTCAACGCGGCTGAGGAGTCGCGCAGTCCGGTGGTGGTGCTGTCCGACACGTTCATCGCGCACCTCAACGAGGTGGTCGACCTGGACGAGCTGGCCGCCGACGTTCGCGTGGTCGACCGGGCCAGCCCGCCGCTGGGCAAGCACGAGCGCGGCAAGCCGCGCTTCTTCGCCGGTGTGCTGATGTACGAGTCGGGGCCGAACGCCGGTGAGCCGGCCACGGCCGATGCCGACGAGTACCTGCGCCAGTACTACGCCGCCAAGCACCGCCACCTGGAGGTGGCGCAGCGCTACGCCCAGTACGAGCACGGCTGGAACGTCGATGCGCCGGTGCTCGTGATCGCATACGGGATCGTCAGCCGCGTGGCCGCGCCGTTGGCGCCGGACTACGCCCTGTTCCGGCCGATCCGTATCCACCCGGTGCTGGGCGACGAGCTGCGGGCCATCGCCGACCGCTACGAGCACATCGTGTGCATCGAGGCCAACGACGGCCAGTACGCCGACCTGGCGCAGCTGGCCCTGGGCCGCGAGGTCAAGCGTGTGCCGCTCCTCGGCGGCCGCATCTCGCTGGAGGCGGTGCGTGACGGCCTTGCGCGGGTCCTCACCGGCGGCCCGGCGGAACCGCCGATTCCGCCGCAGCCCACCGAGCACCAGCCCCCCTCACCGCTGGGAGTCGGCTGATGCCCGAGGCGCCGATGGCCGAGCTCGGCTACAAGGAGCACCTCAAGCTCGACCTGTTCCCAACCATCTGGTGCCCGGGCTGCGGGATCGGCACGATCATGATGCAGCTGGCCATGGTGCTGGACGAGATGGGCATGGACGAGACGAACACCATCATCGTCACCGGCATCGGCTGCACCGGCCGAATGGGCGGCTACATGAAGTACGAGTCGGTCTACACCCTCCATGGCCGGACCATGCCCGTGGCCGAGGCGATCAAGACGGTGCGCCCGGAGATGAACGTGATCGTGGTGGCCGGCGACGGGGACACCGCCAGCATCGGCGGCAACCACCTGATCCACGCCATCCGCCGCAACGCGCCGCTGACCGTGCTGTGCAACAACAACGAGATCTACGGGCTGACCGGCGGCCAGACCGGCCCCACCACGCCTACCGGCACCAAGACCCTGTCCTCTCCCGCCGGCAACCCGAACACGCCAATCAACCTGCAGGGCCTGGTCCGCTCTTCGCCGCACAGCCTGTACGCCAAGACGACGGTCTATCACCAGCTGCACATGCGCAACGTGATCCGCGAGGCGATCGAGCATCCCGGCTTCGCGTTCGTCGACATCACCAGCCAGTGCATCGAGAACAACGGCCGTCGCATCGGCTTCGCAAGCGCGAACGACATGCTCACCTTCTACCGCAAGACCTACAAGCGCGCCGCCAAGGGCGCGGAGCGGCTGAACCCGTTCGAGATCGGCGTGCTCTACCCGCAGGCAGGCGGAGCCGATGGCGTTGTCGCAGCCAACGGCAATGGGGCCTCGGTGACGGCGGTTCCTGAGCGCCCGGCGGCCTTGCCCGATCAGCCCTCCGGGCCGATGCGCTCCACGGCCGAGGCGCCTGCCGCGAAGGCACTCGTCGGCGATGACGAGAAGGCGCGCAAGCGCGCCGAGTCGCAGGAGCGCGCCGCGCTCATGGCCAAGCTGGCGCCGGACGTGAAGCTGCGCATTGCACGCAAGCAGCTGACCCTGGTCGAGGCGCTGACCGATGCCGGCATCGAGGTGCCCGAGTTCCTGCGCACCGGGGCGAGCGCCCCAGCCGGTGCGCCGGTGGCAGCAGGCGAGGTGAAGATCAGCGAGAGCGGCACGGATCCGGGCACGGAGGCGCAGGCGGATGAGCTCGACGCGCAGAAGGCCGAGGCCGTCGCCGAGCAGCGCGACCTGGTGGGCGGCGCGCCGGGCGACGACCCGCAGCCGGTCGCCCCGCGGACCTTCGACGACGCGGCTCCGCCGCCGCCGGCCGCCGACGCCCGCAAGGCGGAGGCGCAACGCAAGCTGGCCCTGATGCAGCGCCTGCCCTCCGAGCTGAAGCTGCGCGTCGCCAGGCGGGAGCTCACTTTGGAGGAGGCGCTGCGAGAGGCGGGCGTGGAGCCGGACGACGCATGAGCACGGCCATCGCGCTGGACGGCGTCGGCGGGCAGGGCGTCCGGGTCATCGCCGGCGTGCTGGGCGCGCTGCTGGCTCGCATGGGCAAGCAGGTGACCGTGCTGTTCGACTACGACTCCAGCGTGCGCGGCAGCATGTCCGACGCGTTCGTGATCTTCGACGATCAGCCGATCCTCAACCCGGTGGTCGAGGAGGCGGACATCATGCTCAAGCTGGCCGACAAGGGGCACCTGCGCATCCATGGCCGCAAGGTGGTCACCGACCTGGGCCTCAACGTGCCGGGCGCCGAGCAGATCCCCTTCGCCTCGCTGGGCAGCGAGAAGTTCGGCAGGGAGTTGTTCGGCAACATGATCGCCCTGGGACGGCTGCTGCGGCTGGCGGGCATCGAGTTCGACGAGCCGGCCATCCGCGGGTCTCTGCCGCGTCGCTTCGCCGACGAGAACGTCGCGGCAGTGCGCTTCGGCTACGACCTGACCGATGACGACATCGCCCGCCTGGCCGAGGCCGCGCCGCCCAGCCGCTTCGAGATGAACGACGCGGCCACCGCACCGGGCCACCGCGAGACGGGAATCGCCACCGGCGGCCAGATGGCCGTGGCCGGCGACGTGGCCGAGTCCGGCTAGCTGAGGACCGGCGCCTCGATCTGCTCCAGCGCTGCGTCCAGGCCAGCGGCCTCGCCTGAGGTCAGCGGGCGCATCGGCGCCCGTATGGACGTGGAGATCGGAACTCCCCGACGGCGGAGGACGTGCTTGGCGGCGGCGATGAACGGCTGCCGCTCCATGGCGGCGCGCAGTGCGGTGAGGCGCGCCTCGGCATCGTTATCGGGTTGGTCCAGCGCTCGGCGCACGACGTCAGGGAAGGCGGCCGCCAGGCCGGAGACGGAGCCGGCGGCGCCCCGCGCCAGCGCAGGCGGCAGCAACGGCTCCGAGCCGATCAGCACCGGCAGCCCCAGGTCGAGGTAGGGGAGCACCCGGTCGAGCGGTGCCTCGCTGACCTTCAGGCCGGCGAGGTTGTCGGCCGCGGCGCCAACGCGCTCGACCACGGAGACCGAAACCGGGTAGCCGCTGCGTCCCGCGAAGGCGTAGATGAAGAACGGCAGCGGGGCGCAGGCCGCGGCGGCCACCAGGAAGTGGGCGGTCAGCGCATCCGCGTCCAGAGGGAAGTAGGGCGGCGGGATGACGGCCACGCCATCGGCGCCGATGTCGGCTGCGTGGGCAGCCAGGGCTGCCGTGTCACGGGTCGATTGGGCGCCGGCGTGCACGATCAGGCGGCCGCGCACCGCCGCGCGGAAGGCGACAGCCGCTTCGCGGCGCTCGTCGAGCGAGAGGTTTATCCCCTCGCCGGTGGTGCCGCAGGCGAAGACGCCATCGGCCCCGTGGCCGGACAGGAACGACCACATCGGCCAGACGGCATCCGTGTCGACCCGCTCGCCATCCTCCGACAGCGGGGTCACAGCCGCCACGATCAGCGGGCGATGCGGGAACGGCCATGGCAGGTCGGTCACGGGCGAAAGGGTAGCGTCACGATCCTTGTCCGGTGCGGCGCGCGGCGCTAGGCTTCGCCGCCACCATGACACTGGCCGCCGCTCGACCGGGCTTGGACCTGGACACCATCCGACGCGCGCCCAAGGTGCTGCTGCACGACCACCTGGACGGTGGGCTGCGGCCGCGGACAGTGATCGAGCTGGCCGCCGAGGCCGGCTACCGCGACCTGCCGACCACCGATCCGGACGAGCTGGGCCGCTGGTTCACCCGCGGCGCCGATCGGAAGTCGCTGGAGCTCTACCTGGAAGGTTTCCGGCACACGGTGGCGGTGATGCAGACGCCCGATGCCATCGAGCGCGTGGCCGCCGAATGTGTCGAGGACCTGGCGGCCGACGGCGTGGTGTACGCCGAGATCCGGATGGCGCCGGAGCTGCTCATCGAGGGCGGGCTGAGCCTCGACGCCGCCACCGAGGCAATGCTGGCCGGGCTGCGCCGCGGGGCGGAGGGGCGGCCGATCACCGTGGGGCTGATCGTGACCGCCATGCGCCAGGCGGCGCGCTCGGTGGAGATCGCCGAGCTGGCGGTGCGGCATCGAGACGAGGGCGTGCTGGGCTTCGACATCGCCGGGCCCGAGGCCGGGTACCCGCCGACGCGCCACCTGGACGCCTTCCACCTCATCGCCCGCGAGAATTTCCACTTCACCATCCACGCCGGCGAGGGGTTCGGGCTGCCGAGCATCTGGGAGGCGCTGCAGCTGTGCGGGGCGGAGCGGCTGGGACACGGCGTGCGGATCGTGGACGACATCACCACCCGGCCCGACGGCCGTGTCACGCTGGGCCGGCTGGCGGCGTACGTCCGCGACCGGCGCGTGCCGCTGGAGATGTGCGCCACCTCGAACGTGCACACCGGCGCCGCGCAGAGCATCGCCGAGCACCCCATCGGGCTGCTGCGGCGCCTGCGCTTCCGGGTGACGGTGAACACCGACAACCGGCTGATGAGCGGCATCACCCTGTCGAGCGAGATGGCCGCGCTGTCGGCCGCCTTCGGCCTGGGCCTGGACGACATGGAGTGGCTGACGCTGAACGGCATGAAGTCGGCCTTCCTGCCGTTCGATGGGCGGCTGCGGATCATCAACGAGCAGATCAAGCCCGGATACGCCCATCTCCGGGCTGAAGCCTCGGCCGCAGAGATCGCATCGGCCTAGGAAGCACCCGAAACCCCCGCTTGACCCTCACGTTACGTTAGGGTCTATGGTGCGCGACATGGAAGTCCTGACCGAGCCCCGCAGCCTGACGGTGGGAGCCGCCGCGCGCCTTGCCGGCGTGACGGTGCGGACGCTGCATCACTACGACGAGATCGGCCTGCTCAGCCCCAGCGGCCGATCGGAGGCCGGCTATCGCCGCTACGCCGACCCCGATCTGGAGCGACTGCAGCGCATCCTCTTCTACCGCGAGCTGGGGTTCGGCCTGGACGAGATCAAGGACGTCATGACCGATGGCGGCGCCGACGCATCGGCCCACCTCCGGCGCCAGCACGCCATGCTGCGCGACCGGATCCGCAGGCTGGAGCGGATGGTGGCCGCCGTCGAGAAGGCACTGGAGGCACGCACCATGGGAATCAACCTGACGCCGGAGGAGCGCTTCGAGGTTTTCGGCGACTTCGACCCGGACGAGCACAGCGCCGAGGTCGAGGAGCGCTGGGGCGACACCGAGGCCTACCGCGAGTCGGCGCGCCGCACGCGCGGCTACACCAGGGAAGACTGGCAGCGGATCAAGGCCGAGGGCCAGGCGGCGATCGAGAAGGTCGTCGCCGCGATGCGGGCCGGCAAGCCTGCCGACTCGGAGGAGGCGATGGAGGGAGCCGAGATGCATCGGCTCCAGATCGATCGCAACTTCTATCCCTGCTCGTACCAGATGCAGGTCGGGCTGGCGGAGATGTACCTGGCCGATCCGCGCTTCACTGCCACCTACGAGAAGATCGCGCCGGGACTGGCGCAGTACCTGCACGACGCGATCAAGGCCAACGCGGCGCGCCACGCCGCCTGAGGCCGGCAGCCAACCAATCTTTGCGCCGAGGGGCCGGCCCGAGCGGGCCGGCCTGTCGGTGTAGACTCGGGCCATGACCTACGTCATCACCGAGCCGTGCATCGGCGTCAAGGACGCGAGCTGCGTCGACGTCTGCCCGGTCGACTGCATTCACGCCACGGACGATGACGCGATGTTCTTCATCGATCCCGACGAGTGCATCGACTGCGGCGCCTGTGAGCCTGAGTGCCCGGTGACCGCGATCTTCGCCGAGGATGCCGTCCCCGATCAGTGGACGAACTACATCCAGATCAACGCCGACTACTTCGCCAACAAGTAACCATCGAGTAGCGTGGCCGCTCGACTGATCGTGCTCTACGCGCACCCCGAGGACGCGGCGGCGTTCGACGCCCACTACCGCGACGTCCACACGCCCATCGTGTGGAACTACCCCGGGCTGCGCGACCTGCGCCTCACCCGGCCCGATGGCGTGGCCGGCCGTCCGCCGGACTACTACCTGGTCGCCGAGATGATCTTCGACACTCGTGCGGACCTGGACGCCGCGCTTGCCTCCGATGCCGGTCGCGAGAGCGGCCGCGACCTGCGCAGCTTCGCCACTGCCGGCGCCACCTTGCTGATCGTCGACGACGAGAGGGGTTTCGATGCCTGAGCTCAGCGCACCCGCGGCCGCCGAACCATCGGCGCTGGCCTTCAGCCGCGTCCGCTACACCAAGGACGCGGCCACCGCCGTGGCCACCGTGGCCGTCGACCGCCAGGACGTGCTCAACGCGTTCGACTTCCAGACGCTGCGCGAACTGGCACGCGCCTTCGAGGACGCCTCGTGGGACGAGTCCGTGGCCGTGGTGGTCGTCACCGGCGCCGGCGACCGGGCGTTCTGCACCGGCGCCGACCTGGACGAGCAGGCGACCTTCGGCGCGACCAGCGGCCAGTACTGGCGCTGGATGGGCGCCTTCATCGAGATGCACGACCGGCTGCGGAATATCGGCAAGCCGACCATCGCCCGCATCAACGGGGTGTGCGTGGGCGGCGGCCAGGAGCTGCAGCTGGCCTGCGACCTGTCGGTCATGGTCGACGATGCCTACATCCGTCACGTCGGCCCGGAGCACGGCTCGGTGCCCGCCGGTGGCGCGACGCAGTGGCTGCCGCTGGTGGTCGGCGACCGGCGCGCGCGCGAGATCGTGATGCTGTGCGAAGAGGTCAGCCCGCAGCAGGCGCTGGAGTGGGGCCTGGTCAGCCGGGTCGTGCCGCGCGCCGAGCTGGATGCCACAGTGGCCGCGCTGACCGAGTCGCTGCGCCGCAAGCTGCCGGAGACGATCCGCTACACCAAGGCCCAGCTGAACTGGTGGCGCGACCTGGTCTGGGCGCAGACCGTGACCCACGCCCGCGACTGGCTGGCCATCCACTCCGGATCGGCCGAGACTCGCGAGGCGGTGGCCGCCTTCCACGACAAGCGCGACCCCGACTACCTTGGCCTGCGCGCCGGCACCTTATCCACTCCTGCTGCTGCGGCGCCTGCGCCCGCTGCGCCTGCGGAAGCCACGCTCACTTGCCCGACATGTGGCGAGACGGGGCTGCCGGCGTGGTCGAAGTTCTGCGCGGGCTGCGGCGCCCCGATCAGCGCGCTTCAGGAAGGCGTGCCGTGAGCGACGAGCCGACCGAGCAGCCGGTCCTCGTCGAGCGGCAGCCGGGGCAGCGCACCGCGCTGGTCCGCATCAACCGTCCCAAGCAGCTCAACGCGCTGAATGCGCAGGTCATGGACGCCCTGTGCGAGGCGCTGGAGGAGCTGGATCGCGACGACGAGGTGCGCGCCATCGTGGTCGCCGGCAACCAGCGCGCCTTCGCCGCGGGCGCCGACATCGGCGAGATGGCCGACGCCACGCCCATGGAGATGCTCGCTTCGAACCGGATCGGGCAGTGGGACCGGGTGCGCAGGATCGGCAAGCCGGTCATCGCCGCGGTGAACGGCTGGTGCCTGGGCGGTGGCTGTGAGCTGGCCATGACGCTGGACTTGATCATCGCCGGCGAGGGGGCGAAGTTCGGGCAGCCGGAGATCAACATCGGCGTCATCCCCGGCGCAGGTGGCACGCAGCGCCTGACGCGGACCATCGGCAAGAGCCGGGCGATGGCGATGATCCTCACCGGTGAGCCGATGGGAGCACGCGAAGCGCATGAGCGCGGGCTGGTGGCGCGCGTGGTGCCGGATGAGCTGCTGGAGGAGGACGCGCTGGCGCTGGCCGCGCAGATCGCCACCAAGTCGCCCGTCGCCCTGCGTCTGGGCAAGGAGGCGGTCAACGCGGCGTACGAGATGAACCTGAGCGAGGCGCTGGCCCACGAGCGCCGGCTCTTCTACCTGCTGTTCGCCTCGGAGGACCAGAAGGAGGGCATGGCTGCCTTCCTGGAGAAGCGGACGCCCGACTTCAAGGGCAAATGACCCTGGGCAATCCCGACCGACCCGTTGGCGGGTTGGCCGTTCGCGCACCGGCTGGCGTCGAGCTGCGACCGATCGGGCGCTCGGACCTGACCGATGCCGTGGCGCTTGCTCGCGCCTGTCGCCGCCTCGAGCCGCTTGCGGCGGTCGAGCCCCTGCGGCCCCGGCTGGATACGCTGCTGGACTCGGTGGACGTGACGCCGTTCCTGGCGGTGGACGATGGTGCGGCGGTCGGGCTGGGCATCCTGGAATTCCGTCGGCGGCTGAACGTTTCTACGTTCGAGGGTGCGGTCACCGAGCTGTTCGTCACCGAGCGGGCGCGCGCACGTGGGGTGGGTCGGGCGCTGCTCGAGGCGCTCGTCGCTGAGTGGCGGCTGCGGGGCAGCCACCGACTGCAGGCCAAGGCACCCGATGCCGCCTCCGCAAGCCTGTACGCCGCGGCTGGCATGCAGGAGTGGATGCTCGACTTCCAGCTCACCCCGCTGGCTCCGCTGCCAGCGCCCGAAACGCCGGGCCTCACGCTCCGGGCGCTCGGCGAGGCGGACTTCGAGCGCGTGACCGCGCTGATCAGCCAGTTCGGCCCGCAGCGCACCCCGCCGTCGGAGCGGCTGGAGGCAGTGCGACGCACGTACCAGGCCGTCATGCGCGAGGAGGCTGCCGGTCGGGTCTTCTCGGCAGTCGCGGAGCGTGACGGCGAGGTGCTCGGCGTCTACTGCGGCGAGTGGCAGCAGCCCTTCTGGACGGACGAGACGCATGCATGGCTGGCGGACCTCATCGTCGACGAGTCGCATCGCGGCCAGGGCATCGGCCGGGCGCTGCTGGCTCACGCCGTTGAGCGGGCGGTGGCTGCCGGTGCCACACGGCTCACCCTTGAGTCCGGCCCGGGACGCGCGGCGGCGCACGGCCTGTATCAATCCACGGGCTTCGCGGAGACCGGCCGCACCTGGCTGCTGAGGCGGGAGGAGTGAGCGACTACCTGCGCCGCCTGCCGATCGGACACCGCGTCTCGACGGCCGCACTGACCGGTGACGATCTGTGGCCGTTCGACACGGACCTCGAGACTGTTCCGCTCGACGAGCCACACCTGCCGGAGCCGCCGCGCGCCGGGGAGGGCGGCGTCGACTGCCCGACCTGTAAGCCAGCGGAGGAGAGGGCGGTGTGGCGGAACCAGCACTGGGAGCTGCGGACCGGCCCGGAGCCTGCCGGCCTGCCGATGGTGGCGGTGCTGCTGTCCCGCGCCCACCACGACCTCGAGGCGCTGCCGCCCGGCCTTGCCGCCGAGCTGGGGCGGATGCTGCAGCGGGTGGCGCGAGCCATCGGCGACCTGCCCGACGTTGGACGAGTCCATGTCAACCGCTGGGGCGACGGCAGTGAGCACTTCCACGTGTGGTTCCTGGGACGACCAAAGGGCATGTGGCAGCTGCGCGGCGCGATGCTGGCCGTCTGGGACGACCTGTTGCCGAAGCTGCCGCAGGAGGAGTGGGCGCGCAATCGGCAGAACGTTGCCGCTGCGCTGGCCGCCGAAGAGGGAGAGTCGCTGGTCTAGACGAGGCTAGGCGCCGGTCTGGTCGCCCACGCGCGGAGCCTGGACCCACCACTCGGCGAACTCGCGAACGCGCTTGCCGTCGTCGGCGAAGCGCAGCAGCCAGACGTTGGCGTAGGCCTCGCTCCACGGCTGGCCGTCCCCGCGGTCGTAGTAGGTCCAGCCCTCGATAACCGCCGTGTGGCCCTCGACCGCCAGGATCTCGTGCTCGAAGCGCCAGGCGATGCTCGAATCGCCGCGCTCCTGCCACTTGCGCACGACCGAGTCGCGGCCGACCCAGCGGTTCTGGCCGCGCGGCCACGGGTACGGGGAGTAGGTGACGTCTTCGGTGAACAGCGCCTCGATGTCCTTGGTGGCGTCGGTCTCCCAGGCGCGGCGGTACGCCTGCATCCATTCCTCGACGGCAGGACGGTCCACGGGTCACCTCGTACTGGCGGCGGTCTGTCGCCCGATCGTAAGACGCCGCGCGTCACCAGTCAATGGCACGTCACCGGTGACGCGGCGGCGGCTCAGCGAGGATGGCCGGAGCGGCGGCTAGAATCGGCACGATGGCCGACGATACGACCCCCACCATCCGCACCGAAGTCGCGGGCGGCGTGGCCACGATCACCCTGAACCGTCCGGAGTCGCTCAACGCGCTGAGCGCCGACATGCGGCGCGAGTTGCTGGCCGCGTTCAAGGCGCTTGGCCGGGACGAGGCCGTGCGAGCGGTGATCCTCACCGGCGAGGGACGCGGATTCTGCTCCGGCGCCGACCTGCGCGGCGGCTCCGGCGAGCGCCAGTTCCGCCGCGTGCTGGAGCGCGAATACAACCCCCTGATGCGCGCCATTCGCGACCTGCCCAAGCCGGTCATCGCGGCGGTGAACGGCGTGGCGGCCGGCGCGGGGGTGAGCCTGGCGCTGGCCTGCGACCTCGTGTACGCCGCCGAGGAGGCGCGCTTCATCCAGGCGTTTGTCAAGATCGGACTGGTGCCCGACTCGGGGTCCACGCGGACGCTGGTGCGGGCGCTGGGCCGCCACCGCGCGAGCCAGCTGATCTTCAGCGGCGAGCCCATGTCCGCCACGGAGGCGCATGCCGCCGGCCTGCTCGTTGCCGTCGTGGCGGCCGACCAGCTCATGCCAACCGTGAATGAAGCTGCAGCGACGCTGGCGGCCGCGCCGACGCGCGCCATCGCCCTGGCCAAGCGCTCCATCAACGCCGCCGAGGACGCGTCGCTGGACGCCAGCATGGCGCTCGAGGCGCAGCTCCAGGACCTGGCCGGCCGCACCGAGGACCACGCAGAGGGCGTGGCCGCCTTCGCCGAGAAGCGGGAGCCGAAGTTCGTTGGCCGCTGAAGCCCCCGCTGAAGGCCTGGGTCTGGCCGTCATCAACCGCATCGGCGTGCTGGGAGCAGGGACCATGGGCGCCGGCATCGCGCAGGTAGCCGCCGAGGCCGGGCTGGACGTGCTGCTCCACGACCCCATCCCCGGCGCGGTGGATCGCGGTCGCGTGCGGATCGGGCAGCAGCTCGACCGACAAGTCGCCAAGCAGCGGCTGACCGCCGCCGACCGCGACGCGGCCATCAACCGCATCAGCCCCGCCGCGAGCCTGCAGGAGGCGGCCGCGGCGGACCTGGTGGTGGAGGCCATCCCCGAGGACCTGGAGCTGAAGCGCCAGGCGTTCCGCCTGCTGGACGAGGCGGCGGGCGAAATGACCCTGCTGGCCACGAACACCAGCAGCTTGTCGGTCGCCTCGATCGCGGCCGCCACCCGGCACCCGCAGCGCGTGCTGGGCATGCACTTCTTCAACCCGGTGCCGCTCATGGCGCTGGTCGAGATCATCGGTGGGCCGATGACGGCGGCTCCCGTGGTGGACCGGGCTGCCCTGCTGGCCAGACGGCTGGGCAAGACGCCTGTGGTCGCGGCCGATACTCCGGGCTTCATCGTCAACCGCGTGGCGCGACCGTTCTACCTGGAGGCGCTGCGCATCGTTGGCGAGGGCTCGGCCGGGGTGGCCGAGGTGGACGCGGCGATGCGCGCTATCGGCTTCCGGATGGGGCCCTTCGAGCTCGTGGATGCCATTGGCCTGGACGTCAACTATGCCGTCAGTCGCAGCGTGTTCGAGCAGTTCTTCGCTGACCCGCGGTACCGTCCGCATCCATTGCAGCGCCAGCTGGTCGAGGCCGGGCGCCTGGGACGCAAGACGGGCGGAGGCTTCTACGACTACGCAGCCGATGGGACCCGCGCCGCGGTCTGGCCGGGCGTCACGCAGCGGCCGGCGGGGCCGGCTACCGAGCGGCTGGGGGAGGAGCAGATCTCGGCGCGGGTGCTCGCCATGATCGTCAACGAGGCGGCATCAGCGGTCGAGGAGGGCGTGGCTGCGCCGCAGTCCATCGACACGGCCATGCGGCTGGGCACGAACTACCCATCCGGGCCGCTGGAGTGGGGAGAGCGCATCGGGCTGCCGCACGTGGTGCACACGCTGGATGCGCTGCACGACGCCGTGCCCGACGGTCGCTATCGGGTCATCCCGCTCCTGCGCCGCCTGGCGGAGAGCGGCGGCAGCTTCTTCGGCAGCGGAGCGTGATCGAGCTGCTGCCGGACCGCTTCCGGGCGGTGGTGTTCGACATGGACGGGCTGCTGCTCGACACCGAGCTGCTGTGGCACACGGCCGAGACCGATCTTTTCGCGAAGCACGGCCAGGAGTTCACCTGGGACGACAAGATGGCCGTCATCGGCTCCAGCTTCACCTTCACCGCCGATTACTTCGCCGACCGGCTGGGATTCCCGCGCGAGCAGGGGCCTCGCCTGGTGGACGAGATGGTGGAGCTGATGCACGCGCAGCTGCGTGAGCAGGTGGCCAGCCGCCCCGGCGCCGTAGAGCTGGTGGAGCGGCTGCGCGGCCGCACCCGGTTGGGCCTTGCCTCCAACTCGCCGCGCCACCTGGTCGACACCGCGCTGGCCACCGCGCGCATTCGCGACGCTTTCGAGGCGATCGTTACATCGGACGACGTCGAGCGCTCCAAGCCCGCCCCGGACATCTACCTGCTGGCCTGCCAGAGGCTGGGCGTGCCGCCGTCCGACGCGCTGGCCCTGGAGGACTCGGCCAGCGGCGTGGCGGCGGCCAAGGCGGCGGGCCTGACCTGCATCGCCGTCCCGCAGTTCGCCGAGACCGATGTCTCCGCTGCCGACCGCGTGATCGACTCGCTGGAAGACCTGCTGGCGGAGACCTAGACTGCGCGCATGTGTCGCAGCATCAAGACTCTCCGCACGCTCGACGTGCCGGCCGACGACGATGAGGTTCGGGCCGCCGCCCTGCAGTTCGTGCGCAAGGTGAGCGGCTACCGCAAGCCGTCGCCCGCCAACGAGGCGGCATTCAACGCCGCAGTCGAGGAGATCGCGCACGCCTCGCGCCACCTGCTGGAGGCGGTCACCGCCACGCACCCGGCGCGCCGCGCGAGCTGATCCTCAGCCGGCGCGATAGGAGGACTTCCGATGGACATCAGCTTCGTTGCGGTCCTGGTGCTCGCCCGCCTGTGGTGGACCTACGTCCTGCGCGGCATCCTGGGAATCGCCTTCGGCGTCATCGTGATCCTCTTCCCCAGCATCGGCCTGGCTGCCGTGGTCGCCCTCTTCGCGACCTGGGCGATCGTCGGCGGCGTCTCGTCGCTCATCGGCGCCTGGCGGAATCGAGGCAAGGGCGAATGGTGGGTGGAGGTGCTGGAGGGGCTGGTGGGCATCATCGCCGGCATCCTGGCGGTCCTGCTGCCGGGCCTGGCGGCAATGGGCATCCTGTTCGTGATTGCCGGCTGGGCGATCATCACCGGCCTGCTGCAGATCTGGATGGCCATCCGGCTGCGCGAACGGATTCGCGGCGAGCTGTGGCTGGGCCTTTCCGGCGTGGTGGCCATCGTCTTCGGCATCCTGCTGGTCATCTTCCCGGGGACCGGCATCCTGTCGGTGCTGCTGATGGCGGGGCTGCTGGCCATCCTGTTCGGCGGGGCGATGACCATGCTGGGCCTCCGCCTGCGGCGCATCCACACCCAGGCAGTGCGTCAGAACGAGTACGCGGAGCGCGGCCTGCCCCAATAGCGGGCGCGCAATGCAGCGGTGCTAGCATCGGCCCGATGAGCACCGATCCTGCCCGAACGCCGGTCGTCGTCGACGGCCTGCGCACGCCCTTCGGCCGCTACGGCGGTGCGCTGGCCGGCGTGCGGCCGGACGACATGGCGGCGCACGTCATCCGCCAGCTGCTGGATCGCACGGGGGTGGACCCGGCGGCCGTGGACGACGTGATCCTGGGAGCGGCCAACCAGGCGGGGGAGGACAATCGCAACGTCGGCCGCATGGCGGTGCTGCTGGCAGGCCTGCCGGTCGAGGTCCCGGGCGTGACCGTCAACCGGCTGTGCGGGTCGGGGATGAACGCGATCATCAACGCCGCGCACGCCATCACCGCCGGCGACGGCGACCTCTTCGTGGCGGGCGGCGTCGAGTCCATGACCAGGGCGCCGTTGGTGATGGCCAAGCCGTCCGCCGCCTTCCCGCGCGGCGAGCAGACGCTGTACGACACCACGCTCGGCTGGCGCTTCACCAATCCGCGGCTGGCCGAGGTTTTCTACCCCTACAGCATGGGCGAGACGGCCGAGAACGTGATCGAGCGCTGCGGAGTCAGCCGCGAGGACCAGGACGCCTTCGCGCTGCAGTCCCACCGCCGCTGGGCGGCCGCGAAAGAGGCCGGCCGCTTCGCCGACGAGGTGGTGGCCATCGAGGCGCCCGCCGGCCGGCGCGGCGAGAACCCGGCGACCGTGGACCGCGACGAGCACCCGCGCCCCGACACCACGCTCGAGCAGCTTGCCGCGCTCAAGCCGGCCTTCCGCCGCGACGAGCTGGGGTCGGTAACCGCCGGCAACTCGTCGGGCATCAACGATGGCGCGGCCGCCGTGCTGGTCACCTCCGCGGCGCGTGCCCGACAGCTCGGCCTGCGCCCGGTCATGCGCATGGTCTCGTCGGCGGTGGCCGGCGTGGACCCGGCGACCATGGGCCTCGGGCCGATCCCCGCCTCGCGTCGAGCGCTGGAGCGTGCCGGCCTGTGGGTCGGCGACCTTGACCTGGTGGAGCTGAACGAGGCGTTTGCCGCCCAGGCGCTGCCGGTCATCCGCGAGCTGGGGCTGGACGAGGGGAAGACGAACGTCAACGGGGGAGCCATCGCCATCGGCCATCCGCTGGGCGCATCCGGGGCGAGGTTGGTGGCGACGCTGATGCACGAGATGCGGCGGCGCGGCGCGCGGCACGGGCTGGCAACCATGTGCATCGGCGTTGGCCAGGGCATCGCCAGCGTGTGGGAGGCAGTCGAGTAATGGCAGAGGACACCGAGGAGGGCATCGTCGTCCGTGGCGAGGCGACGGTACGGCGCGTGCCCGACCTGGCGGTCGTGTCGCTGGCGGTCGCGATCCAGGATCGCGACGCGGGCAACGCCCGCGACGAGGCCAACCGTCGCGCATCGGCCATCCTCGAGCGCCTGAGGGGCCAGGGGCTGCAGGAGGCCGATATCCAGGCGCCATCGCTGACCGTGCAGCCGGTCTACGACTACAGCCGCGGCAAGCCGCGCATCACCGGCTACGAGGCGTCCCGGCCGATGACGCTGCGAATCCGCGACATCAGCCTGCTGGGGCCCATCCTCGACAGCCTGGTGGACGACGGCGCCACCCTGGTTCACGGCACATCCATGGAGCTGGCCGAGCCCGAGGCCGCCTCCCAGGAGGCCCTTGCCGCCGCCTTCGGCGTGGCGCGAGCTCGGGCCGAGGCACTGGCAGCGGCGGCCAACCTGGAGTTGGGCCAGCCGCTTCGCATCGAGGAGGGCATGGAAGGCTCCGTCTCTCCGTTCCCGCACGGCGCGATGATGCGCATGGCGGCCGACGAGTCGGCCCCCACCGAAGTGGCCGCCGGCGAGATCGAGATCTCGGCTTCGGTTCGCGTCTGGTTCGACCTGGTCTGACCCCGCCGGCATGTCCGACGTCCGCCTGATCTTCTCGGTCCAGGCCGTTCGGGCCTTTCTGTACGGGTTCAGCAGCATCCTGATCGGCGCCTCGCTGGCCGCCGGTGGGCTGGACGAGCTGGCGGTGGGCGCCGTCTTCACGGCCATGCTGCTGGGCATGGCCCTCTCCAGCCTGGCCGTCGGCCGCTGGGGCGAAAGGCTGGGTCGGCGGCGCAGCTACCTGGGTCTGCTGGGGCTGATGGGAGTGGCCGGCGCCGTCTTCGCGCTCACCTCGTCGCTGCCGCTGCTGATCCTGGTGGCGCTGACCGGCACGCTGTCGACGGACCCGAACGAGTCCGGGCCGGTCACCTCCACCGAGCAGGCCATGCTGGCCGCGCAGCCTACCCAGGAGCGCAGCCGTGTCTACGGCCGGTACAACGCCATCGCCTACCTGACCGGTGCCGCCGGTGCACTGGCCGCGGGTGGGCCGGCCGCGCTGCGCGACGTGCTGCCCGGCCTGCCACCCGACCAGCGCTGGCTGCTGGTCATGCCGCTTGGCGCGGTGGTGTGCCTGGTGCTTGCCGCCCGGCTCAGCGCGAGGGTCGAGGTCGACCCCGGGCTGCCACCCGACCAGCGTGGCCTGCGACGCTCGACCGGCGTCGTCCGCCGGCTGGCGGGGCTCTTCGCACTGGACGCGTTCGCCGGTGGCTTCATCGTGCAGACCTTCCTGGTGTTCTGGTTCGGCCGCCAGTTCGGCGCGGACGCCGGGTCAATGGGCCTCGTCTTCTTCGGCGTCGGCCTGCTGCAAGCCGCCTCCTCGATCCTCGCCGGCTGGCTGGGCGCGCGCATCGGCCTGCTGAACACCATGGTCTTCACCCACCTACCGTCGAACGTGCTCCTGGCGCTTGTCCCGCTGGCGCCGAGCCTTGGCCCGGCGATCGCGCTGCTCCTGGCGCGCTCGGCGCTGTCGCAGATGGACGTGCCGGCGCGGCAGGCCTACGTCGCCGCGCTGGTCGACCCCGCCGAGCGCGTGGCCGCTGCGGGCTACACCAACGCGGCTCGTTACCTGGTGCGACCGGCCGGCCCCGTCCTGGCGTCGATCTCGATGGGCATGCTCAGTGCCACGCCGTTCCTGCTGGCCGGCGGCCTGAAGGTGGTCTATGACCTCGCGCTGTATTTCACCTTCCGCCGGGTCCCGATGCCCGACCGCTAGGCCGCCGCCCGGTCAGCGCAGGACGACCACCCGGGTCGTTGCCGATTTGCCCTTCAGCGCCAGCTCGCGGCGCTCGAGGCCGGCGGCATCGAGACCGGCGGCACGGATCGTCGACTCGGTGGCGAGCAGCTCACCCGCTGCCGCCGCGCCGGCGAGGCGCGCCGTGACGTTGACCTCGTCGCCCAGCGCCGTGAACTCGACGTGCTCATCGGTGCCGACCGCCCCGACGTATGCCACTCCGGTGTTGACGCCGATGCCGATGGGCAGCACGGCCTCGCCGGTCTCCTGGCGCATCCGCCGCAGCAGCTGCTCCCCGGCGTGGATGGCAACGCGCGCGTGCCGGCCCTCGGTCATGACCGGCAGGAAGATGCCGATCACCTCGTCGCCGACGAACTTGTCGACGAACGCGTCGTCAGCGATGAGCACCTCGAACGCCACGCGGTAGAACCCGTCCAGCAGCCGGCGGAACTCGGCTGGGCGGATCTGCTCCGCCAGAGTGGTTGACTCCCGGACGTCGGCGAAAAGCAGCGTGCATTCCACCTCCGCCCCGGTGCGCTGCTGGTACAGCGCCTTGAAGCAGCCGCGGCAGTACTTGGGGTTTCCTGGCCACGGGCCCAGGTTCAGGAGCCGCATTGCCGCTCCCCCGGGACCGGCAAAGGGGCGATGGCAGAGCTTGCAGCGCGGAGCGTGCGGGAAGGACCTCCAGAAGCGCCGCATCCGGCGCTGGGCGCTCCCGCCCAGCACCATCGCGGCCTTTTGACGCTCGGCGTCCTCGGGATAGGAGCCCGGCTCCTGGCCGATCACGGGCTCATTGTCAGGCCGCCGCACAAGCGGGAGACTGCCCGCATGGACGAGAGCGTCGTGTTCGTGGGGACCTTCCGCGTTCCGGATGCCGAAGCCTGGGGCGCGGCCATCGCACGGATGACCGAGTTCGTTCGCGTCAACGTACCGGGCGTCAACTCCTTCAGAGCCTACGCCGATGAGGACGGCAACGGCACGGTGGTGTACGTCCACCCGAACGCCGCTTCGCTGGACCAGCACCTGGCCGCCGCCGCCAGCCTGATCGAGGAAGGGACGGCGATGGTGGAGGCCGTCCACGTCACGCTGCTGGGGGCGCCGCACCCGGCGACGGTCGAACGGCTCAGGGCCAGCGGGACGTCAGTCGCCGTGCAGTCCCAGGTGAGCGGCTTCGAGCGCTGAGGTCAGGCGATCAGCAGGAACGCCCCGGCGACCACGGCCAATGAGCCGATGAGCTTCTGCCACGCGCGTTCGCGCTCTCCCAGGCGAAAGATCCCCCAGCCGGCGACGATCACAACCCCGGCCTCGCGCGATGGCGCCACCACGGCCAGCGGCGCGATGCTCAGGGCGAGCAGCACCAGGCTGTAGGCCGCCACCGTCAACAGGCCGACCGCCGCGGCTCCGGGACGCCGCGGTCCACGACCAAACGGCGCCAGGAACAGCGACATGGCGGCGAACGTCGCCCAGCCGTACAGCCATACCGGGCCGGTCCGCACGCCAAGCCGATCCAGCGCCGTGTAGGTGGCGATCGCCGCGCCGATGGACAGTGGCAACAGCAGCCCGGCGCGCCCGCCGGCGGGAGGCCGTGCCAGCCAGACGCCGACCAGCAGCGCCCCGACCCCGATCCACTGCAGCGTGTCCAGCCGTTCGGCGAGCAGGCCGACGCCCACGAGCACGGCCAGCAGCGGCGCGGTGCCACGGGCGATGGGATACACCGACGAGATCTCGCCGCGCAGGTAGGCGCGCGACAGCAGTGCGAAATAGGCGAGCTCCACGACGCCGGAGGCCATGGCCAGTAGCCAGCCCTCCAGCGGCAGCATCGGCCGCCCGTTCAGCCACCACGCGACCGCCACGATGGGCGTGCCGAGCAGCGTGACCGCCGGGATCGCCTGCGCGGCGGTTCGCAGAGGGTCGACGGAGGCCTTGAGCCGCAGGTTCCAGGCCGCGTGCAGGCCGGCGCTGGCAAGGGCCAGCAGGGCACCGATGGCGACGGCGTCCATCGGCGGTATCGGCTCAGGAAAGGTTCAGGCGGGGAATGACGTGCTTGCCGAACGCCTCGATGAAGGCCTCCTGGTTGCGCCCCACGTTGTGCAGGTAGATGGCATCGAAGCCCATGTCGACGTAGTTCTGCAGGGCGGCAGCGTGCTCGTCCAGGTCGGCGCTGATCAGCATCCGGTTGGCGAAGTTCTCGAGGCGCACCAGCTTGGCCATGTTCTCGAAGTCCTCGGGATTCTTGATGTCCTGCTTCGGGAAAGGCATGCCGCCATTCGGCCACTCCCGCACTGCCTGCTCCTCGGCCGCCTGCTGCGAGTCGGCCCAGCTGATGTGCACCTGCAGCTGGGTCTGCATCGCCTCCGGATTCTTGCCGGCTTCCTTCGCGCCGTCGCGGAAGCGATCCCACAGCATGGCGATCTTCTCGTCGGCGGCGCCGACGGTGATGATCCCGTCCGCGTGCTTGCCGGCGCGCTTCGCGTTCAGCGGGCCGGCGGTGGCCACCAGGATCGGCACCGGCTGCTCAGGGCGCGTGTAGAGGCGCGCCGACTCCAGGGTGAAGTACTCGCCGTCGTGCTTGACGACCGCGCCGCTGAACAGCTTGCTGATGACCTCGATGGCCTCGAACATCATGGCGCTGCGGATGCCGACCTCCGGCCACTCGCCGCCGATGACGTGCTCGTTCAGCGCCTCGCCAGCGCCCAGGCCCAGCCAGAAGCGGCCAGGGTACATGGCTCCCAGGGTGGCCGCGGCATGGGCGATGACCGCCGGGTGGTAGCGGAACCCGGGGCAGGTGACCGCCGTTCCGAACGGCAGGCTGGTGCGCTGCCCCAGCGCGCCCATGAAGCTCCAGGCGAAGGCCGCCTGGCCCTGCTGCGGGGTCCAAGGGTGGAAGTGCTCGCTGACCTGGAAACCGGCCTCGAATCCGGACGCCTCGGCCTGCGGCGCCCACTCGAGCAGGTCGGTGGGATGGAACTGCTCGAGCATGCAGGCGTAACCGATCTTCGTCATGCGCGAAGCGTACCGCCGACGCGACAATTGAACCGATGCACACGCAGCGCTTCGACTCGGTCGCCGCGTTCCTGGAGGTCGCCGGGCCGTATCTCGCCGCCCGGGAAGCCGAGCACAACCTCATCCTCGGCGTCAGCTCCACCGTCCAGCGGGATCCCGACGCGTTCGAGCCGCCGCTCGTGGCCACCGTCGAGGGCATGGGCGGAGTGCTGGGGGCGGTGCTGCGCACGCCACCGCACAACTTGATCATGTCCGAGTTCGCCGACCCGGCAGCCGTGGCGGTGCTGGCGCGAGAGCTGTCGGCGGAGCCCTTGCCGGGACTGGTTGGCCCTCCGGATGCGGCGCGCGCATTCTCGGAGGCATGGGTCGAGACGCATGGCGGCTCGTGGCGCGTCGTTCGCCGGGAGCGGATCTACCAGCTGACGGCCGTGACCACGCCGCTCCCCGGTGCGGGCGCCCCGCGGCTCGCCAACGCGTCAGACCGCGGCGTGCTGGCGGACTGGCTGCCGGCCTTCGAGCTGGAAGCGCTTGACGAGGTGGTGGAGCGCGGGATCCTGGAGCGGGGCCTGGACTCGTGGGCGCGCGGCAGCGGCAAGCGCTTCTGGCTGTGGGACGTGGACGGCCGGCCCGTGTCCCTGGTCGGGGCCGGCGGGCGGACGCCGAATGGCATCCGCATCGGCCCGGTCTACACCCCTCCAGAGGAACGAGGTCGAGGGTATGCCAGCCGCCTGACGGCATACGTCAGCGAGACGCTGCTCGCCGAGGGGCATCGGTTCTGCTTCCTGTACACCGATATCGACAACCCGACCGCCAACGACATCTACCAGCAAATCGGCTATCGGCCCGTCACCGACGCGTTGATGGTCTCGTTCGGAGCATGAGGATGGGCCGGCCGCCAGGTGGCGGACCGGCCCCTATCCCCCTGCGCGAACGCTCTAGTTGATCGGGAAGGGCCCGTCCGGCACCGGCATGCGCTCGTGGAATCGACGCGTCAACGGCTCGCCGCCGTCGTCCAGCCACTCGGCGATCCTGTCGTGGATGGCATCGGCCCGCTCCTGGGTCATGCCCTCCTCCACCGCCGCCTGAAGGTCCGAATCGAGCTCTGCCAGGACCTCGCCCTTGACGTCCTGGTAGCTCGTCCCCACGTCCTCGGCCACGTCCTCCAGGCTGTCGCCCTCGACCATCTTCTGGAACAGCTCACTGCTCTCGATGCCCAGGGCATCGGCGGCGGCATCGAGCACGTCGGCTCGGACGAAGCCATGCGCGAACCCGCGGGCGAACGGATGGCCGATTCCTCGCAGCAGCCCGCCGCACTGCGCTTCCTCGATGGCGTCGATGCGCTCCTTGAGCTCGACGGCGCGCTCCTCGTCCAGGTCACCCGCCTCCACCGCGGCATCGACGGCCGCTTTGGCGGCAGCCTGGCCAGCAGCCAGCATCTCCTCACGGCTGGCGCCCAGCTCGCTGGCCAGGGTGTCGAGGAACACGTCGCAATACTCACCGCCGCCGGCCAGCCACGGGCCGCCGTGCGCGTCAGCCGTTCCGTTGCTGTGCGTGCTCGTGCCGCGGGAGGATGGGGCGGCGAACACGCTTCCGATCAGCGTGCCGCCGATGAGGCTGACGGCCACGAGCAGCGCCGCGCCGCCCGCCAGCTTTGGGAATCGCATGGTGCAGTCACTCCGTTGGTGGTCTTGCAGCTGTCCACCCTCGCGGGGAGCGGTGAAGATGGGGTCAAGATCGGCCCGCCGCGTCTTCACAACGTCTGAACCGGCCACGGCTACGATGCGGCCGCATGAAGGCACGCATCCTGGTCGTGGAGGACGAGCCGCGGCTGCGCGAGCTGCTGCGCCTTTACCTGGAGCGCGAGGGCTACCGCGTGGCCGATGCGGGCGACGGCGAGGCCGCACTGCAGGCCTTCCGCCGCGACGGCGCCGACCTGGTGGTGCTGGACCTCATGCTGCCGGGCCTCCCCGGCGAGGCTGTGCTGGAGGCGATTCGCGAGCACGGTGACGTGCCGGTGCTGATCACCAGCGCCAAGGGCTCCGACATGGAGCGCATCGCCGGCCTGCGCCTTGGAGCCGATGACTACCTGGCGAAGCCCTTCAACCCGCACGAGCTGACTGCGCGGGTGGCCGCCGTGCTGCGCAGGACGCGCCCCGAGCAGGCCGCCGGCATCCTGTCGCTGGCGGATGGGCGGCTAATGCTGGATCCATCCTCCCGCCGCTTCACGCTGGCCGATGGCACCGCCGGCCGGCTGACGCCCGGCGAGGTGGCGCTGCTGGCGGCACTGGCGCGGCGTCCGGGCGCGGTGCTGTCACGCGACCAGCTGCTGGAGGCGGTGGCCCGGCGGCCGGACGAGGTCTACCAGCGCGTGGTCGACGTCCACGTCGCGAACCTGCGCCGCAAGCTGGCCGACGATGCCGGACAGCCATGGCTGATCGAGACCGTGCCGGCTGCCGGCTATCGGCTGGTCGCCAGCGTGGACCGCGCATGAGGGGCCGATCCCTCTCGCTGCGCCTGGCGCTGACCCTTTCGCTGGCGGTGGCGGTCGTGCTGCTGGTGGCCGCGATCGCCGTCAACCAGATCGTCAGCCGCTCACTTTCCGCCCAGCTGAGCACGGCGCAGCGGGACCGGATGGCTCTCCTGGCGGAGCAGCTCGACGGCGTCGACCTGCGCGCGCTCACTCGCCGCCCGGGGACGCGCCTGGTTCTGGACCGGGTGGCCCGGTCCGTCGGCGGCCGGCTGCAGGTGCTGGACGGCAACGACGTGCTGGTGACCGCCGGCGGCCTCCCGCCGGGCGCGGCGTCAACGCGCGTCGAGGAGGAGGTGCCCGGCGGCCAGTACCGGCTCGTGCTCGAGATCCCGTCGGCCGGGCAGCCGTTCCTGCGGGTCTTCAACCTGACGCTCCTGGTGGCCGGGCTGCTGTCCGTGGTGGCGCTGATCGGCGCGGCGGCGGTGCTGGCGGATCGCGTGACGCGGCCGTTGCGCGGCGTGGCGGTGGCCGCCCGTCGGCTCGGGGCGGGAGACCTGGCCGCCCGGGCGGAGGGCGGGCCGGATCGCGAGTCCGCGGAGCTGGCCGAGGCGTTCAACGCCATGGCCGCCCGCCTGGAGCAGTCCGAGGCGCTGCGCCGCCGCGCGGCGAGCGACGTGGCACATGACCTCGCGACGCCGGCCACCGTGCTGGAGTCGCAGCTGCAGGCCATGATCGACGGCGTCGTGCCGGCCGACGCCGAGCAGCTGCAGCAGGCACGTGCCACGGCGGGCGCGATGAGCAGCCTCATCTCGCAGCTGCGCGAGTTGGTGGATGCCGAGTCTGCCGCCCTCCAGCGCCGTCCGGCCGCCGTGCCAGTGGCCGAGCTGATGTCGGAAGCCCGGGGCGCGCTGGAGTCGCTGTTCCGCGAGCGCGGTGTGGCGCTGCAGGTCCAGGCCGCACCCGACCTGACAGCCTGGGTTGATGCGGTCCAGGTCGGCCGCGCACTGCGCAACGTGCTGACCAACGCGGCGCAGCACGCGCCCGCGGGGAGCGAGGTCAGCGCGGTGGCGGCAGCAGAGCCCGACGGCGCGATCGTGATTCAGGTAACCGACCGCGGGCCGGGCATTGCCGCCGGTGACCTGCCGCACGTCTTCGAGCGGTTCTATCGCGCGGACACTTCGCGCAGCCGTGGCGCGTCGGGGAGCGGCGGAGGTATCGGCCTGACCATTGCGCGCGATCTGCTGCGCGCGAACCACGGAGATGTCAGCGTCGAGCGGACCACACCGGGGGAGACGGTGCTTGCCATCCGGCTGCCGGCCAGCCGCGCCATCGGCTAGCGCGAGGGCGGATCCCAGGCACGCCGCCGTTCCAACGCCAGCCAGTCACCGCGCAGGATGGACATCAGGTGGACGTCGTGATGCTGGCCGTGGTGGAAGCGGGAGTGGCGCAGCACTGCATCGGTCCTGAACCCGGCCTTCTCGTAGGAGCGCTGGGCACGCAGGTTGTAGTCGAACACGTGCAGGTAGATGCGCTCCAGTCGCAGCTCGCCGAAGCCGAAGTCGACCAGGCAGTTCAGCGCGTCGGTCCCGAAGCCGTGGCCCTGGCTGGGCTTGTCGGTGATGACGATCGCCAGCTCGGCGCTGCCGTTCTCGCGGTCCAGGTTGCGCAGCGTGACGTTGCCGATCCGCCGGTCGTCGTCCAGCCGGCAGATCGAGAACGCCCAGGTGCTGATGCCCTGCTGCGAGAGCACCTGCTGCGCGAACTGCTCGCTGCCCTCGACGCTGACCGGCATCTTCAGGCCCAGGAAGTGCCCGGTCTCGGCGTCGCTGACGGCGGCGGCATCCTCGGCGAAATCGGCCCGCGTGGAAGCCCGCAGGTATACGCGCTCACCGCGCAGCATCGGGAGGTAGGTCGGGGTCTCGGGGGCCATGTGGCGGATGATAGCGACGCCCGAAATCGTCCGGTTGCGCGGGCGGCGTGCCGCGCGTACCGTGCCGAGACGATGGATCGCGCCCTCATCGACTGGTTTCGCCGCTTCCCCGAGGGCTGGTGGGGCTACCACTGGTCGCTGCCCCAGCCGATGAGCGCCGTCGAGATCATCGCCTCCGGCAGCGTTGACGCGCGGCTCATGGCCACCCTGTGGGCGGTCATGGCCCGGCGTCGCGGCGTGATGCTGGCCAGCGAAGCTCCACAGGCGGGCAAGACCACCACGCTGTCGGCACTGGTCGACTTCCTGCCGGACCACACCGTTGGCGTCTTCCTGCGCGGCTGGGCGCAGGACATGGGATGGACCGATGAGATCGGCTCCGACCGCGGCGTGCTGCTGATCAACGAGATGAGCGACCACCTGCCGATCTACGTCTGGGGGCCCAACGCCCGGGCCGCGCTCCGCCTGGCGGGCGAAGGCTACGGGTTCGGCGGCACGATGCACGCCGACTCCCTGGATGAGGCCCTGGCCTGCCTGCGCGACGAGCTTGGCGCAGCCGATGCCGACGTTGCCGGGCTGACGATCTACCTGCAGTACTCGGCCTATCGCACGCCGCAGGGCGTGTACCGGCGCGTCGAAGAGGCATGGCACCTGCGCCTCGACGACGACGGCACGCTGGCACCCGTCCGCCTGGCAGCACTGGCGGGCGATCGCTCGCCGCGGCTGACCGGCGCCCAGCGGCTGCCGGTGCCGCCCATCCTGCCCGATGACGGCGGTCGCGCCAGCCGGCCACTGGAGCATGACCTGGCCGCCTATGCACTGCTCGCCAGCTCGCTTGGACTGGAGGCCGATACACTCGAGGCCGAGATCGCGGCCCGAGCCGCATTCCTGCAGGCGCTCTACGAACGCGGCATCTGCTCGCCGCCGGTCGTCGCACGCGCCATCCTTGGCTATCCGACCCTACCCATCGTGGCGACCGAAGGAGCCAGCGCATGACCCCGCAGCCATCCATCAGCACACTCGGCGAGCTTCGCGCGACGGGCTACCAGCCGCGCAGCGTGAAGGCCGAGATGCGCGCCAACCTGCTGCGGCTGCTGCGCGACGGGCAGCCACTGCTGCCGGGCATCCTGGGCTACGACGACACGGTGCTGCCGCAGATCGAGAATGCGGTGCTCGCCGGCCAGGACATCATCCTGCTGGGGGAGCGGGGACAGGCCAAGAGCCGCATCGCGCGCTCGCTGGTGGCGCTGCTGGACGAGTGGGTGCCGGAGGTAGCCGGCGCCGAGCTGCACGACGATCCGCTGCGTCCGGTCAGCCCGTACGCGCGGGGCGTGGTCTCCGAGTCCGACGACGCCACGCCCATCGCCTGGCTGCACCGCGATTTGCGCTACGGCGAGAAACTCGCCACCCCCGACATCACCATCGCCGACCTGGTGGGCGAGGTGGATCCGGTGAAGGTGGCCGAGGGCCGTTACCTGTCCGACGAGCTGACCATCCACTACGGCCTTTTGCCGCGCACCAACCGCGGAATCTTCGCGCTGAACGAGCTGCCTGACCTGGCCGAGCGCATCCAGGTCGGCCTGCTCAACCTCATGGAGGAGCGGGACGTCCAGATCCGCGGCTACAAGGTGCGCCTGGAGCTGGACCTGTTCGTCATCGCCTCGGCCAACCCGGAGGACTACACCAGCCGCGGCCGCATCATCACCCCGCTGAAGGATCGCTTCGGCGCCCAGATCCGGACCCACTACCCCGAGGAGCCGGAAGTCGAGATCGCCATCGTCGAGGCGGAGCAGACCTCCTTCGAGGAGGATGCCGAGTCCGCGATCCCGGTCCACGTGCCGGGCTTCATGCGCGAGGTGGTAGCCGAGATCTCGCACCTGGCCCGTCGCTCGTCCGAGGTCAGCCAGCGCTCCGGCGTCAGCGTGCGCGTCACCATCGCCAACCACGAGACGCTGCTGGCCGTCGCGCTCAAGCGGGCGGTGCGCCTGGGTGAGCCGGTGGCCGCTCCCCGGATCAGCGACCTGCCAGCGGTGATCGCCTCGACCGCGGGCAAGATCGAGCTTGAGACGCTGGGCGACGAGGCACGCGAGGACAAGGTCATCGAGAAGCTCGTCCAGCGCGCGGTGGTAAACGTCTTCAACCGCCACTTCGTGCTTTCCGAGCTGGTGCCGCTGATCGAGCAGTTCGAAGCGGGAGGCGATGCTGAGGTGGGCGAGGGCGTGCGCTCCGCCGCGCACGAGCGCCTGCTGGACGAGATCAGCGAGCTGCGCCGCGCGGTGAATCGCCTGGACGTTGGCGAGTCACCGGCCGGGCAGGCCAGCGGCGTCGAGTTCGTGCTGGAGGGCCTGCACCTCAACCGGCGTCTGAACAAGGAGCGGCGCGGTGGCGGAGTCCGGTACGCGCGCTGACGCCGCGGCTCGCGCTGGCGGCGCCGTGCCGAAGGCCGATCCCTTGCCGCGCGAGCCGGTCCTGGCCCTCATTCGGCGGCTGCCCGCCTACGCGCGGCTGGGCTGGGCGTTGAGCCGCGACCCGCGGCTCACCGGTGCCAGGCGTGCGGCGGTGCTGGGCGCAGCCGCGTACCTCGTGTCGCCCATTGACCTGGTGCCGGGAGTCATCCCCTTTGCCGGACAGCTGGACGACGCTGCGGTGGCGCTGCTGGGCCTGCGCTTCGCCCTGCGCGGCCTGCCGCCGGATGCGCGAACGGCGCACCTGGAAGCGGCCGGCGTCACCGCCGAGCAGATGGACACCGATCTTGCAACCGTCCGGCGCAGTGCGGCCTGGCTGGCCCGCGCCGGCGGCCGACTGAGCGTGCGCGCGGGACGGGGCGCCACGCGGCTGGCGGCTCGCGGCGCCCGCGCTGCATGGCGCAGGCTGCGATGAAGGCGGCGCCGGCAGCCGCCGTGACGGTGCGCCTGGCCGCCCCGGAGCGTGACGCCGCGGCGGTCGCGTCCATCTACGCGCCATCGGTCGAGCGTGGCCTCGCCTCGTTCGAGGAGCAGCCACCCGATGCCGCCGAGATGGCGAGCCGCATGCGCACGGTGCTGGCGAACACGCCATGGCTGGTGGCGGAGCGGGATGGCCGGGTCATCGGCTACGCCTATGCCGGACCGCACCACCAGCGGGCCGGCTACCGCTGGTCGGTGAACATCAGCGTCTACGTGAATGCCGATCACCAGGGCGGCGGCGTCGGGCGCCGCCTGTACCACGAGCTGCTGGGTTGGCTGCGTCGCCAGGGCTACGTGAACGTGTACGCAGGCATCACCCTGCCGAACCCGGCTAGCGTGGCGCTGCACGAGGGCATCGGCATGCGGTGCATTGCTGTCTACGAGCGCATCGGCTTCAAGCGTGGCGCCTGGCACGACGTGGCGTGGTACTGGCTGCGGCTGGCGGAGCCTTCGGGAGCACCGCCTGAGCCGATCCCGTTGCCGGATCTGTCGTCGCTGGCCGAGATGACGCCATGACCCGCTACCGCTACTCGCGCTGGGACGGCAGCCAGCAGCTGCCGCCGTTCGACGCCGACGACGTGCTGGAGGCCATGTCCGAAGACATCCTGGCCGACGGCGACGTGCGGCGCGCCCTGCAGCGCCTCATGCAGCGCGGCTTCCGTGGTACGCGCGGTGGTGACGTGCCAGGCCTGCGGCGCATCGCCGACCGACTGCGCCAGCAGCGCGACGAGGAGCTGCAGCGCAGCAACCTGGACGGCGTGCTGGACGATCTGGCGCAGCGGCTGGATCAGATCGTGGAGCAGGAGCGTGCCGGCATCGAGGAGCGGCTGCGCGCCGCCGAGCAGGCCTCCCGCGACGCCCGTCCGGAGGAGGAGCAGGAGCGGGCGCGCATGGCCGAGCAGGTGCTGCGCCGCGCGGCGCAGCAGCGACGCGACCGGCTGGACGCGCTGGGGCCCGGTTTAGCCGAGCGGCTCAACGGCCTGCGCGACTACGAGTTCATGGATCCCGACGCGCGCGACGCCTTCAATGCCCTGACCGACGAGCTGCGGCAGCACGTGCTGCAGACCTACTTCCAGGGCCTCAAGGAAGGCGTCAGCGGACTCAACCCGGAGGACCTGGACGGCGTGCGGCAGATGGTGCGCGACCTGAATGCGCTACTCGAGAAGCACGCCTCCGGAGCCGATACCCGCGCCGATTTCGATGCCTTCATGGCGCAGCACGGCAGCTACTTCCCGCCGGACATCAGCAACGTCGACGAGTTGATCGACCACCTGCATCGGCAGGCCTCGCAGATGGCGTCGCTGCTCAGCAGCATGAGCCCCGAGATGCGTGGCGAGCTGCAGCAGCTGATGGATGACCTGCTGCGCGACGATCGGCTGCGCTGGGACATGGCGCGACTGGCCGGCAACCTCCAGAGCTTGCGCCCCGACCAGCCGTTCGGTGAGCCCTATCCCTTCTCGGGTGACGAGCCGATGGGCCTGCTCGACGCGCTTGCTGCGATCGACCGCCAGCAGCAGTACGACGCCATGGAGCAGGAGCTGATGGCCGCGCGCGATCCGGACGCGCTGGACCGTCTTGATGCCGACCTGCTGCGACGCCTTGCCGGCGAGGAGGCCGAGGACGACCTGCATCGGCTGCGCGACCTGGCGCGAGCGCTGGAGGAGGCTGGCTACCTGGAGAACGACGGCGGGCGGATGGTCCTCACCCCGCGCGCCGCGCGGCGGCTGGGCATGCGCGCGCTGACCGAGATCTTCAGCCGGCTGCGCCGCGAGTCGCTGGGCGGTCATCCGCTGCCCAGCGCCGGGGGTGGCGGTGAGTTGACCGACGACACGAAGGCTTACGAGCACGGCGACCCGTTCGTGGTCGACCTGCACCGCACGCTGTTCAACGCCATGGCCCGCGGCGGTCCCGGCACGCCCCTGCGGCTGGCACCGGACGACTTCGAGGTCCACCGCTCGGAGGAGACCACCGTCTCGTCCACGGTGCTGCTGCTCGACATGAGCCGCTCGATGCTGCTGCGCGGCTGCTCGACCGCTGCCAAGCGGGTGGCCATGGCGCTCCACACCCTGATCCACACCCGCTACCCGCGCGATCGGCTGTACGTCGTCGGCTTCGCCTACTACGCCCGCCAGATCAAGCCGGAGGCCATCGCCACGCTGTCACCGTACGAGTTCGAGTACGGGACCAACCTGCAGCATGCGCTGATGATCGCCCGCCAGCTCCTCGGCCGCCGCAGCGGCGGCAACAAGGAGGTGGTGGTCATTACCGACGGAGAGCCGACCGCGCACATCGCCAACGGGCAGGTCGAGTTCGCATACCCGCCGACGATCCACACCATGCAGTCGACCCTGCGCGAGGTGGGCCGGGCAACGAAGGAGGGGATCGTCATCAACACCTTCATGCTGGAACGATCCCGCTACCTCTCCGAGTTCGTCGACCTCATGAGCCGCATCAACCGCGGCCGCGCCTTCTACGTCGAGCCGGAGCACCTGGGCGAATACGTGCTGGTCGACTACGTCAGCAAGAAGACGAAGCGCGTCGCCTAGATCCCCGGCCTATCGGGCAGAATCGGCTCATGAGCAGACCGCTGAAGGTTGGCGTCCAGCTGCCGGAGGTCGAGTACGCCGCGCGCTGGCCGGAGCAGAAGGCCATGGTCCAGACCGCGGAGCGCATCGGCCTCGATTCGGTGTGGGTGGGGGACCACCTGCTCTACCGCTGGCCGGACCAGCCTCCGCGCGGCCCGTGGGAGGCCTGGACCAGCCTGGCCGCCATCGCCGCGGTGACCGACCGCATCCAGCTGGGGCCGCTGGTGGCCTCGACCAGCTTCCACAACCCGGCGATGCTGGCCAAGAAGGCGGCCACCATCGAGGAGATCAGCCGCGGCCGCCTGATCCTGGGCCTGGGCGCCGGCTGGAACCAGGTCGAGTACGACGCCTTCGGCTTCCCGTTCGACCACCGGGTCAGCCGCTTCGAGGAGGCGTTCACCATCATCCGCAGCCTGCTGCGCAGCGGGCGCTGCGACCTCGATGGCCGCTACTACCAGGTCCGCGACTGCGAGCTGCTGCCACGCGGCCCGCGTCCCGAGGGGCCGCCGCTGATGATCGGCTCCGAGGGCGAGCGGATGCTAGCCATCACCCTGCCGCACGTCCAGGCCTGGAACGCCTGGTTCGCCTGGTTCGGCAATACGCCGGACGGCTACCGGCCGATGCGCGACAAGATCGACGCCGCCTGCCGCGCCGCGGGTCGCGACCCATCCGAGATCGAGCGCACGGTGGCCGTGTACGTGGCCATGCCGGACGGCCGCGGGCGGTTCACCGGCAACCCGAACCCGCCGCAGGTCGACCCCGTCAGCAGCGAGCCGGAGGTGCTCGCCAACGCCTTGCACGCCTTTGCCGAGGAGGGCGTGGGCCACGTCCAGCTGGTGCTGGATCCGATCAACGCCGACAGCATCGCGGCGCTCGCCCCGACGCTGGCGCGGCTGGACGCCTGACGGCGGCTGCTATCCTCGCCGCCATGGACGACGCGGCCAGCGCCCTGCCCCTCGGCCCTTCAGGCCGCCTGGAGGCCGTCCCGCTGGCCAATGCCGCCGGCGACCACGCGCTGCTGGTGCGGCAGGGAGACGCGTCGCGTGCCCTGCTCACCGGGGAGCGCGGTGAGCAGCGGGAGCGGGTGGTGGTCATCCCGCTGGACGACGACGTCGAGATGCGCATGGACGGCGACGCGCTGGCCGTCTGGCTGGCGCGCGGCTCGATTGCGCCGGTGCCCGACGAGGTCCCGGCGTGGGCCAGCGCCCTGGGCTTCGTGCTCGTCGTCGCGGTGGTTGCCTTCGCGGTCCTCGGCTCGGTGACCTTCTTTGCCTGGCTCGTCCGGCTGCTGGCCTGATCATGGCCGCGGATCAGCCGCGT
Source organism: Candidatus Limnocylindria bacterium (assembly GCA_036556695.1). GTDB lineage: Bacteria > Chloroflexota > Limnocylindria > QHBO01 > QHBO01 > DASSCW01. The sequence goes on from DATBIY010000105.1 coordinate 31,742, forward strand.
GGCGTCCTGCCGCCGACTGCCGGTCTGATCGCCATGCGCATCGGCCTGGAGTTCGGCTCGCCGGCCGAGTTCGCGAGCACGCTGGAGCGCGCCCTGGCGCGCGGCGGAGATCGCGGCGCGACGGTGGTGGCGCTGCTCGATCGGGGAGACCTGGCGATCCACATCCCGCGCGAGGACGGCCCATCCTGGAACACCGTGCCGCTGGTCCACGTCCACCGCGGTCAGCAGCCCAGCCGCGAGGATTGGGCGTTGGCCAACGTCATTCTGGAGAAGCTGGAGCGCTACCGCTGATGGCGGGGCTGCGGCGCATCGAGCGTGCGCCGGCAGGCGCCGCGGTGGCGCCCATGGACGCCGATCAGCAGCGCTGGCTGCGGGCGATGATGGCCCGCTTCGCCACCGGGGTGAGCGTGGTGGCCGCCCGCCATGGTCCGCTGCTGGCTGGGATGACCGCCAACGCGATTGCCAGCATCAGCATCAACCCGCCGCTCATGCTGGCCAGCATCAACCGCAAGTCGGAAACGCACGGCGCCATCCTGGGCAGCCACTCGTTCGCGGTCAGCGTCCTGGCGGCCGATCAGCAGGCCCTGGCCGACTGCTTCGCGCAGCCGACCACCGCGGCCAAGCTGCAGCGTTTCTGCGACGCGCCGTGGCACGACGCCGAGACAGGATCGCCCATCCTGGACGGGGCCATCGCCTTCTTCGACTGCCGGCTGGTGGCCCAGCACCCCGGCGGCGACCACACCCTGTTCGTCGGTGAGATCGTGGCCGCCGGCTTCGAGGAGGACGGCGAGCCGCTGATCTGGTTCGGCTCGCGCTACCGCCGTCTCGAACCTGACGACCAGGCGCCCTCCGAACAGCCCTAGGCCTGCGCCTCGTCTTCGACCAGCAGCTCCCGGTCCTCCGCCGGCCGCTCCGCCGAGGTGAGCACGTCCTGCACCATGCTGAGCAGGTCGCGGAAGTCGAATGGCTTGGTGAGCACCGGCGCGAAGCCGGCCAGTCGATCGGCTTCTTCGTCGCCCACGGCCGTGAGGAACATCACCGGGATGTCGCGGTACTCGGCCCGCTCGCGCAGCGAGCGCACGATAACCGAGCCGCTCTCGTCGGGCAGCATGTGGTCCAGGATCAGCAGGTCCGGCACTTCGCCGTCGACCAGCGCGGTGTACAGCTCCTCCGCATTGCCGAAGCCGCGCGGCGTGAAGCCGGTTTCCTCCAGCACGGCCACGATGGCTGCCCGGATCAGGGGCTCGTCGTCGACGACCCAGATCGATTGCGCCACAGCGCGCCCTCCCTGTGTTGCTGCACTGTAGTGTCTACGAGCCGATGACGCCCAGCCCCTCGCTCATGGCGCTGATCGCCGAGTCGACCTCGGTGTCGGTGGTGACAAGCGGCGGAATGATCCGGACCACCTGCCCGTACGTGCCGCACGACAACAGCAGCAGCTTGCGCTCGAACGCGGCGCCGATGAACGCCTTCGCCAGGTCCGCCCGCGGGCGCAGCCCATCGGCGTCGGCGAACTCAATGGCCACCATCAGGCCGCGTCCGCGCACCTCGGCCACCTTCGGATGGCCGGTCGCCGCACGGCGCAGGCCGGAGAGCAGCCGCTCGCCCTGGCGCCGCGCGTTGTCGAGCAGCCCCTCGGCGGCTATGACGTCCAGCGTGGCCAGCGCCGCCGCGCAGGCGACCGCGTTGCCTCCGTAGGTGCCGCCATGCGACCCCGGCCCGAACCGCTCCAGCAGCTCGCGGCGCGCCATGATTCCCGACAGCGGCATGCCGGAGGCAATGCCCTTGGCCATCACCAGGATGTCCGGGCGGGTGCCGGTCCATTCGCTGGCCCACATGTGCCCGGTGCGTCCCACGCCGGACTGCACCTCGTCGGCCACCAGCAGGATGCCGTGGCGGTCGGCGATCTCGCGCAGGGCGGGCAGGAAGCCGTCCGGCGGCACCACGTAGCCGCCCTCGCCCAGGACCGGCTCGACCACCATCGCGGCGACGTCCTCGGGGTAGACCACGGTGGCGAACAGCTCCTCCAGGCCGGCCAGGCTGAACGCCAACGCCGACTTTTCGTCGGCCCCGGTCGGGTTGCGCAGGACGTAGGGATACGGGGCGAAGTGCACGCCTGGCAGCAGCGGATCGTAGTGGCCGCGGTACTTCACGCCGGAGCTGGTCAGCGACATGGCCCCGTGGGTGCGGCCATGGAAGCCGCCGCGGAAGGCGATGATCGCCGGTCGCCGCGTGGCGTACTTGGCCAGCTTGACGGCGGCCTCGACCGCCTCGGCGCCCGAGTTCGACAGGAAGAGGGCTGCGTCGTCGCCATGCTCGAGGCCAGGGAAGGTGCGCGGCAGCCGCTCGTGCAGCTCCAAACCGGGTTGGTGGTAGAGGATGTTCTGCTGGGCGTGGATGATGCGCGCCGCCTGCTCGGCGATCGCGGCGCTGACGCGCGGGTGCGCGTGGCCGGTGCTGGTCACGCCGATGCCGGAGGTGTAGTCCAGGTAGCGGTCGCCGTCGACCGTCTCGATCCACGAGCCCTCGCCACGCTCGACCACCAGGTCGGTGTAGCGCGCCCACACGGGCGGGACGCGGTCGCGCAGGCCGAGCCAGTGCTCGGCCTCGGTGGAGCCGGAGGCGGGCATGGTCAGAACGTTGGAGGTGTGTTGATCCATAGCAGTCGAGTCTCTCCATCGGCGCGGTTGCGCCAGCGGTGGGGTAGCGTGGATGGGAAGGTCAGGGCGTCGCCAGCCTGTAGCCGAAAGCGCTCATTGCTGCCGATCCAGAACGTGACGTCGCCCTCGAGCACGTAGATGAACTCCTCGCCGCCGTGCGCGTACTGCCCCTCGCTCGAGGCGCCGGGCGCCAGCACGAAGAGCTGCGACTCCAGGGCGCTGGCGCCGGTGGCCAGCTGCTCGATCCGCACGCCACCGTCCAGCTCCAGCACGCGGCGCTGTGGCGGGCGCACGTGACGTCCGACACCGTCTGCCGGCTCGAACAGGTCGAGCACCGTCACCCCGAACGCACGGGTCAGGCGCTGCATGGTGGCCACGCTGGCACCCGTGGTGCCACGTTCGAGCGCTGACAGGAAGCTCACCGACAGCCCGGATCGCAGGCTGGCCGCGCGCAGCGACATGCCGCGGTCCAGGCGCAGACGTCTGATGCGGGAGGGCTCGATGGGTCGCCTCTCGGCCGGTCGCGCGTCCGCGGGCATGCGAATCAGCCTTCGAATGCCGGGCGCATTGACCCGCTGTGCCCGCATCAGCTGCACGTGGCGCAGCTGGTCGATGTCCGCGTCGCGATACAGCCGGTAGCCGCTGCGCGTGCGCGTCGGCCGCACCAAACCCTGCCGCTCCCACAGGCGCAGCGCCGACGCCGAGATCCCCACCATGCGCGCCGCCTCGCCGATGCGGTACTCCCTCACTTGGCCTGCGGCGTCGCCATCTCGGCCGCTCCCTTCCGGCGCTGCGCGATGACCTGGACCGCGATGAACAGGAAGGCGATGCCAAAGATCAGCGTGCCCAGCACGTTGACCTCCGGCGGCACGCCCAGGCGCGACACGCCGAAGACCCACAGCGGGAAGGTGGTGTCCTGGCCGGCCACGAACGAGGTGATCACGTAGTCATCGATCGACAGCGCGAACGCCAGCAGCGCCGCCGCCAGGATCCCGGGGAAGATGAGCGGCAGCGTCACCTTGCGGAAGGTGGTCCACTCATCGGCCCCAAGGTCCATGGCCGCTTCCTCGAGCGTGCGGTTGAAGCCGGCCAGCCGCGCCCGGACGGTGACCGTCACGTAGCTGATGTTGAACATCACGTGGGCGATGACGATGGTCAGGATGTCGCGCGCCAGGTTGAAGGTGACGAACAGCGTGAGCAGGCTGGCCCCCATGATGATCTCGGGCGTGGCCATGGGGATGAAGATCAGCATGTTCAGCGGTCCGCGACCGCGGAAGTCGTAGCGCGTCAGCGCCAGGCCGATGAGCGTGCCCAGCGTGGTGGCGATGATCGTCGAGATGACGGCCACCAGCAGGCTGCGGGTCATCGGCTCGATGATGTCGGGCCGGCCCCAGATGGTCAGGTAGTTCTCCAGGGTGAAGCCCTGCCAGGTGATGTTCTGGCGGCCGCGCGGGTCGTTGAAGCTGAAGCCGATCATCACCGCGATCGGCAGGAACAGGAAGCCCACGGCCAGCGCGGTGTAGACCGGCAGCACCGCTCGGCCCAGGCGCTGCCCCAGGCGAGGCCGATTGACCGGCGCGGGCTCGGCGCCCGCCATCTCGGCGCGTGCCTGCGTCATGGCGGTCACGAGGTGAGCTCCTCGCTACCGACCACCCGAGCGTAGATGCCAATGATCACCAGGATGGCGGCGATCATCAGGAAGCCGAGTGCCGAGGCTTCCGGATAGGCGTTGGTGTTGAGGAACAGCCGCTGGATACGGTTGCCGATCATGGTGGTCTGCGGGCTGCCCAGGATCTGCGCGTTCACGAAGTCACCGACCGCCGGGATGAAGACCAGCAGCGAGCCCGCGAACACGCCCGGCATCGAGAGCGGCAGCGTCACGCGCCGAAACGCCTGCCAGCGCGAGGCGTAGAGGTCGTTCGCCGCCTCGACCAGGCGGAAGTCGACCTTTTCGAGCGCCACGTAGAGCGGCAGCACCATGAATGGCAGGAAGTTGTAGGTCAGTCCGCTGATGACCGAGATCGGCGTGGCCAGCACCCGAAAGCCCGCGTCCAGCAGGCCGATGTCCTTGAGCGTGCCCAGCACGAAGCCGTTGTCGTTGAGGATCAGCTTCCAGGAGAGGGTGCGAATCACGAAGCTGGTGAAGAAGGGCAGGATGACCAGCAGCAGCAGCACGCTCTTGGCCCGGCCACCGCGAAAGGCGATGGTGTAGGCCAGCGGATAGCCGATGAGCAGCGTCAACGCGGTGACCGACAGCGCGTAGATCACCGAGCGGATGAAGAAGCCGGAGTTCTCGGCCACCATCTGCGGGTAGATGCCGAAGTTCCAGGTCAGCGCGTAGCCCTGGCTGAGCGAGCCCTCCTGCAGGCTTACCGATGCCATGACGAGCAGCGGCACCACGAAGAAGAACAGCAGCCAGATGCCACCTGGCAGCAGGAAAAGGTATGGAACCAGCCAGCGGTAGCGGCGCAGCATGTGCGAGGCCTCCGGCCGCCCGATCTACTGCTCGCTCACCCGGACTGCACCACGTCGTTGAAGAGGTCGTTCCACTCGCGCTCCTCTTCCTCGCTCAACTGCTTGTAGGTGTACACGTTCTGCAGCGTGGCGTTGTCGGGGAACGCGGTCTCGGCGATGACCTCCAGCGCGTCGGCCCACTCGTCGTCGCCCTCATCGCGGGCGGTCTGCGCGTCCTCGCGGACGCGGTCGGCCACGCCGGTCACTGGGCTGAAGTAGCCGACGTACTCGATGAGCGGCACCTGGGCGTCCAGGCGGTACCAATAGTCCATCATCAGGTGCGCGTCGAGCGGGTGCTCGGCGCCGACCGGAACTGCCATGTTGTCTACCCACAGCATGCCGCCGTCGGCCGGCACCACGAATTCGACGTCCGCGTTGTCGTACAGCTTCATCTGGCTGACGTCGCCGGACCACGCGATGCACACCGCCAGGTCCTCGGCGGCCAGCGCGTCGTAGTAGTCATTGCCGTAGAAATTGCGGAACTGGCCGGACTCGGAGAATGGCTTCAGCTTGTCGTGGGCCGCCTGCGCGTCCGCGGTGGTAGCGTCCTGCGGCTTCACGCCCATGCTGAGCATGGTCAGGTGCATGGTGTCGCGCATCTCGGCGAACATGCCCACCCGTCCGGCGAACTCCGGATCCAGCAGGTCGTCGAACTTGGTGATTGGCCGGCCGGTGAGCTTCGGGTTGTAGCCGATGCCGGTGATGCCCGACTGGTAGGCGGTGCTGTACTGGTTGCCCGGGTCGTACCACGGATCGCGGTACAGGTCCTGGCAGGTCTCTTCCCAGTTGGCGAGCTTCGACTTGTCCAAGGGGGAGAGGAAGCCGAGCCGGATGAGCCGCTCGATCATCCAGTCGGTCATCACGATCAGGTCGTAGCCCGGCGATCGGCCTGCGGCGAGATCGGGCTGGATGATGCCGAAGAACTCCTCGTTGTCGTTGATCGACTCGGTGTAGTTGACGGTGATGCCGTACTCATCCTCGAAGGCCTGGATGGTCGGGTAGTCGCCCGTCTCTTCGTCGATGTCGATATAGGCGGGCCAGTTCGCCCAGTCCAGGGTGCCGGCCGGCTCCGCGGGGAGCGTCGGCACTGCCGTGCCAGATGCCAGGGCCGATGCCGACGGCGACTGCGCGCGGATGCCGCACGCGGCCAGGATCGCCGGCAGCGACAGCGCGCCGGCGGCGTACAGGCTGCCCTTGCCCGCCTGCCGGAAGAAGGTGCGACGGGAAAGGCGTCGCCGAGGGCGGAACGCGCCGGCGATGGCACGCTCCAGGCGGGTGCGGTCCTGGTCACTCATCGGGTTGCGTCTCCTCCTGGCCGTGGGCCTCGTGCTGGTGTTCAGCTGCCTCGATCACGAACGTGTGCTGTGGCTTCCAGCTGACCTGGACGCGCTGGCCGTCCGCGAGCGCCTCTGCCGCTCCGCTGGTCTCCAGGTTCTGCGCGTAGACGATCACGCGGTGGCCGTCGCTTGTCTCGACCAGGTACTGCGTGCTGACGCCGATGTAGCTGGCGTCCAGGATGGTCCCCTGCAGGCAGTTGTCCTCGCCGTTGGTCATGCCCTGGTCGCCCGCCGTGGGCACCACCTTGAGCTTCTCCGGGCGCACTCCGACCCGGACCGACGCGGCGCCGTTGACGCGATCGGCGGGCGCGCGGACCTCGGCTCCGTTTCCCAGGCGGACGGTGGCCCAGGCGCCGTCGCGCGCCACGACGTTGCCGTCCAGCAGGTTGCTGACGCCCAGGAAGCCGGCCACGAACGCGGTGGTGGGCCGCTCGTACAGCTCCTCCGGCGGACCCAGCTGCTCGATCTTGCCGTGACGCATGACGGCGATGCGATCCGACATGGTCATCGCCTCTTCCTGATCGTGGGTCACATAGATGAAGGTGATGCCGACCTCGGTCTGGATGCGCTTCAGCTCGATCTGCATCTGCTTGCGCAGCTTGAGGTCCAGCGCGCCCAGCGGCTCGTCGAGCAGCAGCACCCGCGGGTGGTTGATCAACGCTCGGGCGAGGGCGACGCGCTGCTGCTGGCCGCCGGACAGCTGGGAGGGCTTGCGGCGCTCGTAGCCAGGCAGCTCCACCAGGTCCAGCATCTCGGCCACCCGCTTGCGGATCTCACCATCAGTGGTGCGCTTGCGCCGCAGGCCGAACGCCACGTTCTCGTAAACGCTGAGATGGGGGAACAGCGCGTAGTTCTGGAAGACGGTGTTCACGTCGCGCTTGAACGGCGGCAGGCCGGTGACATCGGCGTCACCCAGGAAGATCGTGCCGGCCGAGGCTTCCTCGAAGCCGCCGATCATGCGCAGGGTGGTGGTCTTGCCGCAGCCGGACGGTCCCAGCATGGAGAAGAACTCGCCGCGCTGGACGTCGAGCGAGAGGTCATCCACGGCGACAACGTCGTGGAACCGCTTGCTGACACGATCGAGTCTGACGTCGATGGAAGCGGGCACTCGGGACCTCGCGCGGCCGCAAAACCTTGTCGCAGTGCTGCAGGCTTTGCAGGTGCCGGCAGTATAGGCGCGGCTCCGCGAGCGCTGTCAACGAGTTTCAGGATCCGTCCGCCGATGATGCAACCAGCGGGCGGCCTCGTACGTCTGATGAGCACCATGGCGAAGCCAAACCACGCCAAGCGCTCGCGGCCGCGACCACTGCCGACCCGTCGTCACCGGGCCGTCATTCAGCGATCGGCCGAGGAGCGCGCTCGACGGGCCGTCGAGCGGTGGAAGCGCGGCTGACCCCGGTACTCCCTTCCTCCTGCGGACGGCGGCGGCCCCGAGCGGCCGCCGTTTCCGTGTCCGGCGGGTCCCGCTGTTAGACTCCGAATCCCACTGAATCCGCAAACCGGTGCCTGCATGGACTTCGCCCTCTCAGCCCAGCACGAGGAGATCCGGCGCACGGTGCGCGACTTCGCCGAGCGCGAGATCGTGCCGGTGGCCGACGAGCTGGAGCGCAGGGGCGAGTTCCCGCACGACATCATCCGCAAGGCGGCCGACCTCGGCCTGCTGGGCGTGCCCTATCCGGAGGAGGTGGGCGGCACCGGGCTCGACTCCCTGGCGTACGCCATCACCATCGAGGAGCTCTCGCGCGCCAGCGGCAGCGTGGGCATCATCGTCTCCGCCCACACCAGCCTGGGCTGCAACCCGCTCTACCTGGCCGGCACACCGGAGCAGAAGGACCGCTACCTCCGCCCGATGGCCTCCGGCCAGGTGCTCGGCGCCTACGGCCTGACGGAGCCGGGCGCCGGATCGGACTCGCGCGGCACGCGAACCCGTGCCCATCGCGACGGCGATACGTGGGTCCTCAACGGCGCGAAGCGCTTCATAACCAACGCCGGCGTGGCCGGCACCTACATCGTCACCGCCGTCACCGATCGCGAGGCGGACTCGGGCAAGATCAGCGCCTTCATCGTCGAGGCAGATACGCCCGGCTTCTCCGTCGGACGCATGGAAGAGAAGATGGGCCTCCATGCCTCGAACACCGGGGAGTTGATCTTCGAGGACTGCCGCGTGCCGGCCGCCAACCTGCTGGGCGAGGAGGGCGAGGGCGACAAGCTGTTCCTCAAGACGCTCGACGGCGGACGGATTGGGATCGGCGCCATGGCACTGGGACTGGCGCAGGCCGCCTACGAGGCGGCATCGGCCTACGCCAGGGAGCGCAGGCAGTTCGACCGGCCGATTGCCTCCTTCCAGGGCGTGGCCTTCAAGATCGCCGACATGGCCGTGGGCATCGACGCGGCCCGGCTGCTCGTCTACCGCGCCGCCTGGCTGAAGGACTGCGGCAAGCCATACACCACCGAGGCGGCCATGGCCAAGCTCTACGCCTCCGAGGTCGCGCGGCAGGTCACCAACGACGCGATCCAGGTCCACGGCGGCTATGGCTACGTGACCGAGTATCACGTCGAGCGCTACCTGCGCGACGCGAAGCTCACCGAAATCGGGGAGGGGACCAGCGAGATCCAGCGGCTGGTCATCGCGCGCAACATCCTGGGCATTCGCGCCATGTAGCGTCGCCGATGCCGCCCGTCAGGTCGCATCGGCGGGTGCTGGTGAATCTGACGAAACGCTTACGCGGAACGCTCCGCGGCCAGCTCCACGAAGGCGTCCAGCGCCGCGGGATCTGCCAGCGAGCCGCGGGAAGCGGCCACGTCCGGCGGCGTGCCGGTCAGGATGCGCTTGATCGGCACCTCGAGCTTCTTCCCGGAGAGCGTCCGCGGAACGCCGGGCACGGCGACGATCCGGTCCGGCACATGCCGCGGCGACAGGGCTGAGCGCAGCTCCGCCCGCAGCCGCGCCTCGAGGTCCGGCGACAGGGCCGAGCCGTCGCGCAAGGCAACGAAGAGCAGCAGCTCATCGGCCTGCTCCAGGTGGACGACCACCGAATCCGCAATCTCCGGGAAGCCCTCGACCACGGCATAGAACTCAGCCGTGCCGATCCGCACTCCACCGCGATTCAGCGTCGCGTCGGAGCGGCCGCTGATCACGCACGATCCCCGATCGGTGATGGTGATCCAGTCGCCGTGGCGCCACACGCCAGGGAAGTCGTCGAAGTAGGCCGCGCGATAGCGTGAGCCGTCCGCGTCGTTCCAGAACGAGACCGGCATGGACGGCAAGGGCTGGGTGATCACCAGCTCACCCAGCTCGCCGACGAGCGGCTCACCGGCCGGCGAGAAGGCTTCCACCGCGCAGCCCAGGTGGCGGCAGCTGATCTCGCCCTCCCACACCGGGACCAGCGGCGAGGCGCCGACGAACGCGGTGCACACATCGGTCCCACCGGAGACTGACTGCAGGTGGACGCTTGGATCAAAGGCCTCGTACACCCAGCGGAACCCCTCGGCCGGCAACGGGGCGCCCGTCGAGCCGATGCCACGCAGTGCGCCGAGGTCCGTATCGGCTCGCGGACGCAGGCCCTCCTTGCGGCATGCCATCAGGAATGGGGCGCTGGTTCCGAAGTAGGTCACGCCCTCCTCGGCCGCCATGCGCCACAGCGCCATGAGGTCCGGCTCGTTCGGGGCGCCGTCGTACAGCACCACGGTGGCGTCGACCAGCAGGCCGGAGGCAAGGTAGTTCCACATCATCCAGCCGGTGGTGCTGAACCAGAAGAAGCGGTCGGCTGGTCCGAGGTCGTGGTGCAGGGCGTGGATCTTCCAGTGCTCCAGGGTGATGCCGCCGTGACCGTGGACGATGGGTTTGGGCAGCCCGGTGGTGCCGGAGCTGTAGAGGATGTAAAGCGGGTGGTCGAACGGCACCTGCTCGAAGGCCAGTTCGCCCGGCTGAGCGGTCAGCTCGCTCCAGGTGACCGCATCCGGGATCCGTCGCTCACCGGGGTGCAGGTAATCCAGGGCCACCGTCGCTTGCAGGGCCGGCAGGGCCTCTCGGATGGCCGATACCTCCTCTGCCCGCTCGACGGCGCGCGAGCCGTAGCGGTAGCCATCCACCGCCAGCAGCACCTTCGGCTCCACCTGGCTGAACCGATCGACCACGCTGCGCACCCCGAACTCCGGCGCGCATGAGGTCCAGGTCGCTCCCAGGCTGGCGGTCGCAAGCAGCCCGATCATCGCCTCCGGCACGTTCGGCAGGAACGCGGCCACGCGGTCGCCGGGGCCGATCCCCAGCCGCCGCAGGCCGGCACGGGTGCGCGCCACCGCGTCGCGCAGCTGGGCGGCGGTGAGCTCCTGGCGATCCCGCGTCTGCGAGCGGGCGACCATCACCACCTCGTCATCGCCACGGCGCGCGAGGCGCAGCGCTCGCTCCGCCCAGTTCAGCGTGGCGCCCGGGAACCAGCGGGCGCCGGGCATGGCGCGGTCGGCGAGCACGGTCCCAGGGTGGGGGCCGATGCCGGCGCGCTCCCACACCGCGCCCCAGAAGGCGTCCAGGTCGTCGACCGACCACTCCCACAGCGCGTCGTAGTCTTCGAAGCGCAGGCCGCGGCGTTTCGCGAGCCACGCCCTGAAGCGGCCGATCTCGGTGGAGGCGGCGGCGTCGGCTGGGGGCGACCAGAGGACGGGTGGCACGGCCATGGGCCGATCATGCCACCGGGAGTTCAGCGGCGCCGCCGCTGGCGCGCCAGGCGCTCCGCCAAGGTCTCGGTCGTGGTCTCGGCTGCCGGAGTTGGGCGGGAGGCCGGCGCTGCGCTCGGAGCCGGCCCGGCGTTGCGAGCCGGTGCGCGGCCACGCGGAGCCGGTGGCGGAGCAGCCGCACCCGACGACGGCCCGGCCGCTACCGATGGAGCAGCTGGCGCCTGGCGCTCCACGCGCCGCGCGGTGCGCTCGCGGGCGGCGCGCAGGGTGGCCAGGCCGGGCACTGCCTCGGGCTCCGGGCGACCCACGCCCAGCCGGCCCGCCGCCCAGGCCCGTGCCCGCGTCACGTCGGAGCGGCTGATGGCAACCCGGCGCACGCCGATGTCGATGGGTACCAGCACCATGGCCAGAATCAGCAGCAGCGGCCAGATGGGCGTGGGGAAGGCCGAGGCGCTGATGTCGTGGCGCCAGATCGCCGCCGCGGCCGCCTCCACCTCGTCGGGATCGGCCGGCAGCTCGTGCACCTGCCCCCCACCCGCCGCGGCGAACTCCACCAACGCTTCGCGATCGATGCCCAGGCGCCGATATTCCTCCGCGGCCGGCGACACCAACCCAAGGGTGCGTGACGCCGGCTCACCGCCCTCGCGGGTCTGCGCCACGCGGACCAGGTACGCGCCCGGATCATCGGCTCGCACCTTGCCGGTGTAGTGACCGGGGCCGTCCTGCACCAGGGGAACCTGGAACGCGTCCAGGTTCGGGCCGACCAGCCTCACCACAGTGCGGTAGAAGTTGCGCGGCGCCCCCTCGTCGTCCAGCGAGCTGACCTGGACGCCGAGCTGGCCGTCGCGGTTGGGCGCGAACCGCACCTCGATACCCTGGTCATCGCGCGGCGGGAGGGTCCAGCTGACCAGCTGCGAGGCCAGCGTGCCGAACGCCTCGGTGCCGATCCAGTCGGTGGCCCACACCTGCCGCGTGTCGCTGGTCCAGGCCGCGGCCCGTCCCAGGCCGTACTGCCACTGCGCCAGCAGCGGATCGTCGCGCTTGGTCAGCAGCGCCACGCTGGCGGTGCCCTTGGCGGTGGTGGCGTTGTAGCCCGACAGGAACGGCAGCCGACCGGCGTCCAGGCCGCGCAGGATCTCGGATGGGGCCGATGGCACTGGCTGGAAGCGCTCCTCGATGATCTTCTCGCCGGCCGTGCGGATCGTCTCCTTGAGGAAGATGTCCGGGATGGTGGTCGCGTCGCCGGCGTCGTAGTAGCGGCCACCGGACTGCTCGGCCAGGTTGCGCAGGATGCGCGCCGAGCCACCGCCGGTGCCGATGGTCGACAGCGTGATGCCCGCCGCCTTCATGTCGGCCAGCAGCGCGTCGTAGGCGCCAGAGGTGCTCCAGCCGTCAGTGATCAGGATGATGTGCCGCAGCTTCGCCGGGTTACGGACGAGGTCGTCGTACGCGGCCTTCAGCCCGGCGTAGATGTTCGTCTGGCCATCGGCCGGGAAGCCCAGGGAGCCCTGCAGGCTGCCGGGATCGAGCGGGCCGGTGCGCACCGCCCAGTGCGCCGCCTGGTCGAAGGCCACCACGCCCAGCTGGTCGGTTGGCGAAAGCGCATTGGCGGCCCGCAGGATCGCCTCCTTGGCGATGTCCACCTTCTCGAAGCCGCGTGTACCGCTGGTCGCCGTGTCGCGGTCGTCGCCGGTGCAGTGGCAATCGGCCATGCTGCCGCTCTTGTCGACCACCGCCACCAGCGCCACGTCGGGGGAGCGCTCGCGATCGCGGACGGTCATGTACACCGGCAGCGTCTCCTCCAGCGGCGAATTGAGGTAGCCGCCGGCGCCGTAGCTCTGCCGCCCGCCCAGCATGACCAGGCCCTTGCCCAGGTCGCGGACGTAGACCTGCAGGCTCTCCATGGCGGCAACGCCCAATTGGGCGGCGGTCACGTTGTCGAGCACCACCGCGTCGTACGCAGCCAGCGAGGCGAGCGACGACGGTACGCCGCCGGCCGGCACGACGGTGACCTGGATCCGTGCCTCCTCCAGCGCGTCGAGGAAGTCGGCGGCTCGCGTGGCGTCGTCGGTGGCCACCAGCACCTGTGGCTCGCCGGCGACCAGCACGTAGGCATCGGCCGCGTTGTTCTGGGCGAAGTGGTCGGCAGCCGGCTCCAGCACCGCGCGGAAGACGTGGAAGCCCGGCTCGTCAGCCTTCACAGTGAAGCGGACGCTGGTGCTCCCCGGCTGCAACTGCAGCTGTCGCGTGGCGACGGTGGCGCCATCGGCCAGCAGGCGGAGCGTGGCGGCGGTGGCGATGTTCGATCGCACGCGAGCCGTCAGTTCGACCGTCTCGCCGACATTCGCTCCGGCTGGTGCGTCCAGGCCGTCGACCAGCGCCTCGCCGCGCACCGCTTCCCCGGGTACCACCACGTCCAGTCGCACGCCGCCCTGCGCCGCGGCCAGGATGGCCTGCTGCGCCGTGCCGCCGGTGTCGTTTCCGTCGGACAGCAGCACCAGGCGCTGCTGCGTGCCGGCCGGCATGATGGCGGTCGCCAGCCGCACCGCGGCCGCCACGTCCGTGGCGCCGATCACCGGGGCCGATGCCGGCGTCTGCAGCTCCCCCAGCGACGAGGGCAGCCGATCGATCAGCGCATTCGCGCCGAAAACCACCACGCCGGCGGCGTCCTCCTGCGGCATGCGCTGCACGGCGCCGCGCGCGAAGTCGAGCATGTCCTGGCGCGTGGCGTCGACCATCGAGGCCGAGGCGTCGACCAGGAACACGACCGCCAGGCGATCCGAGGGCAGGGCCAGGCGCACGCCGGCCAGCGCCATGACGAGGCACAGCACCAGCACCAGGCGGATCACCAGCGACGCGACGCGGCGCGCACCGGACAGCGTTCTGGCAGCGCCCACCCAGCCAACGGCGATCACGGCCGCTGCCGGAATCAGCAGCCACAGCCAGATCGGGTCGGAGAAGGCGATCGGCATCAGCGTGCCGCCCGCGCAGAGGGTCGAGCGCTCACCGGCGGACGCCGTCGTTCCAGGAAGCGACGCAGGGCGCGGCGGGTGGGCCGATGGAACAGCAGCCACTCGACGAGCAGCAGTCCCAGCGCCGCGATGGCCAGTGGCCACCACCATTCGGAGCGCGTCGGCAGCCCGGGACCGTCCTCGCCGGGCGAGACGCGTCCCATGTCCACGATGCGCTGCGGATCGCCCGGCCCCACCGCTGACTCGCCAGGGTCGAACAGGTTGGCGGCGGTGCGGCCCAGCAGCTGCCCGTCGCTGCCCTCACCGGCGGCCCGCAGCTCCCGCACGCCGACGCTGGCAGCAGGCGGCAGCGTCACGCGGCCGCCGATCACGTCGAGCGTCAGTGACTCGCCCCCGCCCGACAGGGAGACGGCGGTGATCGCCGGATCCAGCTGTACGCCAAGCGGCTCGCCCAGCGGCACGGAGGGCGGCAGCACGCCGGTCGGCGGCGGCAGGCTGAAGTCCACCAGGTTGCTGGTCAGCAGCGGGAATGCGACCTGCAGCGGCAGGTCGCTCTCGCCCAGGGCGAAGGACAGCAGCGTGACCGGCTGGGCGTCGATGCGGCCGGCGGCCACCAGCGGGTCGCCGGCCGTGCTGCTGACCACTGCGCGCATGCCCTCGGCCAAGGTGACCTGGCGCATGCGCCCCACGTGGAGCGTGGCCAGGTCGACGTAGCGCAGCAGCGGGTCGTCCGGGTCGCGCGGCGCCAGCGTCGGGCCGTCGACCGTGGCACCGATCGCGCCGAACGGCCCATCCGCCGACGGCCCGATGAACATGGCCGGCGCTTCCGGCAGCTCGTCCGGCACGAAGCGGTCGAAGACGAAGTAGCCGTACGGCGTGCCCGCCTGCTCAGCAGCGTCCAGCGCATCGGCGAATCCGTCCGGCGTGACCGCGTACAGCTCGAGCCGTGGCAGCAGCGCCAGCGCGTTCTCCAGGTAGGCGTTGCCCTCCGTGACCAGCAGCGCGCGCACGGCCGATGCCTGCGGCACCAGGGCGAAGGCACGATCGTCCACCGCCAGGGCGTCGTTGCCGGCCAGTCGCGCCTCCACCTGGCCCGACTGCGCGGGCACGCTGCTGATCAGCGCCTCCGCCCGCTCACCGGCCGGCACGGTCAAGTCGCGCGCGTCGACCAGCGCGCCGTCGGCGTAGATCTCCAGGCGACGCGTGGCCTCGACCGCGGAGGCGTTGCTGACCGCCACGAACAGGTCGAGCTGTGCCCCGCCGGCGCGCCGCACGGCGGAGAGGGCGGCGATCGCCTGGTTGCCATCGGTCGAGCCCACCCGCCTGACCTGCACCCGTGCGCCGATGCCGACGCTCGGCAGCCGGTCGGCGTTCGCATCGGTCACCACCACCACCGACGAGTCAGCGTCGCGGGCGGCCAATGCCGAGGCCAGGGCGAACGCGTCGGTCAGGTCGCCGGGCAGCTGCGTGGCCGTGATGCCGTCGATGGCCTGCATGGCAGCCGCCCGATCGTCTGTCTCGCTGACCAGGACGTGCGCCGAGTCGTCGGCGGCCACCACCGTCACCCGTCCGTCCTCCGGCAGGTCGTCGATCACGCCACGGGCCGCCGCACGTGCCAGCGCCATGCGCTCGCCATCCGGGTCGACCGCGCCCATCGAGGCCGATGTGTCGACGATCAGCACGACGTTCGCCGCCAGCTCGGACGTGCTGCTCATGAAGGGGCGTGCCGCGGCGATCACCGCCAGCAGGGCGATGAGCAGCTGCAGCAGCAGCAGCCAGCTGAAGCGCAGCCGCTGCCACGGCGCATTCGCCTCCACGTCGCGCACAAGCTGCTGCCACAGGAAGGTGCTGCCCACTGGCATGT
Source organism: Candidatus Limnocylindria bacterium (assembly GCA_036556695.1). Taxonomy (GTDB): domain Bacteria; phylum Chloroflexota; class Limnocylindria; order QHBO01; family QHBO01; genus DASSCW01. Next base: position 47,763 of record DATBIY010000105.1, read on the forward strand.
CGCGGCGGCGCAGCCGCAGCATGTAGTACGCGACGATGATCGGCAGGCTGATCAGGCCGATCAGCGCGAGTGGGAGGATCATCACTCGACCACGCGGCGGCGGCGAAGGACATCGAACAGCAGGTCGGCCAGGTCGAGGTCAGACGTCACCGACACATACGACCCACCGCGCCGTGCCACGAACGCGCCGATCTCCTCCTGCCACTCGTCCATCCGGCTGCGGTAACGCTCCACCAGGTCGTCATCGCCGGTGACCTCGATCGCGGCCGCGGTCTCGCTGTCCACCAGCCGCGCGTCCGGCGGGATGTCGGGATCACGCTCCTCGGGGCTGAGGACGTGGATGACCGACAGCTGGCACCGCGTGCCCGCCAGGTCGCGCAGTGCGTCCAGGTAGCCCGGGTCCAGCAGGTCGCTGATCAGCAGCAGCGGTCCACGGCCACGAAGGCGTGAAGCGTAATCGCGGGCAGCCGGCCCCAGGCCGGTCAGGTGCTCGGAGCGCGGTGCCGAGAGGAAGCGGAAGGCTTCAAACACTCGGCCCTTGCCGCGCAGCGGCCGCAGCGTGTCGGCGCGTCCTTCGCCCAGGAACGCGACGCTGACGCGATCCAGGTGGGCAAGACCCAGGTACGCCAGCGCCCCCGCCGCGCGCCGAGCGAAGAGCAGCTTGTTGGGGTCGCCGAAGTCCATGGAGCGGCTGGCGTCGACCAGGACGTGGACGGTGACGTCCTCCTCCTCGACGAAGAGCTTGATGAACAGCCGCTCCAGGCGCGCGTAGACGTTCCAGTCCAGCTGGCGCAGGTCGTCGCCGGCGGCGTAGTTGCGGTAGTCGGCGAACTCGACGCTCTGACCGCGGCGCACCGAGCGACGCTCGCCCTTCATGCGGCCGGCGGTCAGCCGGCGCGAGGCAAGCTCGAGCTGGTCCAGGCGGCGGAGAAACGCCTCGTCGAAGATGACGTCGCTGCTCTGGCCCTGCTCCGTGGGGCGGGCGACCGGCGCGGTCATCGGCTCTGCTGCGCCGGTCTGCTAGTCGGCCGGCTCGGTGGGCGTCTCGGCCAGGATGGCGCGCACCACCGAATCGGTGCTGATGCCCTCCGCCTCTCCCTCGAAGTTGAGGATGATCCGATGGCGCAGTGCCGGCGGCGCCACCGCCTGCACGTCGGCGTAGGCGACGTTGAAGCGCCCGTCCAGCAGGGCATGGATCTTCGCGCCCAGCACGATGGCCTGAGCACCACGCGGCGAGCCGCCGTAGCGCACGTACTGCCGCACCAGGTCGGGCGCGTTCTCGGCGTCCGGGTGCGTGGCGCGCAGCACCTTCACCGCGTAGGCCATCACGTGCGAGGCGATTGGCACGTCGCGGGCGAGCGACTGCATGGCCAGGATGTCGGCTCCGGTGGCCGCCGGCTGCACGCTGATGCGGCCCGCGCCGGTGGTGCGCTCCATGATCGAGACCAGCTCCGCCTCGGATGGGAACGGCACGTCGACCTTGAAGAAGAAGCGGTCCAGCTGCGCCTCGGGGAGCGGGTAGGTGCCCTCCATCTCGAGCGGGTTCTGCGTGGCCAGCACGAAGAACGGCTCGCTCAGCGTGTACTGCTGCTTGGCGACGGTGACGCGGTGCTCCTGCATCGCCTCCAGCAGCGCGCTCTGCGTCTTGGGAGTGGCGCGGTTGATCTCGTCGGCCAGCACCAGGTTGCTGAATATGGGGCCCTGCTGGAACCGGAAGCGGCGCTCGCCCTCCTCCTCGACGATGATGTTGGTGCCCACGATGTCGGCCGGCATGAGGTCCGGGGTGAACTGGATGCGGCTGAATCCCAGCTCCAGCGCATCGGCCATGGTCCGCACCAGCATCGTCTTGCCCAAGCCGGGCACGCCCTCCAGCAGGGCGTGGCTGCCGGCCAGCAGGCTGATCAGCGTGTGCCGCACCAGCTGCTGCTGGCCGACGATGAAGCGGCCGACCTCGGCCTCGATGGAGTTCGCCAGCTCGGCGAAACGCTCCGGCTCGATTCGCTCGGGCGCGCCGGTCGTGGTCTGCTCGGTCATGGATCCCTCGCTCACTGGGTCGGTTCGAGTCGGGTGAAGTAGTCGCGCACCAGGTCCTTCAGGGTGATGGGCACCTGCTGCCGGTCGAGCTGGAAGTTGGCGAAGCTGGTGAACAGGTCGAACACCGAGCGGTACGGGACCAGCGAGTCGTTGTCCAGGCCGATGCCGCTGCCGCTGCCGTTCTGCTGCTGCCCGCCGTCGCCACCCTGCCCGGCGATGAAGCTCGGGTCACCCGGCTGGCCGATCCGATCCCATGGCGTGAACACGTCGTCCAGGCCGTCCACGTCGAAGCCCTGGTTGCCGCGGGTTGGTCCGTCGAAGCCGCCGATGCGGATGCCGCCACCCGGAATGCGGCGCACGCCCGTGCCACCGCCACCCACCCCCGGTCCGCCGTTGCCAGGCTGATTCCCGGGCTGGTTGCCCGGCTGGTTTCCCGGCTGATTCCCTGGCTGGTTGCCCGGCTGGTTGCCGGGCTGGTTGCCCGGCTGGCCGGAGCTCCCCGGCTGGCCGGAGCTCCCCGGCTGTGGCTGCCCCGACGCGCCCGGTTGCCCCGGCTGTCCCGAGGCACCAGGCTGGCCCGAGGCACCAGGCTGCCCCGAGGCACCAGGCTGGCCTGAGGCACCAGGCTGGCCTGAGGCACCTGGCTGCCCGGATGCGCCCGCCTGGGGTTGGCCTGCGCGCGCGACCTGTCGCGCGCCGTCCTGCAACGCCGACTGGGCGCGCGCCACGCCGCGCTGCAGCTGCCGGTTGGAGTTCGCCCGGCGGACCGCGTCCGCGGCACGCTGCAGCGCATCGGCCGCCTGCTGGCGAGCCTGCGGGCTGCCGCTGTCGGCCACGCGGTCGAGCGCGTCAGCGGCGCGGGCCAGCTCACGAGCCACGTCCGGCTGCTGTGCGCCGGCCGCCGCGGCCGCCCGTCGAAGCTGCTCGGCGATCTGCGAGGCCTGCTGGCCGCTCATGCTGCCAGACCTGTTCTTCAGCCCCTCCAGGTCCTTGGCCGCCTGTTCCGGGTCGCCGTCGCGGTTGGCGCTCTCGTTGCCGGTGGCGGCCTTCGACAGCTCGCGGGAGAGCTGGGTCAGCGCAGCGTCCTTGGCCGCGGCCTGCGGATCTGTCAGCTTCGCCAGCTGCTCCT
>DATBIY010000106.1:0-6527 GCA_036556695.1 Candidatus Limnocylindria bacterium
CGGTTTTCACGTGAAACATTCGACAGCCTCTGCCCGGTTTTCACGTGAAACATGGAGTCCGCAAGCCCGGTTATCCACAGTCCGATACGTCGCGCGTAAGCAGCCGGTAAGCGCCCAAACTGGTAGAATTCGAATACCGAATTGAACTCGCTGCGGAGCGCTCGTGGTCAGAGTTACCGCCTGCACAAACCAGAAGGGCGGCGTCGGAAAGACGACGACCGTGGTGAACCTGGCGGCATATCTGGCCCTCTCCGGCACCCGCACCCTCGTCATCGACCTCGATCCGCAGGGCAACGCGACCAGCGGGCTTGGTGTGGACGGCCGGAGCCTCGATCGATCGGTTTACGACGCGCTGATCGAGCGCGTGCCGCCCGCGGAGCTCATCGTCGGGACGTCGGTCGAGGGACTTGATCTGCTGCCATCAGCACCAGCCCTTTCAGGGGCAGAGGTCGAACTGGTTGGGTTACCGGCCCGGGAGCGCCGGCTGGCGGCGGCGCTGGGTGATTTGGACGGACGCTACGAGCGAGTCCTGATCGACTGTCCGCCGTCGCTGGGACTGCTGACGGTGAACGCGCTGACAGCCGCCGATGGGGTCCTCATTCCGATACAAACCGAGTACTACGCACTGGAGGGCCTGGGGCAGCTGGTGAACACCATCCGACTCATCCGCGAGAGCCTCAACCCGCGCCTCGAGATGGAGGGCGTGCTGCTGACCATGTACGACGCTCGCACCAACCTCTCCGCGCAGGTCGCGGCCGAGGTGCGCCGCCACATGAACGGCATCGTCTACGAGTCGGTGGTGCCGCGCACCGTGCGCCTCTCCGAGGCACCCAGCCATGGCCTGCCGATTGCCCTCTACGACCCGAGCTCGCGCGGCGCTCAGGCGTACGGCAGCCTGGCGCTCGAGGTGGCGGCCCGTGGCTAGGTCGTTCGGGCTCGGTAAGGGCCTGGAGGCGCTCATCCCGCGCGGGGCTGAAGCGCCGCCGGCGCAGGTGCCCATCGATCGCGTGCGCCGCAACCCGCACCAGCCGCGGGTTGCCTTCAACGAGGAGGAGCTGGCCGAACTGGCAGCCTCGATCGCGGCGCACGGGGTGATCCAGCCGATCGTGGTGCGCGGCAGCGCGGATGGCGGCTACGAGCTGGTCGCCGGTGAGCGACGGCTGCGCGCCGCGCGCATGGCCGGGCTGCAGATGATCCCCGCCGTCGTGCGTGAATCGGAGGCGAACGAGCTCCTGGAGCTGGCGCTCGTCGAGAACGTGCAGCGCGCGGATCTGAACCCCATCGAGGAAGCGAGCGCCTATCGCGAGCTGATCGGCGAGTTCGGGCTCACGCACGAGGCGGTCGCCACGCGCGTCGGCAAGAGCCGCGTGGCGATCAGCAACGCGCTGCGCCTGCTTGACCTGGCCGCCGAGACGCGCCAGGCGATCATCGACGGACGCATCACCGAGGGCCACGGTCGCGCACTCGCCGCGCTGACCATCCCGGAGCTGCAGCGCGCCGTGCTGCAGGTCGTCCTGGAGCGGCATCTGTCCGTGCGGCAGACCGAAGAGCTCGTCCGCCGCAAGCGCGATGCCCCGGCCACCCGTCGCCGGCCGCTGTCGGAGGATCTCGCCGATCTCGAGGCACAGCTGCGCGGCATCCTGGCAACCAAGGTTGGCATCGTGCGGACCCGCAGGGGCGGCCGCCTGGTCATCGATTTCTATAGCGACGAGGAGCTCGACCGCTTGTACGCCATCATCACCCGCGGCGTGGCCGGATCACCGGGCACCGGCGACCCGTCGCCGATCTCGGTCGAGGCACCGGAGACGACGCCGACCACCGATCCATCGGCCTCGGAGATTCAGCCCGGGGTGAGCCGATGACGGTTCAGCCTGCCCGCCGCCGCAGCAAGGCCTCGGCCGAGTACACGGCAGCCAACATCCAGGTCCTGGAGGGCCTGCAGGCCGTTCGCAAGCGGCCGGGCATGTACATCGGCTCCACCGACGAGCGCGGCCTGCACCAGCTGGTCTGGGAGGTCGTCGACAACAGCATCGACGAGGCGATGGCCAACGTCGCGACGCGCATCGACGTGACCATCCATGCCGACGGCAAGGTCGAGGTGGTCGATGACGGGCGCGGCATCCCGGTTGGCAAGCACACCAGCGGCAAGGACGCGCTGGAAGTGGTGCACACCGTGCTCCATGCCGGCGGCAAGTTCGGCGGTGGCGGCTACAAGGTGTCCGGCGGCCTGCACGGCGTGGGTGTGAGCGTGGTCAACGCGCTATCGACCAGCATGCGGGTGGAAGTGCTGCGCGAGAAGAAGCGCTACGTGCAGGAGTACGCCAACGGCGGCGCGCCGACCGGTCGGGTGCGGCAGAGCGGTGGCGAGGCTGAAGCGAACCGCGGTCTCGACCCGAAGTGGGAGCGCCACCACGGCACGCGGACCTTCTTCTCGCCGGACCCGACGATCTTCGAGACGCTGGACTACTCCTGGGAGACCATCGCCACGCGTCTCCGCGAGAGCGCATACCTGAACAAGGGCGTCTGGATCCGGCTGCGCGATGAGCGCGCCGATCGCGAGAAGAACTTCTTCTTCGAGGGCGGCGTCACCAGCTTCGTGCGGCACCTGAATCGACGCCGCGACGTGCTGAACCACAAGCCGATCCACGTCGAGCGCGTGGTCGAGGGCACCAGCGTCGAGGTGGCGCTCCAGTACAACGACGGATTCGCCGAGAACGTGCTGGCCTTCGCCAACAACATCCACACTGTCGATGGCGGAACGCACGTGACGGGCTTCCGGGCGGCTCTGACGAGCTCGCTGAACGACTGGGCACGCAAGTCCAGCACGCTGTCCGAGAAGGACGCCAACCTGGCTGGCGACGACGTGCGCGAGGGGCTGACCGCCGTCATCAGCGTCAAGCTCACCGACCCGCAGTTCGAGGGCCAGACAAAGGCCAAGCTGGGCAATGCCGACGTGAAGGGCATCGTCCAGGCAGTGGTGGCCGACGGCATCGTCCAGCACCTCGAGGAGAACCCCGCCGACGGGCGGCGGATCATCGAAAAGAGCGTCACCGCCGCCCGGGCGCGCGAGGCGGCACGCAAGGCGCGCGACCTGGTGATCCGCAAGGGCGCCCTGGATGGCATGGCACTGCCCGGCAAGCTGGCGGACTGCCAGGAGCGCGACCCGGCGCGCAGCGAGCTGTACATCGTCGAGGGCGACTCCGCCGGTGGATCGGCCAAGCAGGCGCGCGACCGCCGCTTCCAGGCCGTCCTGCCCATGTTCGGCAAGATGCTCAACGTCGAGAAGGCACGGCTGGACAAGGTGCTGTCGAGCGAAAAGGTTCGGCCGCTGATCATCGCGCTGGGCACCGGCATCGGCGACACCTTCGACATCAGCAAGTTGCGCTATCACCGCATCTGCCTGCTGTCGGACGCCGATGTCGACGGGGCGCACATCAGCACCCTGCTGCTGACATTCTTCTTCAGGCACATGCCCGACGTCATCGACCAGGGCTACCTGTACCTCTGCCAGCCGCCCCTCTACCGGGTGAGCACCGGCAAGGTGACGCGCTACGCCAATACCGAGAAGGAGCGCGACCAGGCGGTCAAGGAGCTGTCGCGCGAGGGCAAGACCAAGAACATCAGCGTCCAGCGCTTCAAGGGCCTGGGCGAGATGAACGCCGACCAGCTGTGGGAAACCACCATGAACCCAGACACGCGGACCCTGCTGCAGGTCTCGGTCCGGGAGGCGGCAGCCGCCGACGAGATCTTCAGCACGCTGATGGGCGAGCGTGTCGAGCCGCGGAGGGACTTCATCCGTGGCGAGGCTCGCAAGGTCCGGAACCTGGACTTCTGAGCAGGAGCAGACGAGCCGATGCCTAGCCGACACGTAGCCGACATCCGCCAGGTGGAATCGAAGACCGGCCGCAAGCTCGACGAGTGGTGCGAGCTGCTCGAAGCGAATGGCGTCGGCGATCGCCGTGAGGCGGTCAACTTCCTGCGCGACGGCTACGCGGTGAGCCACGCCTTCGCGCTGGCCATTGCGGACCAATGCCTGCGCCGTGCCGAGGACGACGACTTCGTCGATCCCGGCCGCTGGGCGGACGAGGAGGAGGACGACCGCTGGTGACCTCCGCTCCCCGCCGCGAAGGCCGATCGATCGGCGACAGCCGCTCCATCGTGGCCAGCGACGGGCGTCGCTACGCGTTCGCCGACCACAACTGCTTCGCCTGCGGCGACAGCAACCCCATCGGCATGCGCCTGCACATCGAGCTCGGCGATGACGGCACGGCCTCGACCACCTGGACGCCCGGCAAGGACTACGTGGGCTGGGAGGACAAGGTGCACGGCGGGCTGCTGGCCACGCTTCTCGACGAAGTGATGGCCTGGGCCCCGTCCAGCTACGACTCGTGGGCCGTCACCGCCGAGATGAACATCCGCTACCGCTCCCCGGCCAACCCCGGCGAGGAGCTCTTCGCCCGTGCCTGGGTCGACCAGCGCCGGCGGCGGATCTACCACGTGCGCGGCGAGGTGCGCGGTGCGGACGGCCGCATCGTGGCGGAGGCGGAGGGACGCTTCCTCGGCGCGACGCCCAGCCAGAAGGAGAACCTCAAGGCGCGCTACATGGCGCCACCCAAGAAAACGGAAGCGACTGAAACGACGAGAGCGACACGATGACCATGCATACAGGCAACGTGCGGGCGGTTGCCATCGAGGACGAGATGCGCTCGGCGTACATCGACTACGCCATGAGCGTGATCGTCGCCCGGGCGCTGCCGGACGTGCGCGACGGGCTGAAGCCAGTCCATCGGCGAATCCTGTACACGATGCACGAGATGGGGCTGCGCTCGAACGTGGCCTACCGCAAATGCGCCGGCATCGTGGGCGAGGCTATGGCCAAGTACCACCCGCACGGCGACCTGGCGCTCTACGACACCCTGGTGCGGCTGGCCCAGGACTTCAGCCTGCGCTACCCGCTGGTGGACGGGCAGGGCAACTTCGGCTCGGTCGACGGCGACCCGCCGGCGGCGATGCGCTACACCGAGGCGCGGATGGCGGCCATCGCCGACGAGATGCTCGGCGACATCGAGAAGGAGACCGTCGACTTCGTCGACAACTACGATGGGCGGCTGCGCCAGCCGGTGGTGCTTCCCTCGAAGCTGCCCAACCTGCTGGTCAACGGCTCCAGCGGCATCGCGGTCGGCATGGCGACCAACATCCCGCCGCACAACCTGAACGAGGTTGCCGATGCGGTCATCGCGCTCATCGACAACCCGGAGCTGACGGTCGACGAGCTGTGTGACATCGTGACCGGTCCCGACTTCCCCACCGGCGGCACGATCTTCCGCTTCGAGGACCAGCGCAGCTCGATCAGCGGTGAGAAGGAGCGCATCGACGTCATCCGACAGATGTACGCCACAGGCCGCGGGCGGGTCATCATCCGCGGCCAGGTCGCCTTCGAGGAGACGCGCCCGGGGCGGATGGCGGTGGTCATCACCGAGCTGCCGTACCAGGTCAACAAGACCAGCCTCATCGAGAAGATGGCGGACCTCGTCGGATCCAAGCGGATCACCGACGTTAGCGACATTCGCGACGAAAGCGACAGGAACGGCATGCGTATCGTGGTCGAGGTCAAACGTGACGGCTCACCGCACACCGTGATGCAGCAGCTGTTCAAGCACACCGCCCTGCAGACAAGCTTCAGCGCGAACATGCTGGCCTTGGTCGACGGGCAGCCGCAGACCCTGGGCCTGAAGCGGATGCTCGAGCACTACATCGGCTACCGGCGAGAGGTCGTCAGGCGCCGCACCGAGTTCGACCTGGCGCGCGCGCAGGAGCGGGCGCACATCCTGGAAGGCCTGAAGATCGCGCTCGACAACCTGGACGAGGTGATCGCCACCATCCGCGCGGCAGCCGACGTGGACGTTGCCCGCACCAACCTCATGTCGCGCTTCAAGCTTACCGAGATCCAGGCAAACGCCATCCTGGAGATGCAGCTGCGCCGCCTCGCAGCCCTCGAGCGCAAGAAGATCGAGGACGAGTACCGCCAGATCATCCAGCTCATCGCCAGCCTCGAGGACCTGCTGGCCAATCCGCGCAAGATCCTGCAGGTCATCACCGACGAGCTGACCGAGCTCAAGCGCAAGTACGGCGACGATCGCAAGACGCGCATCCAGGCCGATGCCAACCGCGAGCTGACCGCCGAGGACCTGGTGGCCGCCGAGGACGTAGTCGTCACGCTCAGCCAGCGCGGCTACATCAAGCGCCAGCAGATCGGAACCTTCCGCTCACAGCGGCGCGGCGGCAAGGGCAAGCTGGCCATGATCACTCGCGAGGAGGATGCGGTCCGCCACCTGCTGGTGGCCAACACCCACGACTACATCCTGTTCTTCACCAACCGTGGCCGGGTGTTCATCACCCGGGTCCACACCCTGCCGGAGGCCAGCCGCCAGGCCAAGGGCCTGCCGATCATCAACCTGCCCGGCGTGCAGGTGGACCAGGGCGAGTACGTCAGCGCCATCATCACCCTGCCCCAATTCGAGCCCGAC
>DATBIY010000107.1:0-9285 GCA_036556695.1 Candidatus Limnocylindria bacterium
CAGCGCCAGCGTGGTGAGCCTGACCTTCGATGGCCGCTTCGCCTGGCCGATCTACGACTGGATGGGCGTCGCCAAAGCCGGGCTGGAGGCGACCACCCGCTACCTCGCCCGCGACCTAGGGCCACACGGCATCCGGGTCAATACGGTATCGGCGGGGCCGATCCGGACCATGGCCGGCAAGAACATCCCCGGCTTCGACGACATCGCCTCCGGCTGGCTGCGTCGCGCCCCGCTGAAGTGGTCCATGACTGACGCGACCCCCGTCGGCCAGATGGTCTGCTTCTTGTTAAGCGACTGGTCGGCCATGACCAGCGGCGAGATGATCCACGTGGATGGCGGCTACCACGCCATGGGCACCGACATCACCTGGTGACCGATCCGGCCGCCGCGCACCCGCGAACCGTCGGCGAGCATTTCGACGAGTGGGCGTCGCACTACGACGCCGAGATCCGGCAGCAGGTGCCGCGCTACGACGAGATCCAGGACACGGTCATCGGGCTGCTGTCCCTGCGGCCGCCGCACCGCGTGCTTGACCTGGGGATCGGCACCGGCACCACGGCGCTCCGCATCCTCGAGGCGCTGCCGGACACGCGCGTGGTCGGCATGGATGTCTCCCGCGAGATGCTGGGCCGAGCACGGCGCCGGCTGCGCGAGTACCGCGGCCGCTTCGAGCTGCGCGCCGGCGACATCGCCAATCCGCAGCTCGACGGCCTGTACGACGCCATCGTCAGCGTGCTGGCGGTGCACCACCTGTGGGCCGACGAGAAGCGCCATCTCTTCTCGCGCCTATGGGAGCACCTCGCGCCCGGCGGCGTGCTGATCGTGGCCGATGCCTTCCGCCACGCCTCCGACCGGCTGCTGGAGCTGTACGACTACCCGCGTCCAGAGGATCCGCACGAGGCGGAGCACGACCACCTGGACACCACCGCGGACCAGCTGTCGTGGATGACGGCCGCCGGCTTCGCCTCGGTCGACGTCGCCTGGAAGTACGAGGACGTCGGCGTGCTGGTTGCCTGGAAGGCCGAGCGCTCCTAGGCGGTCGCTGTATCGGCAAGCCGCCGCTCGTGGTCGAGCAGCCACGCCTTGCGCCACAGCCCGCCGCCGTAGCCGCCCAGCCCGCCGCCCTTGCGGATCACGCGGTGGCACGGGACGACGACAGCCAGCCGGTTGGCACCGTTCGCCGTCCCCGCGGCCCGCTGTGCGCCCGGCCGGCCGGCGCGCCTGGCCAGCTCCTCGTAGGTCGCGGTACTGCCGAGCGGAATGCGCTGCAGCTCGGCCCAGGTTCGCTCCTGGAAGGCGCTGCCCGGCGCCAGCAGCGGCAGGTCGAAGGTGCTTCGCGTGCCGGCGAAGTACTCGTCCAGCTGGTCCTGCAGGAGGTCGATCAGCGCGTGGCGTCCCGCCACCAAGGGCCGGCGCAGCCGCCGCTCCAGAATGGCCAGCTGGGTGGGAAGCATCGGCCGGTCGGTGAACTCCAGCAGGCAGATGCCCTTGCTCGTTGCACCGGCGAGCATTGGACCCAGCGGCGTTCGCACGAAGGCCAGGGCGACATGGTCATGTCCGGTCCGTCGGCGGCGCGTCTCCCGCGCCGCGCGCAGTAGCGGGCGCAGCCGCTCTGCACGGCGCACCTCGGCGTCAGTCGGGGCTAGGCGCACATCGTCCAGCGGGCGGCAGCGCAGGCACGCTCGGTAGCCGGCGAACAGCGCGTCGCGCGCGGTGGCATAGCGCTCGGTGTTGGCGGGTAGCGGGCTGGCCGGACAGCCGGGGCGGCAGAAGATGTTGGTGGTGCGGACCGCGGTGAAGCGCGGCTTCTCCTCCGCGTGAAGCTCGGAAGCGAGCAGGGCCATGGCTCCTCCTGGTTGAGCGGGGGTGTGCTCACTGGGAACGCCCCGCCGGCCGGAAACGTGAGATCCGTCAGGCGTTAGCGGCGCGGCGATCCTGCCACAACAGGTTGATGGTGAACGGCGTGCCGCCCAGCACCCGATCGCCGGTCCGCAGCTCCAGGCGGTGCTTGCCCAGCTCGCGGACCTGCAGGCCCTTCAGGTCGGCCACGATGTTGGCGGTGATCGCCTTGGGCGGCACCTCCAGGCGCATCTGCGGCGGGCGGGCCAGCATTGGCTGGCCGGAAGGGCCGATGACCTGGAAGGTCAGCTGGTGCTGCCCGGGATCGGCCTCCAGCACCGCAACGATGAAGAAGCGGCCGTACACGGTCGGCAGCCTGGTCACGTTGATCTGGCTGAACAGGCCGATGGCGCTGACCTTGCCGTCCTGGGCCGTGATGGCGTGGTCGCACAGCAGCAGGCTATGCAGCTCCAGTCGCGGGTCGGGCATGGGCGTCGAGTATAGGTCTGCCGAGCCGATGCGCCGGATCAGCCACTCGCCGGGGCGCCCGCCAGGCGCAACCCTTCCTGGGCCAGGTCCACCAGCGGCAGGGCCGCGGCGTCCTCGAACGAGAACCACTCGGCGAGGTCGGTCGAGCCGTCGGGCTCCGGACGCAGCTGGCCGCCGGTGATGCGCACGCGGTAGACGATCTGCAGCCCGTGGTAGGCCTCGTCCACGCCGTCCCGCGGATGGGTCCACCGACCGGTCCATGACAGCACGTCGGCCAGGCCGACTATCTCACCGGTGAGGCCGGTTTCCTCCTCCAGCTCACGCATGGCGCCGTCGCGCGGAGGCTCGCCGAAGTCCAGGCCGCCGCCCGGCAGCGTCCACTCGCCCACCCCGGACCAGTAGCCCGGCGCGATGCGGCACAGCAGGATGCGGCCATCCTCGACGCACAGCGCATAGGCCGAGATGCGGGTCACGAAGCGCTCGGGCCCAGGTTGCGCGGCGGTCACGCCTCGTAGAGGTCCGGGTCGATGAGCCAGGCCAGCTCGCCGGCACCGGGCTCGGGCACCCCGTAGAACTCGACGCAGGCCAATCCGCCCTTCCGCATCCGCACCGACGAGGCGCCGGTGAGCAGCGCGACGATCTGTGAGAAGTCCGGCTCGTGGCCCACGAACAGCACGCGGCCGGCACCCGGATGGTCGGCCATGGCGCGCGCCAGGTGCCCCCAGCCGGCGCCGGGGCGCAGCCGCTCGTCGACCATCGGCCCGGCGGCGTGGCCGATCCCCCGGCACAGCAGCTCGGCGGTCTGGCGGGCTCGCAGCAGCGGCGAGCAGATGACCACGTCCGGACGCAGGTTGAGTCGCTGCCACAGCGGCGCGGCCGCCCGCAGGGCAGCCTGGCCATCCTCGCTGAGCGGTCGTGCCTCGTCGTCGCCGCCGACCGCCGGCGCCGCGTCGCCGTGGCGCAGGAAGTAGAGGAGCACCCGGCGTCAGCCGAGCCGGGTGTGCGACCGGTCGCCGGCGTGGCCGCTGGTCACGCCGCGGGTGTGTCCGGTGGGGTGCACGGCCAGCATCGCGGGGGCGGTGGCATCGGCCTTCGGCAGGGCGACCGTCAGGACGCCGTTGCCATAGCTGAGGTTGGCCCGCGCGGCATCCACCGGCACCGGCAGCTGGACGGAGCGCTCGAACGGGCCGTAGCTCCACTCGCGCAGCAGATAGCTGATGCGCTCCTGCCCCTCGCCGTGCTGGCGGGCGCGCACGATCAGCTGGCCGTCGTCCATGACGTCGACGCTGATGTCCTCGGCCGCCACCCCGGGCATGGGCGTCACGAGGATGAGCTCGTGGTCGTTCTCGAAGAGGTTGATCGGCACGGCGGTCGGATCGGTCATGGGTGGCTCCTTTGCAAGACCGGTGCTACGCCATCGGCTCAGTCGGGGAAGGCTTCCGGGCCGCGCTCGGAGAGCTCGCGCGCGTGCTCGTGCGCGTCATCGGGCGGGATCCACGAGTACGGGTAGCGAGCGTCCTCCAGCTCGGCCGCCTGGCGGGTGAGGTGCAGCGGGTGGAAGGTGTCGATCATCACCGCCAGCTCCTCCGTCGCCTCCTTGCCGATGCTGGCCTCCACGGTACCGGGATGCGGCCCGTGCGGGATGCCGGCCGGATGGACGGTGAACGAGGAGATGTCCACCCCGCGGCGGCTCATGAAGTTGCCGGCCACGTAGTAGATGACCTCGTCGCTGTTGATGTTCGAGTGGTTATACGGCGCCGGGATGGCCAGCGGGTGGTAGTCGAACTTGCGGGGCACGAAGCTGCACACCACGAAGTTGCGGGGCTGGAACGTCAGGTGCACCGGCGGCGGCTGGTGGACGCGCCCGGTGATCGGCTCGAAGTCGCCGATGTTGAAGGCGAAGGGCCACAGGTAGCCGTCCCAGCCGACCAGGTCGAAGGGATGGTGGCGGTAGTGGTAGGGCGTGATGCGGTCGCGGCTGCGGACGCGGATGACGTAGTCGTCCTGCTCGCCGGTGACGGGCTCCATCTCCTCCGGTGGCCGGATGTCGCGGTGGTAGTAGGGCGAGTGCTCGAGCAGCTGTCCGTACTCGTTTCGATAGCGGCGCGGCGGCTCGATCTCCGACGGGCACTCCAGCCACAGCATGCGCTGGGCGCTGCCTCCGTCCGGCACGACCCGGTAGGTGGTGCCGATGGGGATGACCAGGTAGTCGCCTGGGCCATACGGGATCGGCCCGAAGAGCGTCTCCAGCGTGCCGCTGCCCTCGTGCACGAAGAACATCTCGTCGGCCACACCATTGCGGTAGTAGTCCGTCATCGGCCCCGACGGACGCACCACGCCGAAGGTCACGTCGCTGTTGAAGAACAGGGGAATGCGGCCGGACAGCGCGTCACCCGATGGCTCGACGTCTTTGGTGTTGACCAGGTGATGCCGATGCGGCGCGGTGCCGGACGGGTCGGCTGCCTCGATGCTGACCGGCGTCGGGTCGTCGATCTGGTGCGTCTGGGTCGGCGGGGTGTGGTGGTAGAGCAGCGAGCTGCGGCCGGCGAAGCCCTCGACGCCGAAGAGCTCCTCGGCGAATAGGGAGCCGTCGTCCTGGCGGAACTGGGTGTGGCGCTTGTGCGGGATGCGCCCGCGCTGCACGTAGAACATCGGCTCAATTCTAGGGGCGCACGCGGCCGACGGGGCTCCGCGGCACGAGTTCTGCGGCAGGAATTCTGCCGCTGCCAGGTACTTGCGCGTTTGCGCAACCGCTGATATAGTTGCGCAAGCAACTACATTCCCAACCCGGAAGGCAGGTCGTTCATCTCATGCGTGTGGCAGTCATTGGAGTCGGAAACGTGGGCGGTGCGCTGGCATCGGCCCTGACGGATGCAGGGCACGAGGTCGTGGTCGCCGCCTCGAATGCCGAGAAGGCGAAGCAGGCGGCCGCGGGCCTCGACTGCGAGCCGGCCGCGTCACCCCAGGACGCGGTGCAGGGCGCGGATGCGGTGGTGCTTGCCATCCCGACCACGGCGGTCGAGGAGGTGGCCGGCGAGATCCGCGACAAGGTAGCCGGCAAGCCGGTGGTCGACGTCACGAATTCGCAGGCGGTCATCGAGAAGGGCGTCAGCAATGCCGAGCAGATCCAGCAGCTGCTTCCCGAGGCAAAGGTGGTCAAGGCTTTCAACACCGTGTTCGCCTCGAAGCTGGGCAAGCCGCAGAACGGCGACCAGCCACTGGACGGCTTCCTGGCCGGCGACGACCCCGAGGCCAAGGCCAAGGTGGCGACGATCGTGCGCGATGCCGGCCTCGAGCCGCTGGACGTCGGCGACCTGAAGATGGCCCGCGCCCTGGAGGGCATGGCCTGGACCAACATCTCGCTGAACATGGCCAACGGCTGGCCGTGGCAGAGCGCCTGGAAGCTGGAGCGCTAGGAGGTCACGCATGCCCATCCCGATCACGCGGCTGAACCACGCCGTGCTCTTCGTGCGCGATGTGGAGCGCGCCGCGGCGTTCTACCGCGACGTCTTCGGCTTCGAGGAGATGGAGCGGCCGCCGGGCATGCGTGCCGCCTTCATGCGATCACCGATCGGCGGCAACCACCACGACCTTGGCCTTTTCGAGGTGGGCGCGCAGGCGACCAAGCCGCCGCGCGGGTCGGTGGGCCTCTACCACCTCGCCTGGCAGGTGGATACTGTCGAGGACCTCGTGACCGCTGCGAAAGTGTTGCAGGAGGCGGGCGCCATGACCGGCGCCTCGGACCACGGGGTGAGCAAGTCGCTGTACGGTCGCGACCCGGACGGCAACGAGTTCGAGATCATGTGGCAGGTGCCGCGCGAGGCGTGGGGCGAGTTCGCCGATCAGGCAGCCATCATGCCGCTGGACCTGGACGCCGAGGTCGCCCGCTGGGGCGCCGGAGCCGCCGTTCAGTAGCCGCCGATCAGTCGCTCTGATCAGCGCTCGGCGCGGCGCTCGAGCGCCTGGAGGTCGCCGATGATCAGCCGCTCGTGCTCCAGGCGCAGGATGCCGCTGTCGATCAGGTCGGCGAGCAGCCGGTTCACGCTCTGTCGCGTGCCGCCGATCATCGCGGCCAGGTCGGACTGGGTATAGGGCCAGTTCAGCTCGATCGAGCGCGTGACGCCGGGCTGTGCCTGGCGCGCCAGCTGGGCGATGCGTGCCGCCAGCCTGCCGGCGAGGTCCAGGAAGTGGAGCTCTTCGACGTGCTTGGTGATGCGCCGCAGCAGCGCGGCCAGCGAGGCGAAGAGCGCGTCACGCAGCTCGGGGTGCTTGTCCAGCAGCTCGTGGAACACGTCACGCGGCAGGCTGAGCGTTTCGGTGGGCTCGACCGCGGTGGCGGTTGCGGAACGCGGCTGGCCGTCGAGCAGCGCCAGCTCACCGAAGAAGTCGCCCGCGCGCAGGGTGGCGATGATCGCCTCCTCGCCGTCCGGTGACGGCAGCAGGATCTTCACCGCCCCGCTGGTGATGACGTGCAGCGCGTCGCCCGGGTCGCCCTGGTGGAAGATCACCTCGTTGCGCCGGAAATGCCGATGGCGCAGCCGCCGCCCGACGTCTGCCAGTACTCCCTCCGGGCAGGGAGCGAACAGCGGGCAGCCGCGCAGCGCATCGATTGCCGCACGTTCGTCGAGCGCGGTCATGGGTGAGGGGAATATACCCGGCGGATGGTTGCCAGCCCAAGGGACGCGGCTACACTCGGCGCCCATGCCTGATCGGCCCGCCGCAGCATCCGTGGTCCACAGCGACGCCCACCTGGGCCACAGCGGGCTGACCGAGCTGATGGCAGGTCGCGAGATTCCCTGCTACGAGATGCCGGAGCGCGCCATCGAGATCGAGCGGGCGTTGCAGTCGGACGGCGGCTACGAGTTCCTGGAGCCGGACTCCTTCGGCGCCGATCCCATCCTGGCCGTGCATGACGCCTCGCTGCTCGAGGTGGTCGAGCGTGCCTGGACCGATGCCCTCGCCGCCGGCGACGTCGACGGCAGCCGTCCCCTCTTCCCCGACACCTTCAAGCTGGCGGCCTACGTTGGGCCGATGGAGCTGCCGGCCGAGCCCGATGCCGCTCACCGCCGCCTGGGTGCGTACTGCTTCGACACGGCGACACCCATCGTCGCCGGCACGGCCGCTGCCGCGCGCGCCGCGGTGGACGTGGCGCTGACCGCCGCTCGGCTGGTTGTCGATGGCGCGTCGCTGGCCTACGGGCTGTGCCGCCCACCCGGCCACCACGCCGCGCGCGGCATGTTGGGCGGCTACTGCTTCTTCAACAACGCGGCCATCACCGCCGAGTGGCTGCGCCGCGAGGCCGGCTACGGCAGGGTCGCCATCCTGGACGTCGACTACCACCACGGAAACGGCACGCAGCAGATCTTCTGGGAGCGGGGCGACGTCCTGTACGTGTCGCTCCATGCCGATCCGGCGCGCGCCTACCCGTACTACTCCGGCTCCGCCGCCGAGCGGGGAGCGGGCGAGGGGCTGGGCGCCACGCTGAACCTGCCGCAGCCCGCCGGCACCGGGCTGGACGCCTACGCCGAGTCTTTGGAGCTTGGCCTGGAGGCTATCCGCGCGTTCGCGCCCGACGCGCCACTGGTGCTGTCGCTGGGCTTCGACACCTTCGAGCGCGACCCCATTGGCGACCTTGGCCTGCGAACCGATGACTACGCCGCCATCGGCTCCATGGTTGGCGGACTCGGCATGCCGGTGGTGGCCCTGCAGGAAGGCGGATATGCCATCGACGCCATCGGCGCCAATGCGGTGAGCTTCCTGGGCGGCCTGCGAGGCGCCTAGCCGGGCTCAGCCGGCGAGGATCTCGGCGAAGGTGGCGGGGTCCAGGTTTCCGCCGCTGATGACGATCACTCGGCGATCGTCGCCCTCGTCCTGCGGCGCGGCGCCGGAGAGATGGGCCGCCATGGCGGCCGCGCCCGATGGCTCGACCACCAGCCGCGCGCCGGATGCCAGGCGCCGGATGGCGTCCACCATCTGGTCCTCGGTGACGGTCACGATCTCGTCCATGTAGCGCCGCAGGTGCATGAACGGCAGTCGGCCCAGCTGCTCGACGCGCAGCCCGTCGGCCATGGTGCGGGTGGTGCGGGCCGCGTCCCACTGCACGATCTCGCCGCGAGCCAGCGACTCGCGCGCGTCGGCGGCCAGCTCCGGCTCGACGCCGATTACCCTCGCGCCCGGCGCCAGCGTCTTCACCGCGGTGGCGATCCCGGCCGACAGGCCGCCGCCGCTGACCGGGATCAGCACGCTGGTCACGTCCGGCAGATCCTCGGCGATCTCCAGGCCCGCGGTCCCCTGGCCGGCGATGATGCGGCGGTCGTCGTACGGCTCGATCATGACCAGGTCGCGCTGCTCGACCAGGTCCAGTGCAATGCGGTGGCGCTCCTCGGAGCCGAGGCCGGTGAACACGATCTCGGCGCCGTCGCGCTGCACGCCCTCGACCTTGACCCGCGGCGCCGACTCCGGCATCACGATCACCGCCGGCGCGCCCATCAGCCGCGCAGCCCGTGCCACCGCCTGCGCGTGGTTGCCCGACGAATAGGTGACCACGCCCCGGCTCCGCTCCTCGCCGGTCAGCGAGGCGAGGGCGTTGTAGGCGCCGCGCATCTTGAAGGCGCCGACCGGCTGCAGGCTCTCCGGCTTCAGCCAGGTGCGATCGTCCCAGCGCAGCAGCGGGGTGCGCGTCGCCACGCCGCGGATCCGCTCCGCCGCCTCGCGGATCTCGTCGAGGCTCACCAGCTCCAGGCCGTCGAGCTGGTCGGCGTGCTCCTCCAGGTGGCCGACGATGAAGTGCTCGACGATGTCGTGAACCGTCATCTCCCCGCGCGTCGGGTGGAGGCCGCGGCGCTGCCACGCGTCGTGGGGCAGCCCGGAGAGGGCGTTCGTGACCGAATCAAGGTCGGCGTTCACCCGGCGCAGCAGCTCCGCCGGATCGGTCCGTCGCTCGCGCTCGATGGCCGC
>DATBIY010000108.1:0-5394 GCA_036556695.1 Candidatus Limnocylindria bacterium
CCCAGCAGCTCGGCCAGCAGCTCGCGGTCCAGGGAGAGGGCCTGGGCGCGGCGCTCGGCCAGCGGCGCGTCACCCTCGTACAGGTAGGTGCCCACGTAGTCGAACAGCAGCCCGGTGGCGAACGGTGACGCCGATCGGGTCTCGACCGACGCCACCCGGATGGCGCGCGAGCGGATGCCGGAGAGGACCTCCTTGAGGGCCGGCACATCGAACACGTCGCTCAGCACCTCGCGGTAGGTCTCCAGGATGATCGGAAACGAGCCGTATCGGCTGGCGACCGTCAGCAGGTCGGCCGACTTCTGGCGCTGCATCCACAGCGGCGTGCGCTGGCCCGGCCGACGGCGCGGCAGCAGCAGGGCGCGCGCCGCGTTCTCGCGGAAGTGGGACGCAAATAGCGCCGAGCCACCCAGCGCGCTCATCAGCACGTCGTCCAGCTCGTCGGGCGGCAGCAGGAACACCTCCTCGCCCGGTGGCTCTGCGGCGTCGGGCAGGCGCAGGGCAATGCCATCGTCGGTCCAGATGGCCTGCACCTGCCTCCCCTCCTCGGCCAGCCGCGCCTCGACGGCCATGGCCCACGGCGCGTGGACGCGGCCACCGAACGGCGAGAGCAGGCAGACCCGCCAGTCGCCCAGCTCGTCGCGGAAGCGCTCGATGACCAGCTGCCGATCGGTGGGCAGCGCGCCGGTGGTCTCGCGCTGCTCGCCAAGGTAGGCGACCAGGTTGCGGGCCGCGAACGGGTCGAGCTGGTGGCCCTCGCGCAGGCGGGCCTCCGCGTCACTGGGCTTCATCGGCTCCAATTCGCGCAGGAATGAGCCGATGGCGCGGCCCAGCTCGATCGGTCGGCCGATGCCGTCGCCCTTCCAGAACGGCATCTTGCCGGGCTCACCCGGGGCCGGCGTGACCAGCACCCGATCCGGCTTGATCTCGTCGATGCGCCACGAGGAGGCGCCCAGCAGGAACACCTCGCCCACCCGCGACTCGTAGACCATCTCCTCGTCCAGCTCGCCGACGCGGCGCCCCTTGCCGCTCTCGTCGCCGGCCAGGAAGACGCCGTACAGGCCCCGATCCGGGATGGTGCCGCCGGAGGTGATTGCCACGACCCGGGCGTCGTTGCGGCTGCTGACGGTGTCAGTGGTGCGATCCCACACCACGCGTGGTCGCAGCTCGGCGAACTCGTCCGACGGGTATCGGCCGGAAAGCATGTCGAGCACGCCCTCCAGCTGCTCGCGCGACAGGTCGCGGAATGGGTAGGCGCCAATGACCAGCCGATGCAGCTCCTCGACGCTCCACGCTCTGTCAACGCAGATGGCGACCAGCTGCTGGGCCAGCACGTCCAGCGGGTTGCGGGGCACCCGCGTCTCCTCGATCGCGCCGTCGAGCATGCGGCGCACGACCACCGCCGCCTCGAGCAGGTCGCCGCGGTACTTGGGGAAGATCTTGCCGGTGGACGGCGCGCCGACCTGGTGCCCGGCGCGGCCGATGCGCTGCAGGCCAGCAGCAACGCTGGGCGGCGCCTCGATCTGGATGACCAGGTCGATGACCCCCATGTCGATGCCCAGCTCCAGGCTGCTGGTCGCGACCAGCGCCGGGAGGCGGCCGGCCTTTAGCGCCTCTTCGATCTCGAGTCGCTGCTCCCGCGCGATGCTGCCGTGATGCGCCCGGACCAGCTCCTCGCCGGCGAGCTCGTTGAGGCGCGCCGCTAGGCGCTCCGCCAGGCGTCGCGAGTTGACGAAGACCAGCGTGGACCTGTGGGCCCTGATCAGCTCCAGCAGCCGGGGGTGGATGCTGGGCCAGATGGAGCGCCGGCCGTCCGGAGCCGCGGCCGGACCGCCCGGCTGCTCCTCCAGCTCCAGCTCTTCGCCCATGCGGGTCATGTCCTCCACCGGGAAGATGACCTCCAGCTCCAGCGTCTTGCGGTCCGCGGCATCGACGATTGCCACCTCCCGCCCGGGGCCGCTCCCGCCGAGGAACGCGGCGATCGTCTCCAGCGGCCGCTGCGTGGCGGACAGGCCGATGCGCTGCGGCGGACGCTCCGTCAGCGCGCTCAGCCGCTCCAAGCTGAGGGCCAGGTGCGCGCCGCGCTTGGTGCCGGCGATGGCATGCACCTCATCGACGATCACGTGCTCCACGCCGCGCAGTGCATCCCGCGCCTGGCTGGTGAGCATCAGGTACAGGCTCTCCGGCGTAGTAACCAGGATGTCGGGCGGATCCTTCACCAGTTGGCGTCGAGCGTCCGCCGGCGTGTCCCCGGTCCGTGAGCCGGCGCGTATTTCGGGAAGCGTCTCGCCGGCCAGCTCGGCGGTGCGCCGGATGCCGGCCAGCGGCGCGCGCAGGTTGCGCTCGACGTCGTAGGTCAGCGCCTTCAGCGGGCTGACGTACAGGACCCGCATGCGGCGGTCCTTCGGCCGCGGCGCGGGCTCGCTGAACAGCCGGTCCAGCGTCCACAGGAAGGCGGCCAGCGTCTTGCCGCTGCCGGTGGGGGCGTGCAGCAGGACGTGACCGCCATCGGCGATGGCAGGCCAGCCGAGCGACTGCGCGCGCGTCGGCCCGGCGAAGGTTTCCGAAAACCAGGTGCGGGTCGGTGGCGAGAATCGGTCGAGCGGGTCGGGGGTGGTGGGTCGCGTCACGGTCAGTGCCAGTCTATCGGCGCATCATCATGACAGTCATTCCTGACAGATCCTGTCAGGAATCGCCTCAGCCCATCTGCGCTGCCGTCATCAACGCCCGGAAGAGCAGCGCCAGCGAGGCGAGCGCTGCCGGCGCGAAGAGCAGCACGCCGGGGATGAACAGCCAGGTCACGCCGAAGGCGAGGCCCGGCCACAGCAGCAACAGGCCGACGTTCCAGGCCACCAGGCGCGGCACCGCGGCCCATGCCAGCACGGCGCGCTGGCGGCCCTTGGCCGCCATGTCGCCCGGCCCGACCGCGGGGAGCAGGTACGACCAGGCGGCGACCAGCACCTGGGCCACCCAGCCGCCGATGATCGGTATCGCGATGATGCCCAGCGCCCAGCCGGGCACGACCACGCCCTCCTGGAGGATCCGCGCGGCCATCGCCGCGGCCGCGGCGACGAACCAGGCCATGGCCGCCAGCCCGTGGCGCGCGGCGACGTCATGCCAGGCGAGGTCGCGCGCCCATTGGCCACGGCGCAGCCAGGTATCAATCCCGTACCACAGCAGCCCGGCCGCTCCGACCAGCGCCATACCAGCGCCCGCCAGCGCCAGCGGCTCGAGCGAGACTGCATAGCCCGCCGCGGCCAGTGGCGGACCGAGGAGCAGCCCGACGACCGCCGCAGCCATCGAGGGATGGGCGCGGATCCGTGCCCCGACGATCGTCGGATACAGGTACACCAGCGTGCCTGCCACCGTCAGCGACACGAACCCCATGACGTTGAGCCAGGCATGGGCTGGCTTCAGCGCCACCCAGTGGTCGATCACCGGCGTCCAGCCGAAGAGGAACATCGTCGCCAGCGACGCCCCGACGGTGAGGTCTGCCAGGGCGACTGCGTACGTGACTTGCACGATCGGGTGACGGCGCGCCAGGCCGGATCGCATCGGCGCAAAGGTCGTCCAGGCGGTCAGGCCGATGCCTACCAGAACGGCGAGCCCGCCCGCCGCGGCGACGGCCGGATCGACCAGCGGGCGGCCCAGCGCCACGGTGGCCATCCCGGCGAACAGGAGCAGCACACCGGCCAGGCGCAGCGGCCACGGCTCTGGGCGCGTGCCGGCCAGCGTGACCCCGAAGTGGGGCATGAAGGTCCCGATCGCCACGGTCGCTGCCCCGGCCAGCGACAGGTGGGTGGCAACCCAGCCATGCAGCGGTCCGAGCGGAAGCGCGCCGCTGGCCACCGCCGCCAGCAGGAACGTGCCGGCCAGGGCGATGCCCAGCTGCAGGATCTGCCGTTCGGCGATTCGCGAGGCACCCAGACCGGCGTCGGGCCGATCCGGGTGCGGAGGGTGCGAACTGATCGCCAGGTTCACGCTCAGTTGGTGGGGTCCCCGTCACCGGCCTGGAAGAGGCCGATGGCGCCATGGGCCACGAAGTTGAAGGCGTGGGTCACCATGGGGTAGAGCCCGTCCTCCGCGAACTCGAACTCGACAATGGCTCCCTGGGCGGGCGACAGGTCCACTGCCTGCGAGCCCCAGCTGCCCTCGTTGCCGCGCTGCAGGTGGATTCCCTCCTTGATGACGTCACTGAAGACCGTGCCCACGATGTGGAAGCTGGAGTCGATGTTCGGCCCGGCATCCAGCAGGAAGACGCGCACCGTCTCGCCGGTCGGCACCTGGATCGGGTTGTCCTTGTACTGGTTGGCCACGCCGTTGAAGACCACGAAGTCCGGGCTGGGGACGGGAGCGTTGGCGGCCGCCAGGTCGCCGGTCTCGCCCTGCGGGCCGAGATACCACTCGTTCTGGACCACGAAGAACTCGTGGTCGACCTTCGGCAGCCCTTCGCGCGGCTCGACGATGATCATGCCGTACATGCCGTTCAGCATGTGGCTCAGCGCACCGGCCGTGCCGCAGTGGTACATGAACACACCGGCGTAGTCGGCGGTGAACTCGTAGAGCTTCTCCTCGCCCGGGTTGATGTCGGTCATCTCGTCGTTCCAGGCCACCAGCGACGCGTGGAAGTCGACCGAGTGCGGCATCAGGTTCGACGCCGGGTTCTTGAAGTGGATGCGCACCGTGTCCCCCACCTTGACCCGGATCGTCGGTCCGGGCACGGTGGCCGTCTCGGGCGTGAAGCCGAAGGCGTACACCGTCTGGGCGAAGCCATCGGCCACGGTCATCTGCTGCTCGACGACGTACAGGTCGATGTCATGCACCTCGCCCTCGGCCAGCGCCGGGGCCTTCGGGTCATGCAGCTCATAGGCAGGAGCCGATGGATCGGCCGCCACCTCGCCGGCCGGCGGATCCATGTTCGACATGTCGTGCGACGCGCCGGGCGCAACGGACGACGCAGCGCCGGCCACCGGGACGGGCGCCATGCGGGAATAGATCAGCGACAGCACCAGAACCGATGCGATCGCGCAGATGACGACGGCCAGGCGGGCCATTTCCATTTGCCTCCAGGGCATTGCGGCTACTAATCTTTATGGCGTTAGTAAATAATCCCGCTCGAAGTGGCGCCGCTGCCGAACGTCACGAATTCGGCGTGACACATGGCACATCGAGGTCGAAACCATGAAGCTGGAGCTCACCCGCCGCGGCGATTACGCCATCCGCGCCGCGCTGGCGGTGGCCGATGCCGCTCCGGCAAGCGTCAGCGGGCAGCGCATCGTGGCCACGACCGAAATTCCGCAGACATTCCTCGGCCAGGTCATGGGCGACCTGGTGCGGAAGCGGATCGTGACCGGTCGACCGGGCCCGGGTGGCGGCTACCGGCTGGCCGCCGACCCC
>DATBIY010000109.1:0-10477 GCA_036556695.1 Candidatus Limnocylindria bacterium
CCGCCCGGCTACGTCGGCTACGACGAGGGCGGCCAGCTGACCGAGGCCGTGCGGCGCAAGAGCTACAGCGTGGTCCTGCTCGACGAGATCGAGAAGGCGCACCCCGAAGTGTTCAACATCCTGCTCCAGATCCTGGAGGACGGGCACCTGACCGACGCCAAGGGTCGCCGTGTCGACTTCAGGAACACGATTATCATCATGACCAGCAACGTCGGCGCCCAGCAGCTGCAGAAGGACACCTCCATCGGCTTCCGGGCCGGGGCAGCTGACGTGGCTGCGCAGGCATCGGCCGACTACGAGCGCATGAAGGACAAGGTGCTGGGCGAGCTGAAGAACGCCTTCCGCCCCGAGTTCCTGAACCGCATCGACGCGACCGTCGTGTTCCGCCAGCTGACCCGCGAGGAGATCCGCGAGATCGTGGACATGCTGCTGGCCAGGGTGAAGGCGCAGCTGGCCGGGCAACAGATGGAGCTGGTGGTGACCGATGCCGCCAAGGACTCGATCATCGCCAAGGGCTACGACCAGGCGTTCGGCGCCCGACCACTGCGGCGCGAGATCCAGAACCAGATCGAGGATCCGCTGGCCGAGCAGATGCTGATGGCCTCGTACGAGGCGGGCGACACGATCGTCGTCGACGTGCTGCCCAACGGCGACGGGCTGTCCATTGCCAAGAAGGTCGAGCGCCAGCCCGCCAAGGCTCGCTGACGCGCCCGTTCGCTAGCCGATAACTCCGCGCTAAGCGGTCGCGTGGCAAGATCAGCCGGTGCCTGCCGTCCGCTCCGTCCATGTCTGCCAGCAGTGCGGCGCCGAGACACCGCGCTGGGCGGGCCAGTGCCCGTCCTGCGGCGCATGGAACACGCTGGTCGAGACGGTCGTCGCCAAGGCCACGCCCGCGGCGCGCGCACGTGAGCGCCGGCTGACGCCACTCGCCGTGGGCGCGGTGTCGCCCATCACCGAGGTCTCCAGCGCCGAAGCGGAGCGCCTGGTGAGCGGCATCGGGGAGGTGGACCGGGTGCTGGGCGGCGGTTTCGTGCCCGGCTCGATCGTGCTGTTCGGCGGGGACCCGGGGATCGGCAAGAGCACCCTGCTGCTACAGCTGGCAGCGCGGCTGGCCGCCGGCGCCGGCCCGGTGCTGTACGTCACCGGGGAGGAGTCGGCGTCACAGGTCCGCGGCCGCGCCGAGCGGGTCGGCGCCGTGACCGCCGGCCTCGGCCTGGTGGCCACCACCGAGCTGGACACGGCCTTGGCGGCGATCGCCGCCGAGGCGCCGGCGCTGGCCGTGGTCGACTCGGTGCAGACCCTCGCCGCCGCCGAGCTGAGCGGCCCGGCCGGCAGCGTGGGACAGGTGCGCGAGGTCGCCGCGCGCCTGGCGGAGCTCGCCAAGGCCGGGCGCACCTGCGTGGCGCTGGTGGGCCACGTCACCAAAGAGGGGACCGTCGCGGGACCACGGACGCTCGAGCACCTGGTGGACGCGGTGATCTACCTGGAGGGCGAGCGGCTCGGCACCACCCGGCTGATCCGGGCCGCGAAGAACCGATTCGGCTCGACCGACGAGGTCGGCGTGCTGGAGATGCGCGGCGACGGCCTGGTCGAGGTGCCGGACGCCAGCCGCTTCTTCCTCGAGTCTGAGCAGCCACCGGTGGCCGGCAGCGCGGTGACCATCGCGCTCGAGGGAACCCGGCCGCTGGCGGTCGAGATCCAGGCGCTTGTGGCGCCGTCCGGCGGCGGCTCGCCGCGCCGCGCCACGACCGGCATCGACGTCAGCCGCGTGCTGATGCTGATCGCCGTGCTGGCCCGCCACGCCGGCCTGAACCTGACCGGCCACGACGTCTACGTCAACGTGGCCGGCGGCCTGCGCATCGAGGAGCCGGCCGCCGATCTTGCGGTGGCCATGGCGCTGGCCTCGAGCCTGCGGGAGCGACCGGTGCGGGCCGGCACGGTGCTCGCGGGCGAGCTCTCCCTGGCGGGTCGCATCCGGCCGGCAACGCGGGCGGAGCGGCGGCTGGCCGAGGCCCGCCGCCTGGGCTTCGAGACGCTACTGACCGGCCCATCCGGGCGGGGAGCGGCCACGGAGCGTGGCAGGCAGAGCGTCCAGGACGTCCGCTCGGCGGTGCGCATGGCGCTCGAAGACGGGAGCTGAACCCAGGTTCGAACCGTTGCCCTGCCGCAGGGCAGGTGCTAAGGTGGCCGCCGCCCAGATGGGCGATGCGGCCCAGTACCTTCTTCGTTCATCGCATTCATCCCGGCCGCGCTGGCGTTTCATCCGTATCGATTCGTATCGGCCTCATCAATTCATGACCAAAGTCATCCAGCTCGCGGGAGCTCTGTTCGGCACGCTCTTCGGCTTCGTCCTGGGCCTGCTGATCCTGCAGCGTGCCCCGGAGCTGGTCGACCAGCCGAACCGATCCGCGTTCCTGATCGCCATGGTGGTGGCGGCGCTGCTCTTCGGCTATCTGGCTACCCCGTACATCACCATCTACCCGGCACGCTGGGCCATGAACCGACTGGCGCAGGCGAATGCCGCCGAGTACGCCCTGGGCGTGGTGGCGGTGGTGGTCGGCCTGCTGATGGGTTTGCTGGTCGGCGTGCCGCTCAGCGCCCTGGGCGGGACGGCTGGTGCGCTGCTGCCGCCGACCATCGCCATCCTGCTGGGCCTGGGGATGCTGTGGGCCACGCTCTACAAGCGGGACGTGCTCATCCCGGCGCTGTCCGGCGTGTTGCCCGGTGCGCGTCGTGGAGCCGGCACCCAGCAGGTGGTGATCGACACCAGCGCGGTGATCGACGGGCGGATCGTGGACATCGGCCGCACCGGATTCATCCTGGGCACGCTGGTTGTGCCGCGCTTCGTGTTGGACGAGCTGCAGCGCATCGCCGACTCGCCGGACACCATCCGTCGCAACCGCGGCCGTCGCGGGCTCGAGATGCTGGCCGCGCTGCAGCGCGACTCGATCAGCCCGGTGGAGGTCAGCGAGGCGTCCTACCCGGAGATCACCGAGGTGGATGCCAAGCTGGTGGCCTACGCTCGCGACACGGGTGCCGCCATCCTGACCAACGACTTCAACCTGAACCGCGTGGCCGAGCTGCAGGGCATTCGCGTGCTCAACATCAACGAGCTGGCGAACGCCGTGAAGGCCGTGGTCCATCCCGGCGAGGAGATGAGCGTAAAGATCATCCAGGAGGGCAAGGAGCCCGGCCAGGGCGTGGGCTACCTGGAGGACGGGACGATGATCGTGGTCGAGGGCGGCAGCCGCTTCATGGACACGGAGGTGAGCATCACCGTCACCCGCGTGCTCCAGACGGTTGCGGGTCGCATGATCTTCGCGCAGCCGCGCGAGGCCACGAGCTCCTGATGGACCGATGAGTCCGCCCGTTGCCGCCATCCTGGTCGCGGCCGGACAGAGCCGCCGTTTCGGCGGCGAGAAGCTGTGGATCGACATGTGGGGCCGGCCGGTATGGCGCTGGGGGCTTGACACGCTGCTCAGCGTGCCGGGCATGGCGCTGGTTGCGGTGGTCGCACCCCCGGACGCGCTTGATCGATACCGCCGAGCCACCCCGCCGGATGCCAACGACCGCGTGCTGGTGATTCCTGGCGGTGCGGAGCGCACCGACTCGGTGGTGGCCGGCATTACGGCGCTCACCACGGCCCACATCCCGGAGGACACGCCCGTCCTGGTGCATGACGCCGCGCGGCCGGCGGCCACGGTCGAGCTGATGGTGCGGATGGTCGCGGCCGTGCGGGCCGGGACCGGCGCCGTGCCGCTGGTGCCGGTGCCCGACTCGCTGAAGACCCGCGACGCCAGCGGCCGCGTGACCGGCACCGTCGACCGCGACACGGTGCACGCTGCCCAGACGCCCCAGGGCGCGACGCTCGTGCAGCTGCGCGCGGCCATGGAGGAGACGCACGCGTGGGGCCGCCCGACCACCGACGAGGCATCGGCCATGGCCTCCGGCGGCATCCCGGTGACCGCGGTGGATGGTGAGCCGATGAACCGCAAGCTCACCGAGCCCGCGGATGAGCCGATACTGCGCGCCATCCTGGCGACCTGGGCAGCACCATTGGGCGCGCCTGCCGTCGACGTCGGGCAGCGGGCGGGAATCGGCTTCGACGCACATCGCCTGGAGGAGGGCAGAACCCTGCACCTCGCGGGCATGGAGTTCCCCGGCGAGACAGGTCTTGCCGGCCACTCGGATGGCGACGCCGCGCTGCATGCGGTGATCGACGCGCTGCTCGGCGCCGCGGGGCTGGGTGACGTGGGGACCATGTTCCCGCCCGACGACTCCGCGTTCCGCGATGCCGACTCCGGGGAACTCCTCCGAACAGCGGTCAGCAACCTGCGCGAGGCGGGCTGGGTGCCGGCGTCTCTTGACCTGGCGATCGTGGCCCGACGGCCGCCGATCAGCACGCGGCGCGACGAGATCCAGCGACGGTTGGCTGAGCTGACCGGGCTGGATGCCGGCGCCATCAGCGTCAAGGGCACGACCTCCGATGGGCTGGGCTTTGCCGGCGCGGAGGGCATCGCCGCCTTCGCGGTCGCCACCGTGGCGCCAGCCGGCGACGCGGCTTGAGCGAGCTGATCGGCGGCCGCCGGCCGGTGGCCGAGGCGTTCGCCGCGGGCCGGCCGGCGCATCGGCTCCTGGTCTCCAGCTCGGCGCGGATGAGCCCGGAGCTGAAGAACATCCTGGCCGCGGCCCGCGAAGCCGGCATCCCGGTGGAGCAGATGCCCGGCGACGCGTTGGGGCGCCTGGCCGGCTTCGACGGGCACCAGGGCGTGCTGCTCGAGGTGGGGGAGCGCCGCTACGCGGACCTGGCCGAGATGCTCGGCCGCGCCACCGTGCGGCGTGCAGACCCGCTCATCCTGGTGCTCGAGAACCTGCAGGACCCGACCAACTTCGGCACGCTGCTGCGCTCCGCCGAGGCCGCCGGCGTGGACGGGGTGGTCTTTCCGGAGCGCGCCTCCGCCCCGCTGTCAGCGGCGGCGGTCAAGGCCAGCGCGGGAGCCTCGGAGCATCTGCTGCTGGCGCGGGTCGATAGCCTGGGCCAGGCCCTGCGCGACCTGCAGGCGCGCGGACTGCGCCTCGTGGCGGCCGACCAGGACGCGCCGGCCACCGCATGGGGGACGGATCTCTCGGGGCCGCTGGCCGTGGTGGTGGGCAGCGAGGGCGAGGGCGTGTCTGGCGCCACGCGGCGGCGGATGGACCTGCTGGTCAGCTTCCCGATGTCAGGGCACGTGGCTTCGCTGAACGCCGCGACCGCCGGTGCGCTCCTGCTGTTCGAGGTCGTCCGCCAGAGGACGAT
Source organism: Candidatus Limnocylindria bacterium (assembly GCA_036556695.1). Lineage (GTDB taxonomy): Bacteria > Chloroflexota > Limnocylindria > QHBO01 > QHBO01 > DASSCW01. The sequence goes on from DATBIY010000109.1 coordinate 5,297, forward strand.
GGCTTTGCGCGCATCAGGGACCATGCCGAGGTGATCGGCACGAGGTGACGATGCATCTCGATCCCCGCCGGCCGGCCGGCATCATTGTCCTTGCGTCAGGGATCGCACTCGCGAGCGCGATGGCCGTTGGTGCCGCGGTGTCTCAACCCGCGGCACCGGGGGTGTGCAACCGCAGTATTGCCGGCAGCGGTAGCGTCAGCTTCACTCTGAATAGCGGTCGGGCAGTTTGGCAACGAGTTCCGCGGCTCGGGACTGCGCCAGAGTTGGAATCCGCGGCGGGGCCCGTAACGGTGGTTGTGTTCGACGGGGCGCACGTCGCGGTGCCAGTCCTGCCTGCGCTGCAGCAAGGGGACCGGACTGAGAAGCCATATGTCTATGAGAACGTCGTCTGCGTCTTCCTGCCCAGCGGGGAGGAGCTCTACTATTACAACGTCGACAAGACCGGCCTAGATTTGTCGGGCCTGTCGCTGGAGCGGCTTGAGCGCTGACACAATCGGTTGCCAGCTAGTATCTAGGCTGGGATCGACCATTCCGGTCTAGTTCATTCGTGGGGGACAGGCCTGTTCTTCGTTGGAGCATGCCGACTGCGCCGACGTAGCTCAACGGTAGAGCAGCGGTTTTGTAAACCGCCGGTTGTGGGTTCGACTCCCTCCGTCGGCTCCACTCACTCGGGCTCGGGGACGGCAGGTGTGACGGTACCGGATGGTGCGCGCTCGCCGCGGGTCATGAGCCACATCGTGAAGCCGCCGATCACGTAGCCGCTGCCCTGCACGATCAGCAGGGCGACCACCGGCACGAACTCGCCCAGGAAGCCGGCGCCCACCGCCCCGACCAGCGAGCCGGCGGCCCCGACCGCGCCCAGCGCTCCGATGACCCGGCCACGGTGGCTGTCGGAAGTCATCTTTTGCTCGAGGGTCGTCCAGCCGGCCATCATCCCGGCGCCCGGCACACCCACGATGACCATGATCACCAGCGCTGGCGCGATATGGGGGAAGAACGCGGGGTAGGTGAACAGCCCCAGGTCGATGAAGCCGAACACAAGTGCGCTCGCGATGACCAGCCGCAAAGGATCGATGCGCGATCCCATCCGCCCGATCACAAACGCTCCCGCGAACCCGCCGATCGCCTGGGTCGCCAGCAAGAGCCCGTAGCCGGTCGCGTCGGAGTTCAGGGCGTCGGTGGTCCACGGCACGAACAGCGTGGCGGTCAGGCCCTCACCGATGCGGGTGATGACGAAGAAGACCAGCAGTCCACGCAGCACCGGCTGGTGAAGCGTGGTCCGGAGCCCATCGCGCCACTCGTTGACCAGGCGGCGCCAGGCGCTGGCGGCCTCGTGCTCAAGCGAGTTGTGGCGCACGGCCTTGCCGCGATCCGTGCGGATCGAGGCGATCAGCGCCGCTGCGATCAGGAACGACGCGGCATCGATCACGGTGACCGCCAGCAGGCCGCCCCACGCGACCACCACACCCCCGATGACCGGGCCGATCAGCCGCGCCAGGTGGTTGTTCAGCCCGTTCAGCGCGTTGGCGGTGACCAGGTCATCGTCCGGGTTCTCGAGCAGATTCGGCAGCAGCGCGTTCTCCGCCGGCCCGAACAGCTGCTCGAGGCTGCTGCTCAGCAGCAGCACCGCATAGGCCACCCAGATGCCCAGCGCGTCGATCGCCAGCAGCGGCAGGATGGCGACCGCCAGCACGAGGTTGGTGGCAATCATCAGGCGACGGCGGTCCCATCGGTCCACGAACACCCCGCCGATGGAGCCCAGCAGGATGGTGGGCACCAGGAAGGCGAGCACCATGGCCCCGGTGGCGATGGTCGAACCGGTGCGCCGATAGATCTCGAACGGCAGCCCGACGATCAGGATCCAGTCGCCGATCATCGAGATCAGCCCGCCGAACCAGAGTCGGGCGAAGTTGGGTTGCCGGAGGATGCGCCACATCGCGCGGATTATCATGGCCGCTGCCGATGGACGCTCTTCCCCCTGGCTTCAGCGCGCGCCCCGTGGATCCGGCGACTGACGTGCCGGCCATCTTCGAGCTGTGCACCGCCGCCTCGATCCACGATCGCGGCGTGCCGGACGTCACCGAGCGCATGGTTCGCGAGGCCTACTCGCTGCCGTCATTCGTGGCCGACACCGACTCGCAGCTGGTGCTGGATGACGCCGGTCGCGCGATCGCCGTGACCGAGTACTACGACGGCGAGGAGCTGCACGTCGCCCCGTACCTGTTCCTCCGCAGCCTGCCAGAACATCGCCAGCCGGCACTGTTCGCGCCGTTGCTGGCCTGGGCCGCGGAGCGAGCGGAGCGCAACCTCCACCTCGCCCCCGAGGGCGCGCGGGTCGCGCTGCACACCGACCTGGCTTCGGGCGACCACGCGACCATTGCGGCGCTGGAGGCGGCAGGCTGGCATCAGGACCGCACCGACTGGACCATGGAGATCGATTTGGCGGAGGCTCGGCCGCTCCCCGAGCCCGCATGGCCGGAGGGCATCAGCGTTCGCTCGGCGGACCTCGAGCGCGACGCGCGGGCGATCCACGCCGCAGAAATGGACTTTTTCAGCGACCACTACGGCTTCACGCCCAACCCGTTCGACGAGTGGTGGCACTTCCGCACCCGCTTCTTCGAGCCGGAACCTGAGCTGTGGATCCTGGCCATGGACGGCAACGAGATCGCGGGCATGGCGCTGTGCGCGTCGCAGCGCGCCGGACAGCCGGATCTGGGCTGGGTCAGCACGCTCGGCGTGCGCCGCGACTGGCGGCGGCGAGGGCTGGCGCTGGCCATCCTGCACCATGCCTTCCGGCTGCTGGACGAGCGTGGCAAGCAGCGCGTGGGACTGGGCGTCGACGCCCAATCGCTCACCGGCGCGACCCGTCTCTACGAGAAGGCCGGCATGCACGTGGTGCGGGAGACCTACGAGTACGAGCTGGTCGTGCGCGACGGCCGCGACCTGCGGACGGTCACCCTGGAGGAGCCGGCGACCGCCTCTTGAGAGGCATCGGCCCTTCGCCTATACTCGCGCCTGCGATCGGCAGCGCACCACGATGCCGGTCGTTTCCGTGGGTAGGTTGAGCAGGTGGTGAGCTCCGCTGACTGTAGATCAGCCGTCTTTCGACTGTGGGGGTTCGATTCCCTCCCTGCCCACCAGCCCAACCCTCCATCGGCCAGTCCACCAGCCAGGCGATAGCAAATCTGAGACCTAGATTTGCGTAGATAGACCGATGGTTGCCCAGGCTCCAGTCGGTCGGCAAGAATCACGGCACGCCCACGTAGCTCAGTAGGCAGAGCACTTCCTTGGTAAGGAAGAGGTCTCCGGTTCGAGCCCGGACGTGGGCTCCATCCCAGGCAGATGGAGGCCGTGCACGCACTGGTGGACCTGAACGTCGTTCTCCCGTTCTTCTCGTCGTTCCTGTCGTTCGCCTTTGCCCTGCTGGTCGCCGACCAGTGGCTGCGACGCCGGCAGCCCTACCAGCTGGTATGGACCATCGGCCTCCTGTTCTATGGCATCTCGGCCGGCACCGAGTTCCTGGGTGGAGCCTTCGGCTGGAACGAGGCGCTGTACCGGACCTGGTACCTGCTCGGCGCCTTCTTCGTGGCCTCGTACCTGGGGATGGGCACCATCTATCTGCTCTCCCGGACCCGCTTCGGCTACTTCGTGGCCCTGACGCTGCTGGTCGGCGGGCTGTTCGGCCTCGCGATTCGCGGCCGCTACCCCGATGCCGGTGGCCTGGGCCTGGCCGTCGTGGCGTTCGCGGTGGTGGCTGCGGCCGTGGTCGCGCTGACCACATGGCGCCGGCGCGCCTGGTCGGGCCACGCGGCCATGGCGGTGCTGGCCGTCAGCTCCCTTGCAGTCGCCGGACTGGTCCTGTCGGCGCCCATTGCCGCACCCGGCTTCGCGCTGGACCCGGGCACCGGCGTGCCGGTGGGCAGCCTCATTCCCGGCGAAATCCGCGTCCTGGCTGCGCCGTTCAACATCGCCGGCGCCAGCGCCCTGGTGGCGGGCGCCCTGTACTCGGCCTACATCTTCATGCCCAAGCGCCGCCTGCTCCGCAGCCGGGCCCTGCCGCCGGTCATCAGCCAGCTCTACGCGCTGGTCGCCGTGGTCGTGAACTTCGTGGCCTCGATTCCCGGGGCGCTGGCGGCCCTCTCTCACGGCACGCTGAACTCGCGCGTGCCGGCCACGGTGCTGATCGCCATCGGCGGCTTCATCCCGGGCGTGACCAGCGGGCTGAACCGCTTCGGCATCACCTGGGCCTTCTACCTCGGCGAGCTGCTGGGGGTGCTGTTCATCTTCCTGGGCTTCCTGGTGAGCATCGAGGTCTTCAGCGACTTCCGGCTGCCATTCACCCGGATCGTGCTGGCACGGCGCGACAAGCGGGAGCGCGAGATCCCCGGCTGACCGCTCCAGCGCGCTGATCAGCCGGAGTGCTCAGGACGACGACCCGCGCCGGGAATCGGGCGGTTTGATCAGCCGGGCTGCTCAAGACGACATGAACCAGGCCCTCGCTCGTCGTCCTGAGCAGTGGGAGTGCTCAGCCGCTTACGGGGGCCACGCTCGTTGACATCGGCTGTTCGGGAGCCGTACAATCCCACGACTTCCCCCGGGACCCCTGCCCTAGTTAAGGTTGGCCAGGATCCGGTGGCGGAACCGGAGCTGACGACAGGAATCAACCGTGGCCAAGGCCGAGAATCGACCGGTGATCTCGCTGGCGTGCACCACCTGCAAGGAACGCACGTACAGCACCCGCAAGAACAAGAAGAACGACCCGGGGCGGCTGGAGCTGAACAAGTTCTGCCCGCGTTGCCGGCAGCACACGCTGCATCGCGAGACCAAGTAGCGCGACGGAGGGGTGTAGCTCAACTGGTAGAGCACTGGTCTCCAAAACCAGCGGTTGCAGGTTCGAGTCCTGTCGCCCCTGCCACCCCGTCGCAAGCAGCCGCGCCATCGGCTATCAATGAATCCAGGAGCTGACTGACCAGATCGTGTTCGGGCGAATTCGCATCTATGTCGCGGAAGCGTGGTCGGAGCTGCGCAAGGTTGCGTGGCCGACGCGCCAGACCGTGATCAACCTCACGCTGATCGTGATCGCCGTCTCGGTGGCGGTGGGCGCGTACATCGCCGTGCTCGATCTCGGGCTCACCGAGCTGCTCGACCAGGTGCTGTGATGACTGACGAGACCCGCACCGC
>DATBIY010000110.1:0-3311 GCA_036556695.1 Candidatus Limnocylindria bacterium
TGTAGGTGGTTGATGTGGCGACCCGCGGCGGCTGCACGGTGTGTTCGGGTTCAGGGTAGAACGGAGCGCGGAGGTCCGAGTCGACAGCCCCTGGGCGGGATGGTAGGGTGGCCGAGGTCCCGCGTGGGACGTTTCGCGGCGCACCTCGCGCCTTCGATCCCCGCTTTCACCCGTGCCGCTCGCCCGACGCACCGGGACCCTCGCGAACCCGCTGAACCTGCCAAGGGACTGTATTGCCGGACCTGCTGCGGCGCGTCGCCGTCCTGACTCTCGCCAGCGCCGTGGGCATTGCCCTCCTGGCGCCGCTGGCCGTGGAGTCGGCGCCGCTGCCGCGCAGCTCTGAGCCGGTCCGCCTGCTGGACATGCAGGCCGCCACCAGCTCGCTCGACCGCGGCATCAGCGGCCGCGGCCGCCTCGCGGCGCTGACGCTGCAGGACACTGCCGCCGTGATGGCCGAGTCCCTCGACGGTGCGCCACGCTCGCTGCCGACGCCTGCCTCGGTCGCCATGGAAGCCACCCTACGCAGCGATGCGACGCCGCTACCCACCCCCGTGCCGCCTGATCCGCCGCCTCCGCCACCTCCAAGCTCGGCACCGCCCCCGCCACCACCACCCATGACCGGCGATGAGATAAGCGGCAAGGCCACCTGGTATTGCTGCACCGCCGGCTGGACCGGTGAGGCGGTGGTCGCCCTGCCGGGAGCGCTGGGCGGCCACTATGACCCGCCGCCCGCGGCGCGGAGCGTCACGGTCTGTGGCGACCGTTGCGTCTCGCTGCCAGTTGTCGACTACTGCGGCTGCTCGTGGGGCACCGCCGATCAGAAAGTGGTGGACCTCTCCCCGGAGGCATGGGCCGCCGTCACCGACTCACCCATGAGCGCCGGCGTGGTGCGCGTCACCATTCACCTGGGCTGAGCCCTCGCACCGGCTGAGCGCAGCCGGCAACGCTCCTCGCGGCGCGGCACGCGGGTTGCTTCGCCTCTCGTCACATGCCGTTCCTGCCGTTCGTTCTCCTGCTCGCGTGGCAGGCGATCAGCCGAGGGGCGTCGTTCGCGCTTGGCTGGGCTACCGCCCTCTATTTCGGCCAGGTCCCGGGCAAGGAGGGCCGCGTGCTGGCGGTCGTCAGCCTGCTGGCGGCTGCCTGGGTGATCGTGCTGCTTGGCTTTGCCGTGCCGCTCATGGTGGGCGCCGTGCTGGACGCGCTGGGGATCATCCCGCGCAACTTCCAGGTGACGCCACTGGTCGTGCTGGCGATCGTCGCCGGCCTGGTGCTGATCCCCCCGGCCATCGCCGCCGCCACCATCTGGGTCGAGTTCCACGAAGAGCGAACGGTGGGCCAGTGGCTGCGAATGCAGCCGTGGTCCTATCCGGCAACCGCCTCGTTGGGGATGGCAGTGCTCCAGATGGTGGTACTGGCGCCGTTCATCCTGATCGAGCGGCTGCGGAAGCACCGCACCCTGGTGCAGGTTGCGGTCTCCATGAAGCCCGGCTCCGACGATGAGGCACTGACCAAGGTGGTCGCCGGCTCGCTGAAGACGATCGGCATCGAGGACATGCACATCCGCGAGGCGCGCGGGGTGGAGACCTGGCCGATGCGCACCGTTGGCTTCGCCGTGCAGCACCTGCTGGGCGCGGTGGTGCGCGGTGAGCCGATGTACCTGGCGGCCGATGGGCTGCAGGTGTATGCCTACGCCACCAACGTGGCGGTGCTCGGCCCGAAGGACAAGGCGCATCGCGCGCGAGCCGCGCTGGAGCGCGAGGTGCCGTTCCTTGGCGGCCACCTGACCTGGAGCGACGACTCCCAGCGCCTCGAGGAGGAGATCCTCTCGGCGCGCGATGGCGATGGCACGGGACCACTGCGTCGGCGGCTGGAGGCCATTCAGGAGAAGGTCGACGCAGCCTCCCTGAACGTGGATGAGTGGAACGTCTTGTATCGGCTCCGGCTGCAGGTGGAAGCCCGCGCCGCCGCCGAAGACGACCGGCGCGCGGCGGAGGTCAGCGGGTGAAGGTCAGGATGGCGATGCCGGCGATCATGACGAAACCGATGGCCACGATCAGCAGCCGGGCGCCCCAGTTGACCGTGCGCGTCGGGTAGGGCTGGTACGGCCGGCCGCGGCGGCGCCGGCTCATCGGCCCCACTCGCGGCGCAGCAGGAACGGGGTGAGCAGCGCCTCCCGCGTCGATACGCTGCGCAGCTGCTTGCGGACGCGCTTCAGCAGCTTGCCGTGGTACGAGCCGTCGCCATACGGCTCGTGCAGGCGGGCCACGTCCCAGTCATGCGTGCCGGCGATGGCCTGCGGGGGAAGGTAGCGGTCCAAAATGGCCTTGGCCTCGTCGATCGCCACGAATCGGCGGACGCGTGACTCGTTGTCCAGGAGGGTCAGCAGGTCGCGATAGCTGGCGTCCAGGTCGCTGACCAGCGTCGAGAGGCGTTCCATGGTGCCGGGCATGCGCTCCGGCTTGAAGAGGCCGCCCAGCAGGGTCTTGCGCTCCTCGTCGCCGAGCTCGCGGATGGCTTCGGCCAGGTTGGGGACGCCGGAAACCGCGTCGGCGACCGGCACCTCGTAGTCGTACAGGTGGACCATCATCGTGTGCACAGGCTAGCGTCAGCCGCGCACATGGCGCAGAAACAGCCGACGCCCCGGGCGCGGGCATTCGGCTGCGAGCCATCGCAACGTTCTCCATTCGAGGGTGATGGAACGGTCCGCGGGCCACAACGGTCTACAATCGGCGGACTCTCCACCAAGAGGCGCCTTGAAACGTGCTGCTCGACGGCAAGAAGCTGCTCATCACCGGCGTCCTGACCGACGACTCCATGGCCTTCGCCGCGGCGCAGGTGGCGCAGCAGGCCGGAGCCGAGATCCTGCTCACCAGCGTTGGGCGGGCGGTCCGGCTGACCGAGCGGGTGGCCCGCAAGCTCGACGCGGTGCCGGACGTCTTGGACATGGACGTCAACAACGACGAGCAGATCGCTGCCGTTGCCGCCGAGGTCACGAAGCGCTGGGGCAAAGTGGATGGCGTGCTGCATTCCATTGGCTTCATGCCGCAGACCGGGCTGGGCGGCAACTTCATCAACACGTCCTGGGAGGACGTGGCCACCGGCTTCCAGACATCGGCCTTCAGCCTGAAGGCGTTGGCGGTGGGCATGCTGGAGCCGATGAAGGCCGCCGGCAGCGCCAGCGTGGTGAGCCTGACCTTCGATGGCCGCTTCGCCTGGCCGATCTACGACTGGATGGGCGTCGCCAAAGCCGGGCTGGAGGCGACCACCCGCTACCTCGCCCGCGACCTAGGGCCACACGGCATCCGGGTCAA
>DATBIY010000111.1:0-2259 GCA_036556695.1 Candidatus Limnocylindria bacterium
CCTCGATCGCATCGAACGCGATACCGGCACCCGCCCCGACCTGGACGAACTCCCCCACGACGACCCGAAGGTGTTCAAGACCATCCAGGCGGCCGACACGGTGGGCATGTTCCAGATCGAGAGCCGCGCCCAGATGCAGGCCCTCCCCAAGGCACGGCCCGAGCGCTTCGAGGACCTGGTGGTCCAGGTGGCGATCATCCGTCCCGGCCCGGTGCAGGGCAACGCGGTCCATCCGTATCTGAGACGAAGGGCCGGCCAGGAGGAGGTCACCTACGCCCACGAGAGCCTGCAACCGATCCTGGAAGACACGCTGGGCGTGATCCTGTACCAGGAGCAAGTCATGCAGGTGGCCATCGACGTCTGTGGCTACTCGCCGCTGGAGGCGGACATCTTCCGCAAGGCCATGGGCTCGCACCGCAGCCACCAGAAGATGCAGGCGGAGCGCGACCGCTTCGTGGGCGGCGCCATGCGCACCGGCCTGACCGAGGACGCGGCCGACCAGCTGTTCGAGAAGTGCAGCGCCTTCGCCGAGTTCGGCTTCGCCCGGGCCCACGCCGCGGCCTTCGCCAAGATCACCTACGACACTGCCTGGCTGCGCCAGTACTGGCCGGCCCACTACTACGCCGGCGTCCTGAACAACCAGCCGATGGGCTTCTACTCGCCGGCCGTGATCGTCGGCGACGCCAAGCGCCACGGCATCAGGGTGCTGCCGGTGGACGTCAACCAGTCGGCCTGGGAGCACGACACCCGGCAGCTGCCCGACGGCTTCGGCCATGCCCTGCGACTGGGAATGCGCCAGGTGAAGGGCATCGACGAGAGCGCGCGCGAGACGCTGGAGCGCGAGCGCGCCATCGGCCCCTACGCGGGCGTCCGCGACTTCGTGGCCCGCACGGGACTGGGCGAGCAGGTGGTCGAACGGCTGATCGCCATCGGCGCCTTCGACTGGACCGATACGCCCCGTCGCGAGCTGCTCTGGCAGCTGCGCACCACCATGGAGGACGCCAACCCCGCGCGTCCCGCATTGGGACTGACCGATGACGCCCAGCGCGCGCTGGGCGCCTCGCTGCCGGCCATGACCTTTGCCGAGAAGGTGGCCGCCGACTACCGCGAGCTGGGGCTGTCTCCCACCGCCCACGCAGTGGAGCTGTTCCGCAAGCGGCTGGCCACGCGGGGCGTGCGGCCGATTGCCGAGGCGGCCCGGCTGCGGGATCGGTCCATGGTCCGCCTGGCGGGACTGGCGGTCAGCGTCCAGCACCCCATGACCGCCAAGAACTTCGTGTTCATTGCGCTGGAGGACGAGACCGGCATGATCAACGTCACCGTGCGGCCGGAGATCTACCAGGCCAACCGCGCGGTGCTGCACCGCCATCCGCTGCTGGTCATCGACGGGCGGCTGCAGGTGGAGGGCGGAGTGCTGAACGTCGTCGCCCGGCAGCTGCACCCGGTGGACGCGGTCGTCAACGAGGACAGCCGCGACACGCGGCTCCCGCTTGGAAAGCAGCAGCGCATGTTCCGTTGACCGCGCTTCCTATACTGGCCCGGCCATGACCCGCCCCGATCCGAGCCTCCAGCAGCAGGCCTCCGTTCGCACCATCCTGCGCGTCGGCGGGCCGGTCCTGCTGGGCATCGGCCTGGTCCTGACGGTGGTCGCCTTCGCCGACTTCTTCGGCTCGTTCAATAACCCCGGGCTGGGGATGCCGCAGAACTTCTGGATGGGGTTCGTCGGCCTGCCGCTGCTGGCCATCGGCGCCGCCATCACCAAAGCGGCGTACCTGGGGCCGGCATCGCGCTACGTGGCCGGCGAGGTCACGCCCACCATCCGCGACACGCTGGGTGCGCTGGGGTTCGGCGAGGCGCGGACGGTATGCGCCTCGTGTGGCGCGGAGAACGATGCCGGCGCGCGCTTCTGCGACAGCTGCGGCAAGCCGCTGAGCCGGACCTGCGCCTCGTGCGGCGCCGGCAACGACGCGAACGCGCGCTTCTGCGACGGCTGCGGAGCGCCGCTGCCGGCCTGATTTCTCGCCACGGGAGAAGACCATGCTGCACGGTCAGCTTGTGACGCTGCGACCTATCCGCTCGACCGACATGGACGAGCTCTACGCGGCGCACACCAACATTGCCAACCGGGGCGCCTTCTTCCCGCTGGGCGTTGCGTCCGAGACGAAGTTCCGCGCCGAGTTCGCCGAGCACGGCTACTGGGAGCGCGAGGAGGGGATGCTGGTCATCGTCTCGGCCGAAGGCGAGATCGCCGGGCACATC
>DATBIY010000112.1:0-6852 GCA_036556695.1 Candidatus Limnocylindria bacterium
ATGGCCAGCTCCAGCACCGACACCAGCGCCGATGGCACGCGCAGATGACCGTCCGGCCCCTGCGGCACGTCCTCCGGCAGCAGGCCTGTCGATGAGGCAGTTCCGAGGATAGGCACCGGGCGGGTGTGCGGCACGGTGGCCGGGATGGCGCCCAGGCTGACCCAGGTGACTACGCCGAGGTCCTTGGCCAGCGCCACGACGTCGTTCGACAGCTCGCGCCAGCGGTAGTCGGGCTCGGCGCCGGTCAGCACCAGCAGGTCGCGATCGGCGATGCGGGTGGCCACCAGCCGCAGCTGCGGCCACTCGAGCTCCATCAGCTTGCCATCGATGATGTCGAGCGTCGGGCGGCGCGCGCGGAAGTCGTAGATCTGGTCCGCGTCGAAGGTGGCCAACGCCTCGCCGCCCTCCGCCAGCTGGTCCGCCGCCAGCGTGCCGGCGCGCCCGCCGTCCACCCAGCCGTCGAACGCGGCCACCACGATGGGGGAGTCCAGCTCGGGGGTGCGGTCCACGCGATACAGGGTCATGGGCCAACAGCATAGGCCGCGAGGGGATCGGGTGAGGTCGGGCGGCCTGGCTACTCCGCCGCGTCGTGGTCATTGTTCTGACCCGGGGCCGTATCGCGGCCGTGCCCGCCGCCGTTGCCCATGATGTCGCCAATGCCCGGGCAGCCGGATCGCGCCGCCCATGCTGTAGTCGGCGGCCCGCGCCTCGACCGCTTCCGGGGTGACGTCGATGCCCGGGGCCTTGAGCCGATCGGCGGCGTGCGCCGGGCCCAGGGATGCGGTGTACATTGCCGCGCTGGTCATGGCGGTGCGGAGAGGAACCGCCAGGCGTCCCTGTCTGAAGGTGGCCGGACGGCAGTGTAAGATCGGTGGCGCCCGCGCCTGTTCCACGGCGCCGGCGTGTCGTGGTGGCCTTAGCTCAATCGGCAGAGCATCGGATTGTGGCTCCGAAGGTTACGGGTTCGAGACCCGTAGGCCACCCCACCACTCATCCCGCGGCTGGACGGCTGCCTGGCGTGGACGTCGATCCTCGAATCGCTGAACGCCATGCCGTGCTTCATCTGAGCACTGGGCGTCATTGGCCTGCGCGCCGCAGCTCGTTAGGGAGCGCAGGCCGGTGGTCGGCACCAAAGGTGCATGACCGGGTTGCTCATGAAACGAGACACTGACGAGCGAGACTCATCCGAGGGCGGCGCCACCATCGGCAACCGGCCGGAGTTCTCATCGGAAACCATTCCGGGCGGCGTGCACGACGACGACGAGCGGGTCGCCGCCAACAGCAGCCAGTCCAGTGGCGAGGGCAAGGCCACGGACCGCGTCCAGGGCGGTGGGAATGAGTCCCCTCATGGCCACCGCGAGGCAGAGACTTGAGCGATGACTGGCCGCGACCGGCGCCAGGTTGAATGCCCGTCTACCTGACGCTCACCTCACCCGCGTAGTCGGTCACCGGGCCGGCGTCCGTGGCCAAACCGGGGAAGTCGGCCGCTTTGCCGCCATACACGACGATGGGCACGGCGCCAAGTCGCCGCTGCCGGCGGCGGAGCATGAGCTCGCTGCGGAAGCCGAGCGGAACCAGACAGGCCGCGTCGATCCCGATGAGCTTTGTGTTGCGCGCCGCCAGCGCCGTGAGCGCCCGGCGGTCGGCTTTGCCCTGGACCACCACCGAGCTCAGGACCTGCCGGAATGCTTCGACCACCCTGTCGCGTTCAGCCGACGGAGGGCCGATGACGTACGCCACCCCCGGCACGCCGGCCGACGGCTCGCGATCCCTGCCGTTCGGCAGCCGGCCGCGGCCACCGGGACCTGGTGCCGCGCCGTGCCGGACACGCGCGCGACACGCTGTGGCCGTCGTGCACTCGAACGCGCCGTCGGTGGTGGGACGGAACGCGTGCGATCCGGTGCGCCCGCAGCGTCGGCACGTCTTGATGAACCGGGCGCGTTCGACACGGGAGCGGGGAGAGGCAGCCACGGGACCAGTACGGAAGCAGTAGCCATGCCAGCGCGGCCGCGCATGACCGGGCTGGGCCGTGCGAAGGGAATCAGGACCCCTCCATGGCCTCCAAGAAGACCTTGGGCAGACCTGCCCGAACCTGCCCCGCGCCGCCAGGACGCTCGGCTGGCTGGTCCTCGTCCGGCCGCGCGATCGAGTCGGGCGAGGCGTCACCCTCGGCGACCAGCGGCCGGTAGGCGGCCGAGGACTGCAGAGTGTGGATCACCTCGCGCACCCGGTAGCGGTGGCTGGCACCGCGCTCATCGATGTACTCGACCAGATCGCCCACCCGCGGCAGGTGCGCCGGATGCTCCAGGTCGGCGGCCGAGGACCCGTCGCCGTCCGGGAAATGGACGGTGTACGGCATCCCGTTGGGCCACGTCTCGTCGATCGGCTCTGGCTGCGGCTCGCTCATGCGCTCCTCCGCCGAAAATGGCCGGCGCCCGTCGTCACGTGCGTCGATGACTTGACGAGGGCGCCGATAGCGGGGCCCCGGGATGTTCCGGCCTCCGCCGGTTCACCGGTCCCCACGTCGGTGATGTGCATCGGTCATGCCATTATCCGCTGCCCGTCATGCCCGGTCGGAGGTGCCCGCCAGCGTCGTGTCGTCGATCACTTCGTCGACGCCTGGCACGTCGCCCAGCAGCGTGAGCATCTCGTCGGCGACGTCCTGGGTCCTCCGAGGGCAGCGGCAGTCGCTCGTCGGCGCCAGGATCGTTCATGCCGTCTCGGGCAGCAAGCGGCGTGCCGATGGGCCCATCGGACTGCCGAATGGCAGGGGTCGATGGTCCCGGTGCGCCCAGTACTCAGGCGGGGCGGGGTGGGGGGCGGTGACGGGACCACCGTGCTACTGACCAGGCCGCCCTTCGCCCGTAGGGTAGAGCGCAGGTCGAGGAGGACCGATTTGAGCATCCCGCGAACCCTGCGCCCGCATCATGTCATCGCTCGCGCCAGCGCGCTCAGCGGAGTGGCGCTCCTAGCCGCCGCGCTCCTCGCGTGGACGCCGCAGCAGGCCACCGGATTCAACACCGGAGCCGCGGAGGCGACGCTCTTCCAGCTCATGAACGGGGCGCGCGTCAACAACGGACGGCGCGCTGTCCAGCAGCACGGCACCCTGGTCAGCCTGGCCCGATGGCGCAGCAAGGACCAGGTCGATCGTGACTACTTCGACCACACCATCAAGGGCACCGGGTTCCAGGTCTACCACTGGTACGACCTCAACGGGCTGCAGTACTCGTGGGGCGGCGAGAACATCGGCTGGAACAACGGCTACAGCGATGGCGATTCGCCGGTGGCGATCCACGAGGGCTTCATGAACTCGCCCGGCCATCGCGCCAACATCCTGGAGCCCAGCTTCACCCACGGCGGCGTGGGCGCCTACGCCAAGGACAACGTCATGTTCCTGGGCAAGCAGCGGAGCCCCCGCTTCTACACGGAGCTGTTCATGGCCGCGACAGCAGCTCCGCCACCGCCCGGTGGCGGCGGCGGCGGTGGCGGCGGCGGTGGCGGCTCGACGGGCGGCGGCACGCCCGCGCCGACACAGACGAGCCCCGAGCCGAAGGAAAAGCAGCCGATCGCGCGGAACCTGCGGGTCGACCGGCCGGCGGCGCCGCGCGCCTCGGAGCCGGTCGACGGGCCGACGCTCGTCGCCGGCCGGGTGAGTGACCTGACGGCCGCCGGCCTGCTGCGCGGCCTTGCCGACAGCAGCGACGCTCCGCCGGTCGCAGCGGCCACCGACGGCCAGCCGTCGGGAAGCATGCGCATCGAGGCGGCGGGGAGCACCCAGCGTGGCCTGTTCGAGACGATCCTGGGGTCGCTGCTGGGCTTCGTCCTGTAGCGTGCCGACCGCCCGGCGGCGTCGTCGCCGGCCGGGCGCATCGGGCTAGACTGCCGGCGTGCCGGTCATCCTCGAGGCTCACGACCTCGTCAAGCGCTACCCCCTCCGCGCCGGCTCCGTCGAAGCCCTGCGCGGCGTCTCGCTGTCCGTTGCACAGGGCGAGTTCCTGGCCATCATGGGCACCTCGGGCAGCGGCAAGACCACGATGCTCCACCTGCTGGGCGGCCTCGACAAGCCGACCAGCGGCGAGGTCATCATCGACGGCGTCAACATCAGCAGGCTCGACGACGAGCAGGCCACGCTGACGCGACGCGCCAAGACCGGCTTCGTCTTCCAGTTCTTCAACCTCATTCCGCTGCTCAACGTGGCGGAGAACGTGGCACTGCCCTTCCTCATCGCCGGCGAGACGCTGGTCGACCGCCGCGACCGGGTCGACGAGCTGCTGGAGCTTGTGGGCCTCGCCGACAAGGCGGGGCACCGTCCAGATCAGCTGTCAGCGGGCGAGCAGCAGCGCGTGGCGCTGGCCCGCGCACTGGCCCCCAGCCCGGCCATCCTGCTGGCCGATGAGCCGACCGGGAACCTGGACTACACCACCGGCAGCGAGATCCTGGAGCTGCTGTGGGACTCGAGCGAGCGGCTCGGCCAGACGATCGTGCTGGTCACCCACGACGCCCGCGCCGCCGCGTACGCCGATCGGGTGCTGGTGGTGCGCGACGGCGAGATCCTGGACTCCATCGATCTCGGACGCCGTGCCGATCACGAAGCGCGGCCGCTGATCCTGCGCCTCGCCGCACTGGGCCTGTAGCCGCATGCGGCTGGCGTCCATTGCCTGGCGCGGTCTCGTCGCGCGACCGCTGCGCACCGCGCTGACAATCGCCGGCGTCGCCCTGGGAGTGGCGATCATCGCCGCCACGCTGATCGCCAGCCAGGCGGCCACCGAGGCGGTCCGCAGAGCGGCCCAGGAGCTGCTGGGCACGGCCCAGCTCCGCGTCCGGGCCTTCGAGACCGATGGCTTCACGCCGCGCACCGTGCAGGCCATTCGGCGCACAACCGGCGTGATGAACACGGCCGAAGTGCTCGAAGAGCGCGGCAGGAGCGTGGCTGCCGAGCCGGATCGGGCGTTCGTCATGCTGCTGGTCGGGGTCAACCCGGACGACGAGGAACGGATCCGCACCTACCAGCTGGAAGCGGGCAGCTTCCTCGATCCGGCGGACCCTGCGGGCGTGCTGGTCAACGCCGACTGGGCGCGCGAGAACGGCTTTGGCATCGGCGACGAGCTACTGCTGAATGCGCGGCGCCGAGGCGTGCCGGCGAACCACATCGTCGGTCTGCTGGGGGACTCCGGCTTCGGCGCGCTGGGCGCGGGGTCGGTGATGGTCCTCAACCAGAGCTTCCTGGCCGACGCCTTCGACGTACCGGTCCCGGTGCGCTACGTGGATCTGCAGGTGGCCGAGGGCCGCGAGGCCGACGTGCTGGCCGCCCTCGACGCCACCATGACCGAGCCATTCGTGGTCGAAAACCTGGCTGATGCCGAGCAGCAGCTCGGCCGCGCGCAGGCGGGTTTCGCCGGGCTGGCCTTCCTCTTCGGTCTGGTTGCGCTGGCAGTCGGCGCGTTCCTGGTCGCCAACACGCTGGCCATGACGCTCGCCGAGCGGACACGTGATTTCGGCCTCCTGCGCGCGGCCGGCACCACCGCGCGCCAGGTGCTGGGCCTCTTCCTGCGGCAGGGAATCATCCTGGCCGTGGCCGGCGGCCTGCTGGGCGTCGCCGCCGGGCTGCTGCTGGCCAACCTGATGATCGCCTTCCTCGAGTCCACGCGGGCCCTGCTCATCGGCGGGCCGCCGTTCAACCTGGGGGCGCTGCTGCTGGCCTTTGCGCTCGGGGCGCTGGTCACGCTGGCCGGCGCCCTGGCGCCCGCGCTGGCGGCTGCGCGGCTGTCACCGTTGGATGCCCTGCGGCCATCGCGTCAGCCGGGCCGCACGCTTGGCGGGCGGCTGCCGTGGCTCGCCGGCCTGGCCATAGCGGCGGTGGCCATCGGAGCGGTCGCCTACCCCCTGCAGCGCGGCCAGGCCTCGCTGCCCGGCGCGCTCCTCGCCGTCGCCATCCTGCTGGCAGGCGCCGTGCTCGTGGCGCTGCTGCTCCAGCCGGCCGCCGCGGTCATCGGCCGTCCGTTCGCCGCCCTCTTCGGCGCCCAGGGGTTCCTCGGCCGTGCGAACCTGGGCCGGGATCCGGTGCGCACCGGCCTGACGGTTGGGGCATTGGCCATCGGCCTGGCGTCGGTCGTCGCGCTGGGCATAGTGTCTGGCTCGGCGCGGGCCACCGCGGAGCGCTGGGTCGACTCTATCCTGCCGGGCGGTCACGCCATCCGGCTGGGCGTGGCCGATGAGATCGAGAACATCCGGCCGGCCTTCACCCAGATCCCCGGCCTGGAGAGCGCCACGCCCATCGCCGAGTTCCCGGTGGTCGCGGTGACGGGCGAGCGGCAGCAGGAGGCATCGGTCGCCGCGATCGACGCGACTGCCTTCCAGGACTCCGGTTCGCTTCTCTTCCAGGAGGGCAACAGGCGGCAGGCCTTCCAGGCACTGCGCACCGGTGGTGCGGTGCTGCTGCCGGACGCCACGGCCGCCCGCGATGGCCTCGCGGTGGGCGACACCATCCAGCTGGCGCGGCCGGGTGAGGAGCCGCAGCCGTTCACCGTGGCCGGCATCGTGGCGTACTCGCTGCCCACACGGACCGCGGACGGCGCGATCCTGATGTCCCTGGCCGATGCCCAGGACCGCTTCGGGGTGACCCAGGCAAGCCTCTGGGCGCTGCAGCCCGATGGCGACCTGCCGCCGGAGACGTTCACCAGCGAGGTGCAGCGCGTGGCCAGCAGCCTCTCGGCCGAGGCGCTGACCGCCCCGCAGCTGGCCAGCGAGCTGGCGCGGTCGCTGGATCGGCTCATTGGCCTGTTCGACGTGCTGGCCCTGCTGGCGGTGCTGATCGGCGGGCTGGGAATCGTGAACACGCTGGCCGTCGGCGTG
>DATBIY010000113.1:0-3372 GCA_036556695.1 Candidatus Limnocylindria bacterium
GTGCTGCGCCGCCGCGGGCCGGTCGAGGTGGTGAGCGGCCAGGGATTCGAACCCTGAACCTAGTGATTAAGAGTCACTTGCTCTGCCGTTGAGCTAGCCGCCCGGCGGAATGATGCCGGATCGGCGCAGGCAGGGTCAAACCCCGATCCTGCTCAGCGGGCTCCCTGGGCGGGCCCTCCACCGGGCTCTGGCGCGTCGCTCACCGGGTGGTCCTGCTGGAAGGCGCGGATCTGATCGATGTCCGCCGCGTCCTGGTAGAGCAGCCAGTGCCAGGCCGTGACCGCGATCGGGTGGCCGAAGTCCTCGCCGCCCCATGGCGAGAGGACCACCTTGAAGTTGCTGCTGGCCTGCGCCTGCTCGGTGAACTGGGTGAGCTGCTGAATGTCGTCCTGGGTGGCGGTGTCCTGGTACCAGATCACGATACCGCCGTGCTCCAGGTTGTGGATCGCTGCCGGTTCGGGGACTGGGGTGGTGTAGACGCCCCAGAACACGGGAGCCACCCCGTCGCCGGTGTTCCAGTGCGGTCCGGAGGTCGCCGGTCGGGACCGGTAGGTGGGGATGGTGCCCTGCGGCACGTGCTGGCCGCCCTCGTCCGCCATGCGCGTGCCGACCCGCGTTCCCTCGCCACCGCCGAACAGCAGCACGATCGCCAGCGCCACGGCTCCAAGCACCAGGATTCCGCCGATGATCACCAGCCGCATGTCGATGGCCGGGCCGCCGGCGCGCTGCGACACGCGGCGGCTCATGGCAGCCTCGGACGCCCGATTTCGTCGCTGGACCCCGGAGGTCCGCCGTTTGGTCATTGGCGCGACAGGATACCTAAGGGTCCGCCGCAGCGGGCGGCGGCCCGCCGCTTGCTAGAATCCTGCCCCGCCGCCCTGGAGCCTGTATGACCCAGTCCGATCAGCCACGTCCCGGCATGTTCGACCTCGCTCGCCAGCTGGTGAGCGGGGTGATCCGGCTGGCCAGGCTGGAGGTCACCCAGGGCCGCCAGGAGATCGGCGAGATGCTGGCCGAGACCCGCACCGGCGCGGTCATGTTCGGCGTGGCGGCCGCCATTCTGCTGCTGGCCCTGATCAGCCTGGACCTGGTGCTGGTGCTCGGCGTGGTCGCCCTGTTCGACGTGCTGCCGCCGACGGTATCGGCCATCATCATCGTCGCCGCCTTCGTGGCAATCCTGGCGCTGTATGGCGCCTTCGGCGTGTTCGGGCGGATGCCGGGAGCCCTGGTGGTCGTGGTGCTGATCGTGCTCATCGCGCTGGCGGCGGCCTTTGCATTGCCGATCTACCTCGGCTTCGTCGCCGGCTGGCATTCGGCGATGTTCGTGCTGATGCTCGAGCTTGCGATCGCCGGGCTGTTCATCGTCCGAGGGATCGCTCACGTCCGCATCGGAAAGCCGGAGCAGACCATCGAATCGGTCAAGGAGGACATCGCGTGGGCGAAACGCTTGCTGAGACGCGGGTAGAGCTGGCCGCTCAGCGTTCGGAGAACGACCGCACCGCCACCGAGCTCGAGGCGCGCGTACGCCACGCCCTGGACTTCAAGGCGCGGTTCCGGGAGAACCCGCTGCCGTTCATCGCGCTTGGCGCCGGAACGGTGTTCCTGGTGGTCGGCGGCCCGAAGCGAGTGCTGCGCCTGGCGCGTCGCCGCATGCGCCCGAGCAGCGGGGAGCAGGCCTACGACGCCCTTCCCAAGCCGATGCAGGCGTGGGTCGACACGCTGGCCGCCGAGGTCGGCCCCAAGGCGCAGCAGGCCCGCGCCGCGTTGATCGAGGAGCTGCAGCGCTGGCGCCACGAGCCGCTCAAGGACAAGAAGGCGCGCAAGGAGCTGGCCAAGGCCATGGTCGAGGGACCGCCCGGCGCGTCGCGCACCGCCTGGAAGGCTGCGGAGGCGGCGCTGACCCTGCTCTCTGCTGCACTCGCGCGGCGCGCGATCGAGCAGTTCATCACCGGCGAGAAGCCGCGCGGGCCGGCGGCCGCCATGCGCGTCGCGCCGCCGACGCCCGAGACGGCCGCGACCGAGTATTCAGGTCTAACGACTGGCCGCCTATAGCCGCCACCTCGCGAGCAGCAGGCCCAGCCCGGCGACAACGGTCAGGCCAGCGTAGAAGAAGCCGATCGGATAGCTATCCACGAGCTGGCGCGCAGCGACGGTGCCGTAGGTGAGCGGCAGCAGCCAGAGGGCATACCAGCTCCATGTCTCTCCGGCGCGATACGGGATCAGGATGATCGCTGCTGCCGCCGCGCCGAAGCCCAGCCCGAGAAGTCCCAGAACGACCAGCAGACGCGACACGACCGAGGCGACCTCCGACTCGCGCGTCGCGAACTCCGCCCAGGTGCCGCCCACGAGGGGCGTCTGGCCACCCGCCGGCGTGATGGCGACGTAGAGGCCGGAAAGGCCGCCCAGCAGTGCTACAGCGAGCAGCGGCCCCCAACTCGACCATCGGACTGGCCCTCTCACGGCAGCCGCTCACCAGCCAGCTGCGCAGGGGCGGGAGCAGCCTCACCACGCAGGGCTCTGACGCCGGTCCGCAGCGCCCAGGCGGGATACGCCACGAAGATGCCGAGCCAGCCAAGCTGGCCAATCCAGACCCATCCCGGGGCGGTTGCCATGTCGTCGAGGCGTATTGCGACGCCGGGCAGCGCCAGGAATCCGAGCAGCATGAGGCCGCCGGCGAGCAGGCCAAGCTGGCGGAGCCGGCGAGGGCCGCTCATCGCCAGCGGGCTCCGGTTCAACATCACCAGCCACGTGCCGATGCCGGCGTACCCAATGCTCGACACGAGGCCCGCCAGGAAGAAGCCGGTGGTGCCCGAGATCACGAGCGAGGACCCGAGGACGGCGACCGCGCCGCCGACCATGGCGCATGCCACGGCTACGAGCCGAAGACGCTCGCGGATGCGCCGGCGCAAGCGCCACGCCAGCGCGGCGCTCAGTACCCCGGCGCTGGCCGTGCCGATGTCGTTCAGGGTGCCGAAGGGGCCCTGAACCGCCAAGTACGTGGCCAGGCTGAGCGCGCCGCCGGCGCTTACCGCTCCGAGCGCGACTGCCAGGCGCGCATCTCGAAGAGGGAGCGAGTCGTCCATGATTGCCTTGCCCTGATGCTGAATGGGCCACGAGTCTATCATTTGTCTGCCACCAATCGGCAATATATTGCGAGGAAGTGAGTGCCACGGGCATACAACCTCGGGCGTAGGGCCGGTCCGAAGGCGGACACGAGGTCGCGCATCGTGCGGGCGGCGATGGAGATCTACCGCGACCGCGGCATGGCTGCGGCGTCGAACCTGGCCATCGCGCGGGCTGCAGACGTGGCGCCGGCCACGGTGCGGAACCACTTCCCGGAGCCAGGCGCCCTCGCCCGTGCGGTATTCGACG
>DATBIY010000114.1:0-34420 GCA_036556695.1 Candidatus Limnocylindria bacterium
GTTTGACCCTGCCTGCGCCGATCCGGCATCATTCCGCCGGGCGGCTAGCTCAACGGCAGAGCAAGTGACTCTTAATCACTAGGTTCAGGGTTCGAATCCCTGGCCGCTCACCACCTCGACCGGCCCGCGGCGGCGCAGCACGCGCACCGCAACCGATTCGCCGTCACGCTCAATCGCCAGGTCGACCACCCCGCGCCCCACGCGCAGGTTCCGGATGCCGATCTGGTCGATGAAGGCTGGCAGCGACGGCTCCCGGAAGCAGACGCGTCCCGCCGGCGCGTCAATCTCCATGCCCAGCGTGGCCTGCAGCAGCATGAAGATGGCTCCCGCCGCCCAGGCCTGTGGAGCGCAGGCCACCGGATAACGCGTCGGCCCCTCCCCCTCGCGCCGGTGGAACCCGCAAAACAGCTCCGGCATGCGCGCCAGGTCGAACTGGCGGCTGGCGTCGAACAGCCCGGTCAGGATGCGGGAGGCATCGGCTCCATGGCCATAGCGCGCCAGGCCAAGGCCGATGAGCCCGTTGTCATGCGGCCAGATGGAGCCGTTGTGATACGACATCGGGTTGTAGCGGGACTCGCCGGCGGCGATGGTCCTGATCCCCCATCCCGAATAGCTTGCGTCGCTCATCAGGGTCGCCGCCACGCGGTCCGCTCGCTGCGGCAGCGCGATGCCGGTCAGCAGCGCGTGGCCGGCGTTCGAGGCCCGGACACGGCATGGGTGCTTTGCGCCGTCGAGGGCCAGCACGTAGGTGCCCAGCTCCTCATCCCAGAATGCGGCGTCGAAGGCGGTGCGCAGAGCCGCCGCCTTGGCGCGCAGCGTGCCGGCAAGGCTGCGGCGGCGGAGCGCCTGGGCCAAATCCGCCGCCCCGAGCCAGGCGGCATACGCATAGCCCTGCAGCTCGCACAGCGCAATCGGCGGCTCCGCCAGCTGGCCAGTGGCGTGAAAGATCGAGTCGTGCGAATCCTTCCAGCCCTGCTGCAGCAGCCCGGCATCGGTGCGGCGGGCGTACTCGATGAAGCCGTCGCCATCGGTGTCGGCATAGCGCTCGATCCAGGACAGGGCGCGCTCGATGTTCGGCCACAGTTCGCGGACGGTGGCCAGGTCATCGGTCCGGCGCCAGTACTCGGCCGCCAGGATGACGAAAAGCGGCGTGGCGTCGTGGCTGCCGTAGTAACGCGCGAACGGGACCTCGCCGAGCGCGGCCATCTCGCCGTGCCGGCTCTCGTGCAGGATCTTGCCCGGCTCGGCGTCCTGCTCCGGCACGACCCGGTCGGCCTGGGTCGCCGCCAGGAATCGCAGGACCCCGCGCGCCAGATGCGGCGCCATCCACAGGGCCTGAAGGCCGCTGATCAGGCCATCGCGCCCGAAGGGCGTGCTGAACCACGGGATCCCGGCGTAGGGATACCAGCCGTCCGGCGTGCGGGAGGTGAGCATGGCGACGTCGGCCACGCTGCGATGCAGCCAGTCGTTGAAGACCTCGTTGGAGGTGATGATCGCGGCGCCGCCGCGCATCACCACGGCGAGCTGGCGGCGGGCGTCCTCCAGCGCCTTCTCGAAGGACGCGGTGCTGCGCCGCGAGCTCGGTCCGCTGGTGCAGGCGATCGAGATCTCCAGGGTGGCTGCCCGACCCGGCGGGATGTCCAGGCTGAAGCGCGCCTCCCCGGCGCTCAGGGTGGTGGGCTTTCGCGAAAAGTCGATGCGCGTGCGCCGCACCACCTCGTCCAGCCCCCGATAGCGCAGCAGCACCCCGTTGTCGCTGACCCGCGGCGGCAACATGCTGCCGCGGCGCGGACGGCGCATGCCCCGCACCTCGAACACGTCGGCGAAATCAGCCTGGTACCGCAGCGAGAGGCGGATGCTGACCGGCTGGCGGGCGAAGTTGCGGACGACGATGCGCTCCCGATACAGGCCGTCGGCCAGCACCTTGGTGCGCGCCAGGTGCAGGCTGCCGTGGGGCAGATGCCGCCGACGGCGACCCAGGTCCGGGTTCGACATGTCGACCGACAGGCGGGAGTTGTCCCACTTCGACGTGGCACCCAGCAGCAGCGGCCGCTGGCCACCCAGGCGCAGCAGCAGCCCGGAGCAGTGCCGCGTGCCGCGGTGGTAGATGCCCTCCTCGCCGTGCCGCTCGGGCCGGATGTCGCCGTGGCGGTCGAAGATGGCGAACGACTCGCCAGCCTTGAGCACCTGGTCGTGGAGCTCGATGACCTCGGAGGCGGCCTGGACCTCGTAGCGGTCGTCAGGCGGGCTTGTTGGCGCCTCGTTCTCCGGCGGCGGCGTTTGCTGAGCTGTCAAAGGGCACGGTCCCTGCGCCCCTCAAGTCTGCCACGCCCGACCCGGCTGCAGCCTGTGCCGGCTGTTGCCCGCGCTCGGCGATCAGGCGACGGTAGAGCGCGACGTAGTCCTGGGCCATGCGCTCGGCGCTGAACCGACGCAGCGTGGCCTCGCGGACGCGCTCGCGCGGCAGCTGCAGCACCCGAGGAAGGGCCTCGATCGCCTGCCCCACGTCATCCACGATCATGCCGGTGACGCCCTCCTCGATTACCTCCGGCACCGATCCGCTGCGGAAGGCGAGGACCGGCGTGCCGCAGGCCGCCGCCTCGATCATCACCAGGCCGAACGGCTCCGGCCAGCGGATCGGGAAAAGGAGCGCGGCCGCGCCACACAGGAAGTCGGGCTTGCCGTCCTCGCCGATCTCGCCGATGAACTCGACCTCACCCTCCGCCAGCTTCGGAGCCAGGTGCTCGTCGTAGTACGCCTCGTCGACCGGGTCGATCTTGGCCGCAACGCGCAGCGGCATGCCGGCGTGCCGCGCGATCTGGATTGCCTCCTCCAGCCCCTTCTCCGGCGATGTGCGGCCCAGGAAGGCAAGGTAGCTGCCCGGCTGCGCCGCTTTCGAAACGTCGGGAGCCGGCATGCCATGCGGAATGTTGGCCACCCAGTTCAGCCAGGGCAGCGGCTCGCGCTGTGCCATCGAGATCGACACCAGCGGCACGTCCGGGAACTGCTCGAACAGCGGCGGCAGGTCGGGCAGGTCCATCCGGCCGTGCATGGTGGTGACGCCCGGCGGCTTGATGCGGCTCAGCAGCGGGTACTGGATGTGATCGGTATGGAAATGGATGATGTCGTACCGGTTGGCATCGGCTGCCACCTGCTCGAGCAGCATGACCAGGTAGGGCAGCACGTCCTGGACGTCGTCGCGTCCGCGGAGCGCTGCCGGCACGACCGGGACGAGGTGGGCGCTCGTCTCCGAGTCACCCGTGCCATAGACCGTCACCTCGTGGCCCTGGCGCACCAGCTCTTCGGTCAGCCAGGCCACCACGCGCTCGGTGCCGCCGTACGCCTGGGGCGGCACGCTTTCCATGGGCGGGGCGACCTGCGCGATGCGCAGTCCCCCGGAGTCGCGTTGGCTCATGCGCCGTCGCTTAATCGCACGCGGCGTGCCAGCCGCTGAACACGTCAGCGCGACGCGTCACCTGAACGCGTTGCCGTCGCGCGCGGTAGTCCGTGGTAGCCTTCCACGGCCGTCCAAGGATCGAATGCTGAGGAGCTTCCGTGCCTGACGTCCCCATCCAGCGGCATCGGCTGGACAACGGGCTGCGCATCGTCCTCTCCCCCGACCACAGCGCGCCGATCGTGGCCGTGAACCTGTGGTACGACGTCGGCAGCAAGCACGAAAAGCCGGGACGCACTGGCTTCGCGCACCTCTTCGAGCACATGATGTTCCAGGGCTCGGAGCACGTCTCCAAGGCCGAGCACTTCGCCCTCATCCAGCAGGCCGGCGGCACGCTCAACGCCTCGACCTGGCTTGACCGAACCAACTACTTCGAGACGGTGCCCAGCCACGAGCTGGAGCTGTGCCTCTGGCTGGAGTCGGATCGGCTGGCCAGCCTGCTGCCGGCCATGACCCAGGAGAAGCTCGACAACCAGCGCGAGGTCGTGAAGAACGAGCGCCGATGGAGTGTCGACAACCAGCCGTACGGCACCTGGGACGAGCGCATCCAGGCGCTCCTCTTCCCGGAGGGGCACACCTACCACCATCCGACCATCGGCTCGATGGAGGACCTGAACGCCGCCAGCCTGGAGGACGTCCGCGAATTCTTCGCCACGTACTACGCGCCGAACAATGCCTCGCTGACCGTCGCCGGCGACTTCGAGCCCGACGCGGCGCTGCGCATGATCGAGCGCCATTTCGGCGGCATCCCGCCAAACGAGAACCTGCCGCCGCAGCCCGACATGAGCATCGCGCCGCGGATCGGCCGCGAGCTGCGCGAGGTGGTCGCCGATCGCGTGCCGCTGCCGCGGGTGTACCTCGCCTACCGCATCCCGGTGTTCGGCACCGATGCCTTCGAGGACCTGACCGTCGCCTCCGACGTGCTGGGCACCGGGCGGGCATCACGCCTGTACCACAGCCTGGTGCGTGAGCGGCAGCTGGCACAGGACGTGACCGTCTTCCCCTTCCCGATCGTGGGCGGCGCCTCGATGTTCACGCTGTGGGCCACCGCGCGGCCGGGCGTCAGCCATGAGCAGCTGGAGGCGGGTCTGCTCAGCGAGATCCAGAAGCTTGCCGACGAGGGACCCAGCGACGCGGAGCTGCAGCGCGTGCGCAACCTGCACGCCGCGGCCGTCGAGTCGAGCCTGGAGCGCATTGCCGAACGAGCCGATCGGCTCTCCATGTACACCTGCCTGTTCGACCAGCCGGAACGCATCAACACCGAGGTCAGCCGCTACTGGGCGGTCGACGCGCGGCGCGTCCAGGAGGCGATGCAGGCCTCGCTCGTCGCCGACAACCGGTTGGTGCTGACTTACGTGCCAGCCGAGCAGCCGTCCAGCGAGGAGGCAGCCTGATGACGGCCGTCGTCAACCCGCTGCGCCCACCGGCCGGCGCGCCGCGGCCGTACCACTTCCCCGATTTCAGCCGCGGCCGCATGGCCAACGGGCTCACCGTCTGGACCGTGCCCGTTCCCAGCGCGGCGATGGTCAACGTGCACCTGCTGGTCGACGCCGGCGCCTCTGCCGAGGACGAGCCGCACGCCGGCGTGGCGGCGCTGACCGCCCAGCTGCTGGTCACCGGAACGCGGCGCCTGGACGCCTCCGCCTTCGCAGAGGCGACCGAGCTGCTCGGCATCGAGGTCAGCAGCGAGTCCAGCTGGGACTCGGCGCGCGCCGCATTCCAGTCGCTGCCGCAGTACATGGAAGCCGGGCTGGCGCTGCTGGCCGAGATGGTCCAGGAGCCGCGCTTCGACCCGAGCGAGTTCGAGCGGCTGCGCGCCGAGCGACTGGCGGACATCCTCCAGGCGCGCTCCGACCCCGGGCGTCTGGCGGATGAGATGTTCCTGGGCCATGTCTTCGACGCCGCAACCCCGTACCGCCGCCTGTCCGCCGGCACCCCGGAGACGGTGGAGGCGCTCACACTCGACGACGTCCGCGCGCACCACGACGTCCACTGGCGGCCGGCCAGCGCGCATCTCATCGTGGCCGGCCCGGTCGAGCCGGACGCGGTCATGGCCGCGGCCGAGGCCAACCTCGGCGCGTGGAGCGGCAGCGGTCCCGGCCACCGCGACTTCGAGCCCGCTGCCGGCGGCGGGCGGCGCGTCGTGCTGGTGGATCGCCCGGGATCGGTGCAAAGCGAGCTGCGGGTCGGCCACCTGGGCATCGACCGCCGCTCGGAGCGCTACTTCCCGGCGATGGTCCTCGGGGCGCTGCTGGGCGGGGTGTTCGGATCGCGCCTGAACCTGCGACTCCGCGAGGAGCTGGGCTACACCTACGGCGCGCGCGCCGGCTTCGATCCACGACGCGCCGTCGGGCCGTTCAGCGCGGCAGCCGCGGTGCAGACCGAAGTCACGGCCGATGCGCTGCGCGAGATGGTCGGGCTGCTGACCACCATCCGCGACGCAGCTCCCGAGGATTCCGAGCTGCACGAGGTGCGCGACTTCCTGGTGGGCGTCTTCCCGCTGCGCTTCGAGACGACCGGCGGCGTGGCGATGGCCATCGAGCCGGTGGCGGTGTACGGACTGCCAGACGACTACTGGCAGAGCTATCGGGCCAACCTGGAGGCGGTCGGAGCCGATGACGTCCTCTCGGCGGCGCGCGACCTGCTGCACCCGGACGAGTACCTGATGCTGGTGGTCGGCGACGCCAGCCGGGTGCAGGGCGAGCTGGAGGCCGCGGGCCTGGCGCCCCTGGAGATTGTCGCCAACCCCTGAGCCCTACGCGCCGAGCGCCTCGAGCAGCCGATCATTCTCGTGCGCGGCGCGAGCCGTGATCCGCAGCCAGCCGCGCAGCAAACCGGACGGGTACTCGCGCACCGCCAGGCCTCCCCGCAGCAGGTCGGCTGCCACCGCTGCAGCATCCGGTGGGCGCACCAGCAGGAAGTTGGTCGTCGATGGCAGCACCTGCCAGCCCAACCCCTCGAGCGCGCCGGCCAGCCGCCGCCGCTGCGCGACGATCTCCGACCGGCGTGACCGCGCCGCGCCGGGATCGGACAGCGCGGCGATGGCCACCGCCTCGCTGGCGCCGCTGATGGCCAGCGGCAGCCGCGCTGCCTCGAAGCGGGCGGCCAGCGCATCGGGCACGAGCAGGTAGCCGATCCTGGCGCCGGCGAGGCCGTATGCCTTGGCCAGCGACCGCAGGATGAGCAGGTTCGGCAGGCGCTCCTGGAGCGGCTGCGGGCTGAGCGCCTCCGGATCCAGGCCTGCATCGGCCTCGGCGAACTCCTGGTACACCGCGTCGACCACGACGATTGCGTCGAGCCCATCGGCCAGTCGAGACATCTCGTCCAGGGTGTAGGCGTCGCCGGTCGGGTTGTTCGGCGAGCACAGCCAAACCAGCCGGCTTGCGCTGCGCTCCGCCGCGTCGCGGATGACGGTCACCGGCTGGCGGACCGCCGGATCGGCACGGGGCACCTCGACCACCCGTGCGCCGGCCAGCCGGGCCTCGACCGCGAACATGGCGAAGGTGGGGGTCGGCACGACCACCGCGTCGCCGTCCCCGACCACCATGGTCGTCACCAGGCGGATGAGCTCATCGGCGCCGGCTCCGGGGATGATGCGGTGCTCCGGGGCGTGGCTCACCCGGTGAATCGCCGCCCGCAGCGCCCGATATGCCTGGTCGCCGTACTCGACGAGGCGGCCGGCATCGAACGCAGCCAGCGCGGCGCTGACCGCCGGCAGCGGCCCGCCGCCCAGGGTGTTCATGTCGAAGCGGACAAGGTCCTCGAGCGGGATGCCGAGCGACGCGGCCAGCGCCTCGTCGGACGGCTCCGCCGGATAGGGCTCGATGTCTTCGGGCAGCCGCAGCAGCGACCGCGGGTCGCGGGTGCTCACTCCGAGCGTCGGTCGGCTGCACGCGGCCAGCGCAGCACCAGCGAGGCCCGCGGCCGACGCTCCTCCAGCTGCACGCTGCCGCCCTGGGCGCGCATGGCCGCGTTCACGATGTAGAGGCCCAGGCCGAGCCCGCGACCCGAGGTCACGCGCTCGCGGAACAGGTCCTCGGTGAGCTCGTCGGGAAAGCCAGGGCCGGCGTCGCGCACGCGGACGCTGGGCACGTCGCGGGTATCGACGTCGACCTCGATCGGCGCGTCTGGCGTGGAGTAGCGATCCGCATTGGTGAGCAAGTTGGTGATCGCTTGCTCCGTCAGCGCACGGTCACCGACCACTTCGTTGGGGCCATTGGCGGTGACCCGCACGTCGCGCTCGCTGCCTCGCGCCCGCAGGCGCTCGATGGCCGAGTCCACGGCCGAGCGCACGTCGAAGCGCTCGCTGTCCGCCTCCAGGTTGCCCGACTCGGCGCGCGAGAACAGCTCCAGCCGCTCGAGGATGCCGATGGCCGCGTCGACCGACTCCAGCGCGCGCAGGCCGTGGGTGCTGTCCTGCGCCCCCGCCTGGCGGTTGGCCAGCTCCATACGCGCCTTGGCCACGGCCAGTGGGTTGCGCAGCTCATGGGCCACGAAACTGGCGAAGCGCGAGAGGCGCCGCCGCGCGTCGACCTCCTTGCCCACGTCACGCAGCAGCAGGACGCAGCCGCCGCCCGGGATGGGGGTGCCCTCCACGTCCACCAGCAAGTCGCGGCCGGACATCGGCAGCCGGACCAGCATGCGGCTGCGGAACGCCTCCCGCGCGCCACGCAGCTGCGGCCACTCCTCGCGCGGCAGCGAGCGAGCACGCTCGTCGCGCGGGTCCGCCGCGCGCGCCCAGGTTTCGACTGATGACTCGAAGAACGAGCGGCCGAACACCCGCAGGGCCGCGCGGTTGCCGTACGTGCCGCGAGCATCGCCGTCGTAGACGATGAGCGCCTCCGGGATCGCCTCCGCCACCTCCTCGAGGCGCGTCCGCTCGCGACTCGCGTCGGCCAGGGCGGCGTCCAGGTCGCGGCGTGCCGCGTCGGCCTCGCGGCGGCGCGCGTTGGCCAGGACCTCGGCGGCCTGGCTGGTTTCCTGCGCTCTTTCCGCCGCCACCTGCCGGCGCTCAGCCCGTATCGCCAGGGCGATGACCACCGGCGTGCCCAGCGCAAACGCCGCCAGCCGGATGAGGTCGGAGTTGGTGATCAGGCTGTCGGCCTGCAGAACGCTGGACCCGATCAGCACGGCGGCAGCCACGAGATAGGCGGCGATCGCCGGGTTGGATCCCATGCTGAGGCCCACGAACGAGATGGCCAGCACGACCAGCACGGTGAACGCCACGCCCTGGTCATCGGCGTCCAGCCACACCGCCATGAGGGCTGTGGCACCACCCAGCACGGCGCCGACCGTGACGCGCAGCAGTCCTCGCAGAGTCACAGGCTGCGAAGCCTAGCGCACGGCGCTTCGTGCTCGGCTCGACCGCTCCCGGCTGGCAGCCGATTTCGCGCGTTCACGCGCGCGGTTCAGGCGGCGGCGCGCGGCCCCGATGCGTCGCACCGGGTCGCCGCCAATGGCCCTGCGGTCGAGCGCCTCCGGATGATCGCCACGTGCCAGAGAGGCCAGCAGGCCGGAGGCCCGATCCAGCTGGCCTGCCTCGGTCAGCAGCTGGACCAGGCTGAACCAGCGCGCCGGCTCGGTGATCGGCTGCTCGGCGACGCGCTCCACCAGCTCCGCCGCGCGGCCAACGTGACCGGCGCGCCGCAGCGCGGCGACGGCCGCGCGCACGTCCTGAAAGCTGGGCGGCAGATCCATCGCCTCGAGGTAGTTGAGCAGCAGCTCAGCGGCCTCGGCGCGGTCGTCCACTGTGCCGCGCCGCACACGACGGTCGCGGAACTCGCCCAGCAGGACGCGGAGCTCGCGCTCCACCCAGGTCCGCTGGGTGGTGCCGCGCGGCCAGCGCTCGGCCACCTGCATCAGGAAGCCGACGCCCCGCAGGAAGTGGCCGGTGGCCACGTACGCCGCCCGCAGGTCGACGCGCACCAGCGTGTCGAACGACTCGTCCAACTCCACAAGCCGCTCGGTGGCGCCGATCCAGTCGTCGATCCTGCCGCGATCGCGGTAATACGTCGCCGCGTAGCGCAGCCAGTACAGCTGACGGTGCGCCTGCCAGTCCTCGCCGCTGATGTGGTTGGCCACGATCCAGGCGTTCTGCGCTGTCGGTCCGGCCATGAACACCTCGGCCGGCACGCGGAAGCCGGCGACGTTGCGCCACTGCGGCTGGTGCCAGCGGCTGGGCCGGTCCTCGACCCGCTGCCGCCGGCGGCGCGTGGTTGCGGCCGGTGCCTCATCGGCCTCCAGTGGCCAGTCGATCGTCTCGGCTCTGCCGCGTTCCAATGCGCGGTCGTAGTGCAGCCGGCGCAGCGGATCGCGCAGCTCGCGCCACGCCCGGTTCAGCATGGCTGTGCGGCGCGTGGCCAGTCCGCTGGCCGCGGCGCGGTCGGGATGGTGGCGCAGCACCGCCTCGCGGAAGGCGGCGCGCAGCTCGGCGGCGCTGGCCGACGGCTCGGCGCCCAGCACGGCGTAGAAGTCGCGCTCCTCGGTGCGCAGCTCGCGTTCGACGGCCATCCGGCGAGGATACGACGAGCCGGCGAGACGCCGCTGCCCTGCGCCGAGCCGGTATGCTGCGGCGACCATGCTCGCCAGCTCCCGCTCCGGTGGCCCACGGGCCGGGCACCTGCTGATCATCGGCGGCGCCGAGGACAAGCTCCGCCAGCGGCAGATCCTGTCCCGCTTCGTGTCGCTGGCCGGCGGCGAGGACGCCCGCGTGGCGGTCATCTCCACCGCCTCATCCCTGGGCGACGAGGCGACCGAGCTCTACAGCTCGCTGTTCCGCAGCCTGGGCATTCCCGATGTCCGCGGGCTGCGGCCGCTGACCCGCGAGGACGCCACCCGGCCGGAGGCCGTCGAGGCGGTGAGCGACGCCACCGGCATCTTCATGACCGGCGGCAACCAGCTGCGCCTTTCCTCGGTCATCGGCGGCACGGCGCTGGGCCGGGCGATCATCGACCGACACCGCCACGGCAGCATCGTGGCCGGCACCAGTGCCGGCGCATCGGCCATCAGCACCCACATGGTCGCCTTCGGCACCAGCGGCGCCACGCCGAAGCAGCGGATGACCCAGATGAGCGCCGGCCTGGGGCTGCTGCCGGGTGTGGTCATCGACCAGCATTTCGAGCAGCGGAACCGAATCGGCCGGCTGCTGGCGCTGGTCGCCCAGTCGCCGGCGCTGCTGGGCATGGGCATCGACGAGGACACTGCCGCGCTGGTCAGCCCGGCGGGGGTGATGGAGGTCATCGGCAAGGGATCGGTCACCATCCTTGACCCGGCGAAGCTGCAGACCGACGCCTACGAAGTGAAGCGCCATCGGCCGATGATGGTCAGTGGGGTGACGCTCCATTCGCTGCCGTCGGGCTATCGGTTCGACCTGCGCAAGCGCCGCCTGCTGGCGCCGCTACGCCCGGTGTCGGCCACCGACCGCGAGCTGGCGCGGCTGGCATCGGCCTCCAAGGTTACGCGCAAGCTCATCCGCCGCATCGCTGCCGAAGGTGCCGATGACACGGCCCCCGAGCGCGCGCGGCGCCGCGCGCTGCGCGCCAGGCGCATCGACGAGGAGGCCAGCGAGTGAGCATCAAGGCCAAGCCGGCGGTCTCGCCCCGGGCCGTCGCCAAGCAGCAGGCATCGGCTCCGAAGCGCCGCAAGCTCAAGCCTGCCGGTGAGCTGAAGATCGTCGAGACGCGGGTCTTCCGCGGGCCGAACTACTGGAGCTACGAGCCGGCAATCAAGCTGATCGTCGACCTGGGCGTCCTCGAGGAGTTCCCGTCGAACACGATCCCCGGCTTCGTCGACGGGCTGCTGGACCTGGTCCCCGAGGTCGCGCACCACTCCTGCGGCACCGGCCGGCCGGGTGGCTTCGAGAAGCGTCTGCGCGAGGGCACCTGGCTGGGCCATGTGGCCGAGCACGTGGCGCTGCAGCTGCAGCGCGAGGCCGGCACCGAGGTCGGTCGTGGCAAGACGCGCAGCACCGGCGAGCCGGGCCGCTACCACGTCGTCTACTCGTTTGGCGAGGAAAGCGTGGGCGTCGCCGCCGGGCGCCTTTCAATCCGTGTGGTCAACCACCTGGTCACCCAGGACCCCGAGTTCGACTTCAGGACCGAGTTCGAGAAGCTGGTGCTGCTGGCCGAGCGGGCCGCCTTCGGCCCGTCGACCCAGGCCATCCTGGACGAGGCCGCGTTGCGCGACATCCCGTACATCCGCCTCAACGAGCAGTCGCTGGTGCAGCTGGGCCATGGCGTCCACCAGAAGCGCATCCGCGCCACCATGACCAGCGCCACCAGCTCGCTGGGCGTGGACATCGCCTCGGACAAGAAGCTGACCAACAAGCTGCTGGCCGCCACCGGTGTGCCGGTGCCGCGCTCCGAGGTGGTGCGCAACGTCGAGGAAGCGTCGGCCGCCGCCGCGACCATTGGCTACCCAGTGGCCATCAAGCCGCTGGACGGCAACCACGGGCGGGGCGTGATGCTCAACCTGGGCGATGACGACGCCGTGCAGGCCGGCTACGCCGCCGCGCGCGCAGAGTCGCGCCACGGTGGGGTCGTGGTCGAGTCCTACCTCACGGGCAACGACTACCGCTGCCTGGTGATCGGCGGCGTCCTGCGGGCGGTGGCCCAGCGGGTGCCGGCCCACGTCATCGGCGATGGCCAGCACTCGGTGGCCGAGCTTGTGGAGGAGACCAACAACGACCCGCGCCGCGGTATCGGCCATGAGAAGGTTCTGACCCGCATCAAGGTCGACGACGAGTCGATCACCTATGCCCGCGAGCAGGGCTTCGAGCTGACCGACGTGCCACCGCGCGGCGTACGCGTCTTCCTGAAGCGCACCGGCAACATGAGCACTGGCGGCATCAGCATCGACCGCACCGAGGAGGCCCACCCCGACAACGTCGAGATCGCCGAGCTGGCGGCGCGGGTGGTGGGCCTGGACATCGCCGGCATCGACTTCATCTGCCCCGACATCAGCGTCCCGGTGCGCGAGACCGGCGGCGGCATCGTGGAGGTCAACGCCGCGCCCGGCTTCCGGATGCATACCCACCCGACCGAGGGCGAGCCGCAGTACGTGGCCAAGCCGGTGATCGACGGCCTCTTCCCGCCGGGCTCGCCGTCGCGCATCCCGATCGTGGCAGTGACTGGCTCGAACGGCAAGACCACGACGGCCCGGATGATCGCCCACGTCATGAAGGGCATGGGTCGCAAGGTGGGGATGACCTCCACCGATGGCATCTTCGTCGACGGCCGGCTGGTGCGGAAGGGCGACATGTCGGGCCCACGATCCGCCTCCACCGTGCTGCAGAACCCGACCGTCGACTTCGCCGTGTTCGAGGTCGCCCGAGGCGGGATCCTGCGCGAGGGCCTGGGCTACCAGCGCAACGACGTGGCGGTGGTGCTCAACGTGACCGGCGATCACCTTGGCCTGGGCGGCATCACCTCCATCCGCCAGCTGGCCGCGGTCAAGCAGGTGGTGGTCGAGGCAGTGCCGCGTGACGGCACCGCGGTACTCAACGCCGACGACCCGCTGGTGGCCGCCATGGGGCGCCACTGCTCCGGCTCGGTCATCTACTTCAGCACCGATCCGGAGAACGACATGATCAAGCGCCAGGCCTCGCGCGGCCGCCGGGCGGTGACCCTGGAGCCGGGGCGCAACGGCGAGATGATCGTGCTGCGCCATGGCCGCAAGTCGATGCCGCTGGTGTGGACCCACCTCCTGCCGGCGACGTTCGAGGGACGTGCGCGGATGAACGTCCAGAACGCGCTGGCCGCCACCGCCGCCGCCTGGGCCGCCGGTGCGCACCTGCACGACATCCGGCAGGGGCTGCGCACCTTCACCACCAGCTACTTCATGGCGCCGGGCCGGCTGAACATGTTCGAGCTGGACGGCTACCGGGTGATCGTCGACTACGCCCACAACCCGCCGGCGCTGCGGGCGCTGGGCGAGTTCGTCGAGCAGCTGGCGGAGCCATCGGCCGGAGGGCGGCGGCCGCTGGTCACGGGCCGCAGAATCGGGGTGGTGGCCACCGCCGGTGACCGGCGCGATGAGGACATCGTGGAGTTGGGGCGCACCGCCGCCGCGTACTTCGACACGCTGATCATTCGCGAGGACGCCAACAACCGCGGGCGGCCGCGGGGCGGCACCGCCGAGCTGATCGAGCAGGGCGTCCGCCAGGCGCAGTCGCGCGGCGCGCGCGCCGAGACGGTGGAGACGGTGCTGGACGAATTGGATGCGACGCGCCGTGCGCTGGACATGGGCGCCGACGGCGACGCCATCGTGGTCTGCGTCGACCACCCCAACGACGTGTGGAAGGAGCTGCAGCGCCGGCAGCACGGCGGCGCGGCCACCACGATGTCGGCGGTCACCATGCTCACCGAGGAGGGCGAGCTGGAGGTCGAGGCCTAGGCCCCGTCGCTCCCTGCCAGCAGCTCGCGCAGCTGGTCCGGCCCCACCGGCGCGAAGCCCTGCGACGCCAGCCACTCCCCGATCTCACCGCGCTCGACGTGGGTCATGACCGCGGCCACGTCGCCCGGCTGTGCCCGGCTCAGCAGCGCGCGCAGCGCCTCCAGCTCGGTGGGATAGGCCTCGACCTCGCGGCCGTAGCCCGCATCGGCCACGCCGGCGCGCAGGATGGCGTTCATCGCCTCCACCTCCCGTCCGCGGAGGTAGTGGTGCTTCTCGCAGATCACCACGTCATCGGCCACCTCGCCGGCCAGGCGGCCGAGGTTGCGCAGGATCTCGTCCGTCCGGTCGCCGGCGGTGCCGATGGCCACCCGCACCCGGTGCCTGCCGGCCAGCCGGCGCGCCACCTCCAGCAGGCCGCTGAGCCCGGCTTCGTTGTGCGCGAAGTCGATGAGCACCAGCAGGCCGCGGCGGCCGTAGAGGTTGAGCCGGCCCGGATTCGTTTCCGCGTCGAGGGTGAAGCTCCGCAGGCCGGCGGCGATCCGCCGGCTGCCGATGCCGATCGCGTCCGCCGCCGCGGCGGCGGCCAGCGCGTTGGCCAGGTTGTAGCGCGAGATGCCGCCGAAGGTGACTGGCACCTCAGCCACTGGCAGCAGCGGGCGTGCCCGGCGGCCGGCTGCCAGCAACGTCAAGACGCCCTGGCGGACCACCGCTGCGCGGCCGCCGCGCGCCAGTGCGGCCTCGATCGCCGGGCTGCCCGGATCGAGGCTGAACGGATACCAGCCGGCGCGCGTGGAGCGTCGCATCTCCCACACGCGCGGGTCGTCCGCGTTGAGCACCGCCCACCCGGTCCGACGGGTGATTCGCACCACCGCGCCCTTGACCTCCGCCAGCTCGTCGAGCGTGTCGATCCCCTGCAGCCCCAGGTGGTCGGCCGACACGTTGGTCACCACGGACACGTCATTCGCCGCGTAGCCGATCCCGCGCAGCAGGATGCCGCCGCGCGCCGTCTCCAGCACGGCCAGCTGCAGGCCCGGCTCGGCCAGCACCCGTGCCGCGCCGCCGAATCCGGTCCAGTCGCCCGCCTCCACCAGCTGCCCGCGGACGTAGATGCCGTCCGAGTTCGTCATCCCGACCCGCAGGCCGGCGTGGGTGGCGATGTGCGTGATCAGGCGCGTGGTGGTCGACTTTCCGTTGGTGCCGGTGATGGCCACGATCGGGACGCGCGGCAGCGGCATGTGGACCCGCGGGCCGAGGGCGACCGCGCGCAGCGCACGCAGCTCCCGGCGGCGGGTGCTGGTGCCGAGCACGATGCGCGCCGCCGCCGCGCCGATGGATTGGGCGATGGCCCGCCGCCGCCAGGGATAGGCAATCGCCGTCCGCAGGCGGTCCACCGACTCGCGGGTGGTGAGCCGGGGTGGTGGCAGATCCAGGCCCTGGTGCAGGCCGCGCACCACCTCGCCTGCCTCGTGGGCGGCAGCCGCTGCGGCACCCGGTGCCGGCGCGCCGAACTCGAGCTTCACGGCCGGCCGGTTGAAGAAGCGGTTCGGCCCGTCCAGCACGCGCAGCTCGAGCAGCTCGACCCCGGCCGAGGCGGCGGCGTGCGGCATGGCCGGCAGTATACTCACGCGCCATGCCGTCCCCGGAGCGCCTCAGCGAGGCCGTCCGTACCCGCCTGCCACGCTACCTCGACGAGCTGGAAACGCTGGTCAACATCGACTGCGGGTCGTACACGCCAACGGGTGTGAACCGGGTGGCCGATACGGTGGCCGCCTCGCTCGAGGAGCTCGGCGCGGTCGTCGAGCGAGTTCCCCATGAGCCAGCGCCCGGTGAGGCGCAACTGGGTGACCTTGTGATCGGCCGCCTCCCCGGGGAGGGGCCGACGGTGCTGCTCATCGGCCACATGGACACCGTCTTCGGCGAGGGGACCGCAGCCGAGCGGCCGTACCGCGTCCGCGAGGGACG
Source organism: Candidatus Limnocylindria bacterium (assembly GCA_036556695.1). GTDB lineage: Bacteria > Chloroflexota > Limnocylindria > QHBO01 > QHBO01 > DASSCW01. Next base: position 15,809 of record DATBIY010000114.1, read on the forward strand.
CGTTCTGGGCCCCGGTACCAGCGACATGAAGGGCGGCCTGCTCGCCGGGCTGCATGCCATCGCCGCGCTGCAGGCGACCGGCGCGCGCCCGAACGTCACGTTCGTCGCCAACCCGGACGAGGAGATCGGCTCCATCTTCAGCGGCGAGCACATCCGCAGGCTGGCGCCGGAGCATGACGTGGCCCTGGTCCTCGAATGCGCCCGCGCCAACGGGGACATCGTCAGCGCGCGCAAGGGCATCGCCGACCTGGAGCTGACCTTCCGTGGGAGGGCGGCGCACGCCGGCGTGGAGCCGGAGAAGGGCCGCTCGGCCATCCTGGCGGCGGCGAGCGCGGTAACGACGCTCCACGGCCTGAACGGCCGCTGGCCGGGCGTGACGCTGAATGCCGGTGTCATCGCCGGCGGCACGCGACCAAACGTGGTGGCCGAGCGGTGCAGCCTGCAGGTCGACCTGCGCGCGCTCACCCAGCACACCTTCGGCGAAGCGCGCGCGGAGGTGGAGCGCGTGGCCGCGAGCCCATCCGTCGAGGGCGTGAGCTGCGAGCTGCGGACCACGGCCTCACATCCGCCCATGGAGAAGGGCCCCGCCACCGCCCGGCTGGCGGACCTGGCGATCGCGATCGCCGGCGAGCTGGGCTTCGAGCTGCATGACACCACGACGGGCGGGGCGAGCGACGGCAACACCACCGCTGCCGCCGGGACGCCGACGCTGGACGGGCTGGGACCCATCGGCGGCGACGACCACTCCGCGGACGAATGGCTGGACCTGGACAGCGTGGTGCCGCGGACGACGCTGCTGGCCGCCCTGATCAACCGCGCGGGCGAGGCACTGTAGAATCGTCGCTCCGTGAGTGACGACTTCCGCCACCGCACGCGCATCGAGGTGCGGTTTCGTGACATCGACTCCTTCGGGCACGTGAACAACGCCGTCATCGCCAGCTACGTGGAGCAGGCTCGCGTCCACTACCTGCGCGACGTGGTGGGCGTCGACCCGGTGGGCAAGATGCCGCTCATCCTGGGCATGCTGAAGATCGACTACCAGTCCCCCGTCTTCCTGGCCGATGACGTGGTCGTCGGCTCGCGCATCGACTGGATCGGCAACAGCAGCATCTCGATGTCGCACCAGCTCCGCGCCGGCGACCGCGACCTGGCGCATTCCACCTCCGTGCTGGTGGCCTACGACTACGACAACGCTCGCCCGATGCCGGTGCCCGACGAGTGGCGCGCGGCCTTCGCGGCGCACGAGGGCCGCTCGCTGGAGCGACCGCGAGGAGACGCATGACCGATAGCCAGCAGCTCGACCTGCTGATCCTGGGCGGCGGCATGAGCTATGTCGGCGCCATCCGCGCCGCGCAGCTCGGCCTGAAAGTGGGCCTCATCGAGCGCGACAAGCTCGGCGGCACCTGCCTGAACCGCGGCTGCATCCCGTCCAAGGCGCTGCTCGAGACGGCCGACCTGCTGCATCGCGTTGTGGAGCAGGGCGCAGAGTTCGGTTTGGCCGGCCACGGCGGCATCAGCCTGGACTACTCCGCCCTCGGCGCGCGCCGCGACCAGGTGGTCGACAAGCACGTCAAGGGCGTCGAGTTCCTGATGAAGAAGAACGGCGTGACCGTCATCCGCGGACATGGCACGCTCACCGGCCCGACCAGCGTCCACGTGTCGGGCGGTGAGTCGGGCGAGCTCGACGTCAGCGCCACCGACCTGATCCTGGCCACCGGATCGGCGCCGCGCAGCCTGCCCGGCCTGGACGTCGACGGCGAGCGGATCATCACCTCGGACGAGGCGCTGGCGCGCGGCGACGTGCCGAAGCGGGTGACCATCGTGGGCGCAGGCGCCATCGGCGTCGAGTGGGCCAGCCTGTACCGCGACTTCGGCACCGAGGTCATCCTGGTCGAGTTCCTGGACCGGGTGGTGCCGCTGGAGGACGCCGACGTCAGCAAAGAGCTGAACCGCGTCTTCCGCAAGCGCGGCATCACCATGCACACCGCCTCGACCATCGACACCGACACCATCCAGCGCACCGACGACGGGCTGCGCTTCACGATCAAGGCCAACGAGGGCGACAAGCGGACTGATGTCGAGACCGACCTCATCCTGGTGGCGGTCGGCCGCCGGCCGCTGACCGATGGCATCGGCCTGGAGAACATCCCGGGCATCCAGCTGGAGCGCGGCTACGTGAAGGTCGACGGCCACATGCGCACCGGCGTCGAGCACCTGTACGCCATCGGCGACATCGTCCCCGGCTTCGCGCTGGCTCACGTGGCCGCGCACGAGTCGGTGGTGGCGGCCGAGACCATCGCCGGCCATGACCCGGAGCCGGTGGAGATGAGCCTCATGCCGCGCGTCACCTTCTGCCGGCCGCAGATCGGCAGCGTGGGCATGACCGAGGCGGAGGCGCGCCAGGCGGGCCGCGAGGTCAAGGTCGGCAGCTTCCCGTTCCGCGCACTGGGCAAGGCGACCATCGTCGGAGAGGTGGACGGCTTCGCCAAGCTGGTGGCCGATGCCGAGACCGGCCTGCTGCTGGGCGCCCACATCATCGGCCCCCATGCCGGCGACCTGCTGGCCGAGCCGACGCTGGCGCGGCTGGTCGAGGGCACGGCGCAGGAGATCGCCATGAGCGTCCATGCCCACCCGACGCTGACCGAGGTGCTGGCCGAGGCCGCCCTGGCGGTGGACGGCGCGGCGATCCACGTCTGATGATGCGCGTCTAGAGGAGGGTGACCGAAGCAGTGGCCCAGACCGAAGTCCGGCCCCGGCACGACGAGCTCGGCCTGTCCGACGAGGACGTGCTGGCCATGTACCGCCAGATGCTGCTGGCCCGCGCCGTCGACGAGCGGATGTGGCTCATGCAGCGCGCCGGCAAGATCGCGTTCATCATCAGCGGCCAGGGCCACGAGGGGGCGCAGGTGGCAACCACCTGGCCGCTGCGCCGCAACCAGGACTGGATGGCGCCCTACTACCGCAGCATCGCCTCGGCGCTGACCTTCGGCATGACGGCCGAGGACATCATCACCGCCCACCTGGCGAAGGGTGACGACGTCAGCTCCGGCGGTCGCCAGATGCCCGGCCATTACGGCGGGGCGCCGTACAACATCGTTAGCCTCTCCTCGCCGGTGGGCACGCAGGTGCTGCACGCGGTGGGCATCGCCATGGGGGCCTGGGTGCGGGGCGAGGACGTGGTGGCGCTGACCAGCTACGGCGAGGGCACCAGCAACCAGGGCGAGATTCACGAGGCCATGAACTTCGCCGGCGTGCACAAGCTTCCGGTGATCTTCGTGTGCGAGAACAACGGCTACGCCATCAGCGTGCCGCTGGACAAGCAGGTGGGCGGCGGCCGGGTGGCCATCCGCGCAGAGGGCTACGGCTTCCCCGGCGTGCTGGTCGACGGCTCCGATCCGCTGGCCTGCTACGCCGCGGCGCGCGAGGCGCACGACCGGGCGCGCGCCGGCGAGGGGCCGTCCCTCATCGAGGCGCGAGTCGTACGGCTCACCTCGCACTCCTCGGACGATGATCAGCGGCGCTACCGCGATCCGGCCGAGGTCGAGGCGCTCAAGGAGCAGGACCCGCTCACCCGCTTCGCGACGCAGCTGCGCGAGATCGGCCTGCTGGACGACGCCAGGGACGAGGAATACAGGGCGGCCGCCAAGGCGGAGGTCAACGAGGCCAGCCGCCGCGCCGAGGCGCGACCCGATCCAGACCCCGAAACCGCCGAGCGTCACGTCTACGCCGATGGATCGGCCGGCGCCGACGGGGAGGGCCGCTGACATGGCCGAGCTCAACATCCTCGAGGCGATCCGCGCCGGAATGGACGAGGAGATGGAGCGCGACGAGCGCGTCATGATCCTGGGCGAGGACGTCGGCAAGAAGGGCGGGGTCTTCAGCGCGACCGACGGGCTGTGGGCCAAGTACGGCGACAAGCGCGTGCTCGACACGCCGCTGACCGAGGGCATGATCGCCGGCGCTGCCGCGGGTGCGGCGATCTACGGCCTGCGGCCCATCGCCGAGATGCAGTTCGCCGACTTCGTGTACCCGGCCTTCAACCAGATCGTCTCCGAGATCAGCCGCATGCGGTACCGCTCGAACGGCGCCTTCGGCCTGCCGATGGTGATCCGCATGCCGTATGGCGGCGGCGTCCACGGTGCGCTCTACCACTCGCAGTCGAACGAGACCTACTTCACCTCGACCGTCGGCCTGAAGGTCGTCGCGCCCGGCACCCCGGCCGACGCCAAAGGCCTGCTCAAGGCATCGGTCCGCGACCCGGATCCGGTGATGTTCTTCGAGCACAAGAAGACGTATCGCCTGTTCAAGGCCGATGTGCCCGACGGCGACCACGTGGTGCCCATCGGCTCAGCCGATGTCGCCCGCGCCGGCAGGGACCTTTCGATCTTCTGCTACGGCTACATGCGCACCTGCGCGCTCGAGGCAGCCGAGACCCTGGCCAGCGAGGACGGCGTGGAGGCCGAAGTTGTCGACCTGCGCACCCTGCGGCCACTCGACACGGCAACCATCCTGGCCTCGGTCGAGAAGACCGGCAAGGCGCTGGTGGTCCACGAGGCCAACAGGTTCGGCGGCTTCGGAGCGGAGGTCGCGGCGCTCATCGCGCAGGACGCATTCGAGCACCTGGACGGGCCGGTCTCCCGGCTGGCCGGGCCGGAGGTGCCGGGGGTGCCGTTCCACCACAACCTCGAGGATTGGTTCATGCTCGGCCCGGAGAAGATCGTGGCCGCCGCCCGCGAGCTGGCGGCCTACTGAGGCCGGACGTACGCCGATGAGCCTCACCTCGGTGATCGAGCACCAGATGACGGAGGCGTACGCGCTGATGCGCGGCGCCGTCGATGGCCTGACCGACGATGAGTTCGTCTGGGAGCCGGTGGCCGACTGCTGGACCGTCCGCCAGGGACCCGATGGCCGCTGGGCGGCCGACTATCCCGAGCCGCCGCACCCGGTTCCGGGGCCGTTCACCACCATCGGCTGGCGGCTGGTCCACGTGGCCGAGTCGAAGCTGATGTACCACGAGTACGCCTTCGGCGATGCAACGCTGGTGTGGCCGGAGATCGACTCGACGCACACGGCGGCCGATGCGGTCGCCTCGTTGGAGACGTGGCACGGCCTGCTGGTCGACGACCTTGCGGGCATGGACGACGATGAGCTGGACCAGCCGCGCCTGACCAACTGGGGCGATGAGTGGCCGGCGTGGCGAATCTTCTGGACAATGACCGAGCACGACATCCATCACGGCGCCGAGATCGGCGCCCTGCGCGACCTGCTTCGCGTGACGGGCGGCGCGGTGCCGGCAAGCGCGACGTAGGAGACGAGGGCAGGAATGGCAACGACCATCAAGATGCCGCAGCTCGGGGAGTCGGTCACCGAGGGCACCATCGAGCGCTGGCTGGTCAAGGAGGGTGACACCGTCGCGCAATACGACCCGCTGTTTGAGGTCGTGACCGACAAGGTGAACGCCGAGGTGCCCGCCGAGGTGGCCGGCACCATCACCAGGATCATGGTGCCCGACGGCGAGACGGTGAAGGTCGGCACTCCGCTGGCCGAGATCGCGGCCGACGGCGAGGCCCCCTCGGGGGAGGCGCCCGCCGCCGAAGCACCGGCCCAGGAGGCACCGGCCCAGGAGGCACCGGCCGAAGTCGCGCCAGAACCGGCCCCGGAGCAGGTGGAGGCCGCTCCCGCCCAGCCCGAGATGCCGGCGCAGCCCGCTGCCGCCAGCGAGCCGGCCGAGGAGCCGCCCGCCACCGAGGCACCCGCTGCCGAGGCACCCGCTGCCGAGGCACCCGCTGCTGCACCGGCCGCCACTGCCGAGCCTGTCGCACCGTCCGGCGGTGCAACCGACGGTTCGGTGCGCATGACGCCCGCCGTCCGGCGTCTGGTTCGCGAGCACAACGTCGACATCTCGCAGGTCCGCGGCAGCGGGGCCGGCGGTCGCGTGACGCGTGAGGACGTGCTGGCTTTCGTGCAGGGTGGCGCAGCAGCGCCCGCACCGGCACAGGCCGAGGCTCCCGCTGAGCCGGCAGGTCCGGCCGCCCAGGCTGCCCCGTCCCCGGCGCCCGCCCCGGCCGCGGCCCCGACACCACAGGCCGCTCCACCGGCTGCCGCAGCGCCGACGGCCGCTCCCCCGGCGCAGCCGGCGCCCGCCTTCGCCGGTCCGGCACCAGTCCCGGCGCCGACTGCCGGCGATGTCGAGATGCCGCTGACCCAGATGCGCAAGGGCATCGCGGCCAAGATGACCCGCGTCAAGCAGACGGTCCCCCACGCCTACACGGTGGTGGAGGTGGACATGCACAACGTGGTGCGCTGGCGCGAGACGAACCACGCCGCGTACAGGGAGCGCGAGGGCATCGGCCTGAGCTACGTCGCCGCGGTGGTCAAGGCCGTCACCGAGACGCTGCGCCAGCACCCGACGGTGAACAGCCAGTTTGCCGAGGACCGCATCATCCTGAAGCAGGCGATGAACATCGGCATCGCGGTGGCTGTGGACAACGGCCTGCTGGTACCGGTCATCCACAACGCCGACCAGCTGTCGATCAGCGGCGTGAACCATCGGATCCAGGATCTGGCGGCTCGCGCGCGAACCAACAAGCTCAAGCTGGACGAGATCCAGGGCGGCACATTCACGGTGAACAACACGGGCTGGTTCGGATCGGTCTCGTCCATGCCGATCGTCAACGCGCCGGAGGTCGCCATCCTGTCGATGGAGGCCATTGTCAAGCGCCCGGTGGTGACCACCATCGAGGGCGAGGACGTGATCGTCATCCGGCCGATGATGAACATGACCTGCTCCTTCGACCATCGGGTGCTGGACGGCGCGCAGGTCGGCGCCTTCCTGGCGGACGTCAAGAAGCGACTGGAGGGCTGGGATCCCGAGACGCCCATCGGCTGAGCCCGATCGGCTTCGGGATCACATCAGGCCGGTTCGGCGCCCGCGCACGCGCCGCGGCCGGTGGTCGTCGCGTAGCCGGCGTACGGCGGGGAACCAGATGATGGTGACGCCTGCCTGCAGCGCCACGAACAGGAGAACCAGCAGGCCCACGCCGCCGACCGTCGCCGCCGGGACGGCCCACGTCTCGAAGCCAAGGGCGGCGTCCAGGCCTCCAAGGCGCAGCCCGGCCCCGACCTGATCGGGCGGAGGCAGGCGCAGCCCCGAGCCCGCTGATGCTGGTGGGACCAGCACTCCGTTGCCTGCCCCACCAGCGGCGCCGCCTCCGCCAGCGGGCGCATTGCCGCCGGCGGGTGGCGGCACGACCTCGCCGTCGGGCGATCTCTGGGGAGTGGGCGTTTCAGCTCGCGTGGGTCTCGGCGTTGCCTCGCTGGCTGGTGGGGTTGGAGTCGCTGTCGGCCGCGGGGTTGGCAGCAGGCCCGGCAGCGTCGGCAGCGGCAGCGAGGGGAGGGGCAGTGACGGCAAGGGCAGCGAAGGAAGCGGCAGCGTGGGTCGTGGCGTGGGGCGGGGCGTCGGGCGCGGCGTCGGTGTGGGCGTGGGAGTCGGCGTCGGCGAAGCCACGATGTTCAGTGTCACGGTCGCGGGCGACGACCAGGTCCTGCCGTCCCAGACGCGGTACCGGAATGAATCACCGGATTCGAAGCCTCCGCCGGGGTCGAGCTCGAAACCGCCGTTAGGGTTCAGCTCCAGCGAGCCGCTGACTCCCCCACCGACCAGGTCCACGCTCAGCGCGTCGCCATCGGCATCGGTGTCGTTGCTCAAGACGCCGGGGGCGCTGACCGTCAGTGGGCCGCCGCTCCAGCTGTAGCTGTCGGCGCGTGCCACTGGCGCTGCATTGGTGACCTGGATGGTGACCGTGGCCGCCGTGCCGAGCAGCAGGCCGTCCGGCCGGTAGCGGAACGTATCGGTCCCGACGAAACCGACTGCAGGCTGGTAGGTGAAGCTGCCGTTGGCCTTGAGCACCAGGGAGCCGTGCGTCACGCCGGAGATAAGGTTGGCGCTCGTCCCACCGACGACGCTGAGGTCGTTGCCCAGCACGCCGGGTGCAGCCACAGAGAGCAGCTGCCCGTGCCGCACGCTGAAGGAGTCATGCACCCCGGTGGCCACGAGCGCCGCCGCTGCAGGCTGCGGCGCGACCGCCTGGGACAGCCACGTCGCGGCGAGCAGGATGCTCACACGGACCGTCACCGCTCGACTGCGCCGTCGAGTCGTCAGCATTACGTCAGGCCACCATCGACTGCGGGGTCCAGATGCGCGGCGCGTCGTCGCCTGGCATCGGCGCGTGCGCATCGGTCTCGAGGCCCTCGATGAAGGAGACGACCAGCAATTCCTCCAGCTGGCTGCCGGCGGCGTCGCCAAGCCGCTTGATCGCCTCCTCGACCGGCAGGGCGCGGCGGTAGGGCCGCGTGGTGGTCATGGCGCTGAAGGCGTCGGCCACGGCCAGGATGCGGCCGATCATCGGGATCTCTTCGGCCTCGAGGCCCTCGAGGTAGCCCTTTCCATCCCAGCGCTCGTGGTGATGGCGGATGCCCGCGCGGACCACGTCCACGTTCGGAACGTCGCGGACGATGGCGTCGCCCAGCGCGACGTGCTGCTGGAACATGGCGTACTCCTCGGCGGTCAGCTTGGAGGGCTTCCGCAGCACGACGTCCGGAATGCCGATCTTGCCCACGTCGTGGAGCAGCCCGGCCAACCGGATCGTCTCGCAGGTCTCGTCGTCCAGGCCCAGGCGGCGCGCCAGGTAGATTGCGTAGCGGGCCACGTCCTCCGAGTGGCGCTTGGTGTAGCGATCCTTGGTGTCCACCGCGATGACCAGCCCCTGCAGCACGTCGAAGCCGCCGATGACCGTCTGCTGCTCCTCGCCGATGCGCGCCACGCACGCCCGGTTGCCGCCGCCGGCCTTCGCCTCGCTGACCGCCACGGCCGCGGCCGACAGCACCTCCGTCACCGAGCTGCCGTGCTCGGGGTACGCGCAGATGCCGACGCTGACGCTGACCGGCAGCGCCTCGGAATCGCCGAAGTGGACGCTGAGCTGCTCCACCTGCTCCATCAGCGCGGCGATCGTGGCCGACATCTCCTCGGTGCCGGCCGGGCGGCGCAGGATCAGGAACTCGTCGGGGCCGTAGCGTGCGATGCGCGTCGCCTCACCCAGCTCGCCCACCAGCTCGGCGACGCCCAGCAGCACCTCGTCGGCCGCCTCGTGACCGTGCGTGTCGTTGAACAGCCGGAAGTTGTCGACGTCCACGATGGCCAGGCCGATGCCGGCGCCGGCCGCGCGCGCGGCCTCGATGTCGTCGGCCAGCGCCGACACCACCGAGCCGTGGTTCAGCAGGCCGGTCAGCGCGTCGCGCCGGCTGGCGTCCACCAGCTGGTCGTGCTGCCGCGCCAAACGGGCCTGTGCCGCGCGGAAGATGGCGTACAGCGCAACGGCCAGGAGGATGGCGGCCACCAGCGTGACGAGCATGATGTCGCGGCGCGTGACGTCGATGGCCGCAAGCAATGGCGCCGCATCCCGCCACACCGAAATCACGGCGCGGGTCTGGGCATCAGCGCCGTTGATCGGTAGCAGCTCGCGGAGCAACGGGGCTGACGAACCGTTGCCCAGCGTCGAGGCGTCAGGGCCCTCGAGCAGCGCCGCGCTGGCGGTGCCGGCCATGGCATCGGTCAGGGCGGATGCGCTTGCCTGCCCGCCGTTCAGCGCCGTGTCGCTGCTGGCGATCAGCGTCCCGTCCCGTCCGTGGATCTCCATCAGGACGATGCCGTCGCCATCGGCCAGGCGGCCCAGCAGTGCCGCCAGCTCGGCGGTTCGGGCGGCTCCCGGCCCTCCTGCGGCCACGTCATCGGCCTTCAGGTTTGCGTTCACGAAGAGCTCGACCAGCGCCGCGTCGCGGGTCACCACGCTCTCCAGCGTCACCTGTCGCAGGTGCGCCGATGCCACGGCGACCAGTGCGCTGGCGGTCACGCCCACCAGCACCAGCACCACGCCGAAGACCAGCGGCAGGAGCATCGGCCGCCTGCGCGGTCGCCCTCCTGCTTCGGCGCCCGCCGCCGCCGAATTCGCGAACATGGGTACAAAAATAGGTATACAGGCCCGAAAACTCGATAGGACCTCCAGCCGCCGCGTACCGTGTGCACGCGGGCAACGCCGCGGGTCGCGCGGACGGCGCTGCCGCGGCATAGGACCCCCTGGTACCCAGTGCGGCGCGGGTTACACCGGGCGCTTCTTCCGGTGGGCCGCCATCAGTTGATCCCGTATGGCCGGTGAAAGGTACTTCGTCGCCTCACGAATGGTCACGCCGGAGGCCCGATGCGTCCGCGGCGCCACCCAGTCCGCCACCTCGTCGGGTCGACGCTTGCCTGCCTCGCGCAGGACCCAGCCGATGGCCTTGCGGATGAAGAATTCCCGCTCGTCGAGCATGGCGTCGGCATAGACCAGGAACCGATGGAGCGGCGCGCCATCGCGGAGTGGCCGGAGCCAGGCCAGCAGTGCCGAGCGACGGACCCAGAAATCCTCGTCGGCTGCCCAACGGTCCAGCGTGCGGACCGTGGCTTCTTCGTCTGCGCCGAGGATGGCGCCCACGACCTCGCCGGCCAGGCCGTCGACCAGCGCCCAGGTCTTCGATTCGCGGATGAGCCGTTCGAGCAGCGCCAGGTCGGCCACTGACAGGAGCTTGCTCCGCATCTCGAGCAGGACCACAGCCGCCATCCGTCGCTCGTGGATCGGCGCTGCCCAAAGGTGCTCGACCAGGGCAACCAGCGTCTGGTGCTCGACCGCGCCAATTTCCTTGAGCTGCTCCCGCACGGCGACCCGGATCTGCCACACCGTGACCCCGAGGAACTGGAGATCGCTCTTCAGGTAGCGCTTCTCGTGCTCGGCACGGTCGCGAGTGGCGACGGCGCGCAGCCCCGCCTCGAGCCGAGCGGCGAGCATCGCGGGCGATGGGTCAGGCACGAGGGCAACGGTACGGCCTGGTGACACGGCTTGCAGCCTGCGGCATACTGGTGGGGAGTATCCCGTCGAGGCGCTTTCATCCGTGACTGACCCTGCCACCGACCACCACGACAGCCACGACTCCATGAGCGGCAACGACCATTCGTCGCACGCGCAGCCCGCCGAACATGGGTCGCACGGGCACGACGAACACGCCGGTCACCCAGCTCCCGAGGCTCCCGCGGACCACGGCGCCCACGGCGATCACGGCAGCCAGGGCGGTGATGGGGGGCATGGCGACAGTGGGGTGCATGGCGACAGTGGGGTGCATGGCGGTCACGATGACCACGGCGCGCACGGTGGCCATGGTGATCACGGCGCGCACGGTGGCCATGGTGATCACGGCGGCCACGGGGCACATGCCGGCCACGACCCCGATGCCTTCCGGCGCCAGTTCTGGACCGTCCTGGCGCTGACCATCCCGGTCGTCATCTGGAGCGAGGAGGTCCAGATGTGGCTGGGATACACCGCGCCGACGTTCCCCGGCTCCGACTGGATCCCGCCCATCCTGGGCACCATCATCTTCGCCTACGGCGGCCTCGTGTTCCTGCAGGGAGCGCGCAGCGAGCTGGCCCAGCGGCTGCCGGGCATGATGACGCTCATCTCCCTGGCGATCGTGGTCGCCTTCGTGGCGTCCTGGGCGGCCACGCTGGGCCTGTTCGAGGTCGACGTCTGGTGGGAGCTCTCGACATTGATCACGGTCATGAGCCTGGGTCACTGGATCGAGATGCGCTCGATCATGCAGGCCCAGGGGGCGCTTTCGGCGCTGGCCGATCTGCTGCCTGACACCGCCGAGCGCATTGGAGCCGATGGCGCCGCCGAGACCGTGCAAACTGCCGAGCTGCAGACCGGTGACCTCGTGCTCGTCCGGCCTGGCGGCCGCGTACCGGCGGACGGCCGGGTGGCCGAGGGCACGGCGGACGTCGACGAGTCGATGATCACCGGCGAGTCGCGCGCGGTGGCCAAGAGCCCCGGCGACGAGGTCGTGGCCGGCACCGTCGCGGCGGGCGGCAGCCTGCGGGTGGAGATCACGGCCGTCGGGGAGCAGACCGCGCTGTCGGGCATCATGCGGCTGGTGGCCCTGGCCCAGGCCTCGCGCTCCCGAGCGCAGGTGCTGGCCGATCGCGCCGCCGCGCTGCTGTTCTTCGTGGCCCTCGGTGCCGGCATCATCACCCTGGCGGTGTGGGTCGCCATCGGGCAGCCAGAGGAGGCGCTGATCCGGACGGCCACCGTGCTGGTCATCGCCTGCCCGCACGCGCTGGGCCTGGCCATCCCATTGGTCATCGCCATCAGTACCACGCTCGGCGCACGCAACGGCCTGCTGGTCAAGGATCGGCTGGCGCTCGAGCGCGCCCGCGAGGTGCAGGTCGTCATCTTCGACAAGACCGGCACGCTGACTCGCGGCAAGCCGGCCCTTGCCGCCCTCGCACCCACTTCCCACACCGACGAGCGTGAGCTCCTCTCCCTGGCCGCCGGCGTGGAGGCCGACTCGGAGCACCCGTTGGCACGCGCCATCGTGCGAGCCGCTGCCGAGCGCGGGATCGACCCGGCGCCGGCGAGCGGCTTCGAGGCGTTCGCCGGTCGCGGCGCCGGCGCCACGATCCGCGGCCGCAATGTGATGGTGGGTGGTCCGCGCACCCTGGCGGAGGCAGGGCTCTCGATCCCGGACAGCGTGCAGCCGCTGGCCGAGGAGTGGGAGCGCCAGGGACGGACGACGCTGTTCGTGATGGCCGATGGCAGGGTGCTCGGCGTGCTGGCGCTCGAGGACGAGATCCGTCCCGAATCGGTGCAGGCCGTGGCCCGGCTGCACGAAATGGGGCTTCGCGTGGCCATGATCACCGGCGATGCGCAGCCGGTGGCCGAGTCGGTCGCCGGACGTATCGGCATTGACGAGGTGGCAGCTCAGGTGCTGCCGGCGGACAAGGCCGATGCGGTACGCCGCTTCCAGGAGGGCGGCGTGCGGGTCGCAATGGTCGGCGACGGCGTGAACGACGCGCCGGCGCTGGCACAGGCCGATGTCGGCATCGCCATCGGCGCCGGCACTGACGTGGCGGTCGAGTCCGCCGGGATCGTGCTGGTGCGTGACGACCCGCGCGACGTGGCCGGCGCCATTGAGCTGAGCCGCGCCAGCTACCGCAAGATGGTCCAGAACCTGGTGTGGGCCACCGGCTACAACGCCCTGGCCATCCCGGTGGCGGCCGGCGTCCTGGCGCCATGGGACTTCATCCTGCCGATGAGCGTGGGCGCGGTGGTGATGAGCGTTTCGACCATCGTGGTGGCGGCCAATGCGCAGCTGCTCCGCGGACTGCGGCTGCGCCCCGCCGAGCCGACCCGAGCGGCGGCGGGCACTCCCCAGCCGGCCTGATTAGACTCTGGGCATGACCGCGCAGCAACGCCCCGACTTCGGCGGGCTGGGAGAGCTCACCGTGGTGAGCAACCCCACCGGCCACGCGGCGCCGTCCGAGGTGATGTACCCCGGCGGCCCGGCGGTCGATGGCGGGCTGCTGGCTCCCGGCGACCCCATCCCGGAGAACTCCGGGCCGGGCGGACGCCGCCCGGACTGGCTCAAGGTGCGGGTCGGCGTGGGCGAGACGTACGCATCGGTCAACCGGCTGATGCGGGCGGAGGCGCTGCATACCGTCTGCGAGGAGGCGCGCTGCCCCAACCAGGGTGAGTGCTGGGCGCTCGGCACGGCGACCTTCATGGTGCTCGGCAGCGTCTGCACCCGGAACTGCGGCTTCTGCGCCATCGACACCGGTCGCCCGCCGGTCACTGACCTGGACGAGCCGCGCCGGGTGGCCGAGGCGGCTCGGCTGATGAACCTCAAGCACGCGGTGGTGACCATGGTCGCCCGTGATGACCTGCCAGATGGAGGGGCCGGCATCATCGCCGAGACCATCCGCCAGATCCGCCTCGAGTCGCCGGGCACCAGCATCGAGGTGCTGATCAGCGATTTGAACGGCCGCGAAGCCGATATCCGCACGGTGGTCGAGGCGCAGCCCGAGATACTGAACCACAACGTCGAGACGGTTCCCCGCCTGCAGCGCCCCGTGCGGCGCCGGGCACGATGGGATCGGTCCGTGTCGGTCCTCACGCACGGCCGCGCGGTGGCGCGGGAGATCGGCTTCGACGACATGGTCACCAAGACCGGCATGATGCTGGGCCTGGGCGAGACCTGGGACGAGGTGGTCGACGCCATGCGCCTGCTGCGCGAGGCCGACATCGATGTGCTGACCATCGGGCAATACCTGCGACCCAGCCGCCAGCACCTGCCGCTGCACAGGTACTACACCCCGGCCGAGTTCATGCAGCTGCGGCGCATCGGCCTGGAGATGGGCTTCAGGCACGTGCAGTCCGGGCCGCTGGTGCGCTCCAGCTACCACGCCGCAGAGCAGGTCCCCGGCCAGGCCGCCGCCGCGGTCTGACGAGGCGTGGCGTCGGCTGAAAGCGGCAGATTCAGATGGCAGCCGCACGGTGCACGGAGAACGGCGCGCCAGCAGGCTCCCTGCGGCCCTCAACCTGCACCAACAGCCAGAACGGGCCGGAATCGCGCCGCGTTCGCACCTGATATGAATTTGCCGATATCCAGCGAGTGGGTGCATCCCGCATGACCGCGTTTCGCGACATCAGCACGCCCCCCTCGGCGCCGGAACGCACCCTCGCCCGCCGCCCGAAGCGCGACCTGCCGTTCGAACCTGCCAGCGACCGGTACCCGCTGCTCGCCGCGCACGGCGGCGTGCTGAGCGTCGAGCGGCTGGGCACGGTTCCCTACCGCCCTACCTGGGAGCTGCAGGACGAGCTGGCGCAGCAGCGCCGCGAGCGGCGCATCGGCGACCGGCTGCTCCTGCTCGAGCACTTCCCGGTGTACACCATCGGCCGCGGCGGCGACGAGGGCAATCTCCTGGCCAGCAACGAACGGCTGAGGGACCTGGGCGCCGAGTTCGTGCGCATCGACCGCGGCGGCGACATCACCTTCCACGGCCCGGGCCAGCTGGTGGCCTATCCCATCGTCGAGCTCCGCGATCCGCTGGACCTGCGGCGCTATGTCCGCTCCCTCGAGGCGGCGATCATCGAGACCGCTGCCGCCTTCGGCGTAACGGCGGGCAGGGTGGAGGGGCTGACCGGCGTGTGGGTCGAGGGGCATCGCAAGCTGGCGGCGATCGGCGTTCGCGTGCGGCGCGGGGTGACCACCCACGGGCTTGCGCTCAACGTGAACACCAAGCTGTCCTGGTTCGACGAGATGATCCCCTGCGGCATTCGCGACAAGGACGTGACCAGCCTGGCCCGCGAGCTCGGCCGCCCGGTGCCGATGGACGAGGTCGAGGTCCAGTTGGCAAGCTGCCTGGCGCGCGCCTTCGGCCTGCGTCTGGCCGACGGCTCGCCGGGGTACGTCGGTCCTGCCGGCGCCAGCGAGCAGTGAGCGCCGATCCACCCATCGTCCAGCGCGAGGGCGACGCCGCGCTTCACGGCCCGCGTATCGAGGTCGGGGCCTTCTCCTCGTTCAGCACCAACGCCTACCTGGTCTGGGATGGCAGCTCGCCGGAGGCGCTGGTGCTGGATCCCGGCATAGGCTCAGCACCGAGCCTCGTCGAACGGGCGAAGATCAACGGCCTGCGCGTCCATCTCATCGCCAACTCGCACGGCCATATCGACCACATCTTCGACAACGGCCCGCTGAAGCGCGCCACCGGCGCGCCGCTGGCCATCCACCCGGATGACGCCTATCGACTGGATGGGCGCAACAGCTACGGCCTGGAGGCCGAGCAGACGACAGCCGAGCGCGACCTGCGCGAGGGCGACACGGTGGCCGTCGGGCGGCTGGCCTTCGGTGTCCTGCACACGCCGGGGCACACCGAGGGCTCGGTGTGCCTGTACGACCCGACGCATCGGCTCCTGCTGGCCGGCGACGTGCTGTTCGCCGGGTCGTATGGCCGCACCGATCTCCCTGGCGGCGACGATGCGGCCATGGTCGAGTCGCTGGCCCGGCTGGCACGCGACCTGCCCGACGAGGTGCGGGTGCTGCCCGGCCATGGCCCGGAGACCACCATCGGCCGGGAACGTCCCTGGATGGAGCGCATCGCGGCAGCCGGCAGGCTGCTCATTCCCGGCTGATCAACGGGGAGCCGCGGCGGCATCGGTCTAGCATTCGACACACGAGGAGGTGGCTTGCACCAATGGCCAAGCTGAGGATCACCAGGCTCGGGCACGGCGGCGTCCTCTACCGGTCTCCCGAGGAGAAGTGGGTCTGGGTGGACCGATGGACCGGCGCCCCGACCTACGCCGATTCCTACCGCACAGCCGAGAAGGTTGACGTGGTGGCCCCGACGCACGGGCACTTCGACCACGTGGGCGATGATGCCGTTGACGTCGTGGAGCTGGCCGGCATTGGCGGCGAGGTGGTCTGCTCGCACGAGATGAGCCTCTTCCTGGGCGAGAAGGGAGTGACCGCCACCGGCATGAACAAGGGCGGCACGTACGAGGCGGCGGGCATCCGCTTCACCATGGTCCACGCCGAGCACTCGGGCGCGGTCACGCTGACCGGCGGCGGCCCGACCAGCCGCGAGGTCGGCTGCTGGGGCTGGGTCATCCACTTCGAGGACGGCACGGTGGTCTACCACAGCGGCGACACCGACCTGTTCAACGACATGGCGCTGGTCAAGGACCGATGGGCGCCGACCATCGGCGTGCTCCCGATCGGCGGTCACTACACCATGGGGCCGCGTGACGCGGGCCGCGCCGCCGACCTGGCCGGCGTCGGCACGGTGATCCCGGTCCACTACGGCACGTTCCCAATCCTGGCCGGCACGCCGAACGAGCTGGCCGCCGCCACCGCCGCACGAGTGGTGGCGCTCGAACCCGGCGACACGTGGGAGGCTGAGTGATGCGCATCCTGTTTTCGATCCTGTTCGCACTGGTAGGCAGCGTGGTCGGCGGCGCGGTGCGCGCCGGCGTGAAGGTCGCGGAGGAACGAGTGGCGGCCGATCCGGACACTGCCACGTCCGAGATGACCATCAACATCACCGCCTCTCCGGTCGCGGCGCTGGCGGGCGCAGTGGTCGGCACCATCCTCGGCCCGTCCATGGGCTTCTGGACCGGCGTCACCCTGGGCGCAGCCGGCATGGAGCGCTTCGACACCAAGCTGCTGGGCAGCGCCGGCATCGACGTCGAGGCGCTGGTCCAGCGCGCGCGCAGCATGGCTGAGAGCCAGATGGCGGGCGCGCCGGACGCGGGCGAGCCCGAGATGGCCTGAGCGGTGGCCGCCGGCACGCTGAAGGTCTTCGTCGAGCGCGGCGACAAGCGGTTTTTCGCCGGTGCGCTCGACTGGCCCGGCTGGTACCGCTCCGGCAAGACCGAGGAGGAGGCCGTCGACCGGCTGCTCGAATACGCGCCCCGCTACGCCGCCGCGCTCAGGGCAGCCGGGGTTACGCCGCTTTCGCCGTCCGGGAATCTGACCGTCGAAGTCGCCGAGCACCATACCGGTGGCAGTGGCACCGACTTCGGCGTGCCCAGCGTGCCGGCCAAGGTCGACACGAAGGCGCTCATCGGGAAGGAACTGGAGCGGCAGCGCAGCATCCTGCAGGCCGCCTGGAAGGCGTTCGACGCGGCCGCAGCCGCCGCACGAGGCAAGACGCTGACCGTGGGACCGCGCGGCGGTGGCCGCAACCTGGACAAGATGCGCGGACACGTCCTGGAGGCGGAGGTCGCCTACCTCGGGCAGCTGGGGAGCCGCCACGCCAAGCCGGGAAAGGGCGAGGACGAGATGGAGCTCGTCCGACGGGAGGCGCTGGAGACGCTGGACGCGATCGTCCATGGCCGGCCGCTCGACAACCCTCGCAACACGAAGAAGCCGTGGGCCCCGCGATACTTCGTCCGCCGCTCGGCATGGCACGCCCTGGACCATGCCTGGGAGCTGGAGGATCGGGTCGAGGGCTAGCCGCCGCTGCCTGAACCCGACAGGTGCTGGCCGGCCGCCTCGCTAAACTATTCGGATGCCCCCCACCGACCAGGTCCTTGTCCACGCGCGCGGATTGACGAAGCGCTTCGGCGACTTCACCGCGGTCGACGGCGTGGACTTCGACGTGCGCACCGGCGAGGCGTTCGGCTTCCTGGGTCCGAACGGGGCCGGCAAGACGAGCACCATGCGCATGATCGCCTGCAGCTCGCCGATCACCGATGGCGAGCTCAGCGTGATCGGCATGGACCCGCGTCGCCAGGCGGCGGCGATCAAGTCGCAGATCGGCGTGGTCCCGCAGATCGACAACCTGGATGCCGAGCTCACGGTGCGCGAGAACCTGCTGATGTACGCGCGCTACTTCGACATCCCGTCCGAGTTAGCCAGCGAGCGCGCCACCGAGCTGCTCGACTTCGTGCAGCTGGCCGAGCGCGCGAAGGACCAGGTGGATCCACTGTCCGGCGGGATGAAGCGCCGCCTGACGATCGCACGCTCGCTGATCAACAACCCCGACCTCATCATCCTGGACGAGCCGACCACCGGGCTGGATCCACAGGCACGGCACCTGGTGTGGGAACGTCTGTATCGGCTCAAGCAGCGCGGAGCGACGCTGATCATCACCACCCACTACATGGACGAGGCGGAGCAGCTCTGCGATCGTCTGGTGGTCATGGACAAGGGCAAGATCGTCGCCGAGGGATCACCGCGCGAGCTGATCGCCCA
>DATBIY010000115.1:0-5795 GCA_036556695.1 Candidatus Limnocylindria bacterium
CGGTCGCCCAGTTTCCGATACCGGCGCTGGCCGGCACGCCCGGCGCGAAGAGCGGCAACGGCCCGCTGGACCGGACGGTGGAGGCGGTGGCAGCCACTCCCGACGACGTTGGCGCGCTTCGCGAGCTCGAGCGCTCGGTCCTCGACTTCGAGCGTGGTGACGAGTTCCGCTGGCTGCTCGAGAAGCGCTCCGGCTTCCTGTACCGGCGCGGGGGTGATGTCGTCGGCTCCGCGTTCATCGGTTCCGGAGGCGGCATCGGCCCGGCTGCCGCCGTGGAGCCTGGGGTCATGCCGGTCATCCTGGACCACCTTGAGCGCCACGCCGCCGAGCGCGAGATCGCGGAGGTCACGTTGGACGTGCCCGGCCCGAACGTGGCCGCCATGCGGCACCTGCTGGCCCGTGGCTTCAGGATGGACCCATTCCTTACGGTGCTGATGGCCAGCCGGCCGTTCGGTCACTTCGACCGCTTCATCGGCTTCTCCCCGCCGTTCGTGCTCTAGCCGGGCACGCACGCGGCCGGTGGCACCCGCCGTGCATGGCAGCACGGCATGAGTGACTTTCAGCGCAACCCGGGCGCCATCGACGATCCGGGCATGAAGGGCGGCAACGACCCGGAGCTCGATCGCCTGCCACCCGGCGATAGCGCCGACAACACCGGCGCCGAGGGCGAACCAGAGGCCGCCGAGCTGGACCTGCCGGGACCGGACGACCCGGTCGCCTGGAACTACGTCGAACCCGGCACCCAGGTTACCGGGCGCGAGGGCGTGAAGATCGGCTCCGTGGAGGCAATGCTGGGCACCGAGGCGGAGGGCATCTTTCATGCCATCGCCCTGCGTCCGGCCGGCGGAGGGCATACCCGCGTCATCCCTGCCGACGTGGTCACCAGCCTTACGACGTCCGAGGTTCAGGTCCAGGTCGGCACCGATGAGGTGGACGGGCTGGCGGAGTTCGTCGAGCCGGGCTGAGCCCGCTACCATCGGCCGGCATGGCAGAAGCGCAGGCCGATCGGCGTCCGACCGAGCATCGCGTGGATCGGCTGTGGCCCGACCCTGCAGCCGATCTGCTGCTGGATGACGCGTTCGCGAACGTTGGCCTGCCCGATCCGCCGGCGGATCGTCCGCTGGTCGGCATCAACATGGTCACCAGCATCGACGGCCGCGCCCAGCTTGCCGGAACGGCGGAGGGACTTGGCTCGCGGGCGGATCGCCGGCTGATGCAGCTGTACCGCACCGCCTACGACGCGGTCGCCAGCGGCGCCGGCACCCTGCGCGCGGACGACTTCTACGCCGCGCTGCCGGCTGACCTCAGCGAGCGCCGCAGGGCGGCCGGGCTGGCACCCCAGCCACTGGGCCTGCTCATCGCCGGCGACGGCCAGGTGCCGATGGATCGGCGCTTCTTCACCGAATCGCCCCAGCCCAGGGCGGTGGCGGTGGGGCAGGGCAGCCCGCATGCCGCGGCCGCGCCGTTGCCACATGTCGAGACCTGGGTCGCTCCCACGCCGCAACCGGAGCCCGGCTGGATCCTGGCCCGCCTGGCGGAGCGCGGCGTGCGCTCGGTACTCATCGAGGGCGGTCCAACGGTCAACGCCGCGTTCCTGGCCGCCGCCATGATGGACGAGCTGTACTGGACGGTGGGTCCGCGCGTGGTGGCGACCGATGCCCTGCCGATGATCGCCTCGCTCGACGAGCCGCACCATCCGACCGAGGCTCGCCTGGTCAGCGCGCACCGGGCGGGCGACGAGCTCTTCCTGCGCTATCGGCTGCGCGGAGGTGTTGATTGAGCCGCGTGGACCTCGGCACCCTTGGCGTGTGGGGGCACCTGGACTCACTCGGCGCGGACTCAGCGCGCGCCTACGCGCGTCGCGTCGAGGAGCTGGGCTTCGGCACGCTGTGGGTGCCCGAGACCGTCGGTCGTGAGCCGTTCACCCTGCTCGGCATCTTGGCGGAGGCGACCTCGAGCGTTCTGCTGGGCACGAGCATCGTCTCCATCTGGGGCCATGACGCGCAGACCACCCGCATGGCGGCCGGCACGCTGCAGGAGGCGACCGCCGGGCGCTTCGTGCTGGGCCTGGGCGTCTCGCATCCGCACCTTGCCGCGCGGCTGCGCGGGCACACCTTCGACCGCCCGCTGACGCGCCTGCGCGAATACCTGGCCGCCTACCGCGCGGCGATCTATCGCGGTCCCGGCGCCGACCTTTCGCACCCGCCCGTCCTGCTTGCCGCGCTGCGCGAGAAGATGCTGACGCTGGCTGCCACCGAGGCCGACGGCGCCTTCCCGTACCTCATCACTCCCGAACGCGTGGCATGGACGCGGGGCGTGCTCGACGCGGCGGCTGCCGAGACGCGTTCGCTGCTGGCAGTCACCATGCCGGCTGCGCTCGAGACGGATCCCCCAGCTGCGCGCTCGGCGGCACGTGCTTACCTGGCGCCCTACCTGCGCACGCCGACCTACCAGCAGGTCTGGGAGCTGCAGGGCTTCGACGCCGACGACTGGGAGAAGCCGGGCAGCGATCGGCTGGTGGACGCCATGGTGGCCTGGGGCGACGTCGAGGCGCTGCGCGCGCGGATCGGCGAATTCCGCGACGCCGGTGCCGACCACGTGGCCTTGATCCCGCTCTCACCGGAGGGCGTGACCGAGAACCTGGATCTGCTGGAGGCCATGGCCGCCGGTTAGCCTGCCCGGCGCCGCTCCCAATCAGCCCGGTCGATGCCGTACACCAGCACGCGGTAGCCGAACACGTCCGCCTCACCCGCCAGCGTCTCGCCGAGCCGCTCAGCCACCCGGATCGAGGCAGCGTTGTCCGGGTCGATCAGGCTCAGCAGCCGGTTGAAGCCGATGGTGGTGAAGCCCCAGTCCATGGCCGTGCTCGCCGCCTCGGTGGCGTAGCCGCGACCCCACCACGCACGCCCCAGCAGGTAGCCGACCTCCGCGCCGGGCCAGCCCTCGGGGTTGATGATTCCGGCGCGGCCGATGACCTCGCCACTCTCCCGCTCCTCGACGGCCCACAGCCCGTAGCCGCGCAGCGTCCAGTGCCCCAACCAGCCGGCCACCGCCCGCCACGTCTCCGGCAGCGTCGGCACGCGGCGATCTCCCACGTAGCGCATCACGTCGGAATCCTGCATGAGCCGATACAGCGGCTCGACGTCGGCGTCGGCGAACGCCCGCAGCGTCAGGCGCTCGGTCTGCAGGACGGGGATCGACGGCATCCGCGGAGCGTAGCCGACCGCCGACGCGGCGGCCGCGTACCATCGCCCGATGGACGCCGCGCCGCCGAGAACACCAGCCGAGCTCCCCGGCGAATCCAGCCGCCGGGCCGTGCTCGCCACCTACGTGGCGGCGGCGGCGCTGACCAGCACGGCCTACATCGCCGTCTTCCAGAACGCCTCGGTCGCGGCGCCGGCGATGACCGGGACCGCGACCACCGCCGGGCTGCCCTCCTCCGCCGGCGTGGCGGGCACCGCCGCCGCAGCCGCGCTGCTGGCGTCGCTCATGGCAACCCGCGGCCGCCGGGCGGGGATTGCGCTGGGTATCGGCGTGGCGCTGGTGGGCGGCCTCATCACCGTGGCCGCGATCCTGGTTTCCTCGTTCCTGCTGCTGGTCGCCGGAGCGCTGCTCACCGGCTTCGGGAACGCCGCCATCGCGCTGTCACGCTATGCGGCCGCGGACCTCTACCCCGACGCGCGGCGCGGCGGCGTGGTGGGCGTGGTGGTGTGGGGCAGCACCATCGGCGCGGTCCTTGGCCCGAACCTCGTGGCGCCGGCCAACGCGCTGGGCATGGATGCCGACCTGCCGCGCTTTGCCGGCGCGTTCCTGGCCTCCGCGGCGCTCTTCCTGCTCGGTGCGGCGGTGGCGCTGTTCGGCCCATCGGCACCGGCCACCCGCACGCAGGACGCGGACACCGGACCGCGACTGCCCATGCGTCGCCTGCTGGCCGACCTGCTGGCCACGCCCATCGGTCGGACGGCGGTCATCGCGCTGGTCAGCGGACAGGCGGTGATGGTGCTGGTGATGACCATGACCCCGTACGAGCTGGACCATCGCGGGCACGGCGAGGTGGTCATCGGCCTGGTGATCAGCGCCCACGTGCTGGGCATGTTCGCCCTGGCGCCGATCAGCGGCCGGCTGGTGGATCGGCTGGGAGCGGTGCGCGTCATGCTGGCCGGCTTCGCAACGCTGACATTCGCCGGGCTGCTCGCGGCGGCAATGTCGGGAAGCATCGGTACCTCGCTGGCGATCCCGTTGTTTCTGCTGGGCTTTGGCTGGAACCTCTCCTTCGTGGCCGGCAGCGCGCTGCTCGCGTCGGGAGGCCACTACGCCAACCGTGCTCGGCTACAGGGCGTGGTGGACGCCTTCGTCTGGGGCACATCGGCCCTGGCCGGGGTGGTCGCGGGCCTGGTTGTGGCCTGGCTGGGCTTTGCGGTGCTGGCGCTGATGGGAGCGGCGGTGGCGGTGGTCATGGCGGCCACCCTGGCATTGCGAGCCGGCCGCCACGAACCCGTGACGGCCGGCTGAGGGCAGGGAGCGGGGGCTCAGACCGGCGGCAGCGCTGCGCGGTCGCAGCTCGTCTCGTCGGGGAAGATGGGCTCCAGCACGACCTGCATGAGCCGCGACGACTCGCGGTCGCCGAGCTGGTACGTCTCCCACGTCCGATCGGCACGCTCGGCGCCGACCTCCTGCAGTGCGCTGAGCAGCTGCTGGCGTGCGCCGTCGTCAACCACGCCACAGCGGGCCACGAAGAACGGATCCTCGCTGGTGTTCTTGTCCTGGCCGTACTCCAGGATCGTGCCTGCGAAGGGCCACGCCAGGTCGGCGATGTCCGCCGGCAGGTCCTGCGGGTCGCCGCCCCACTCCTGAGAGAGGATCCAGACGCGATGTCGCGGCGCCAGGTAGGGGACTGCCTCGCGATCGGCCCACGCGGACTCCGGCAGCCACTCATCGATCGTCGACAGGCGGGCCGCCACCGAGTCCAGGCTCTCGCGCTCCGGCGAGGGCTGGTAGTAGAGGTCCTCGTCGCCGGCCACCGCCACCCAGTCGACGTATGCAACCTCACCGCCCGGCAGGCCAACCTCCAGGGCGTGGCCGGCGACGCCACGGGCCGGCGGCTCGACGCCCGGCAGGGACACCGGCACGTAGGTCGCTGTTTCTGTCACGTAGGGCGACTTGGCCAGCTCGTCGCGGATCAGCTCCACGCCCTCGGGCGTCAGCTGCCGTACCACGAACGGGCTCTCGCCCTCGCCGGCGTTGGTGAAGACGCGGCCGTCAGCCAGGACGGTCAGCGCGTGGAAGAAGCCGATGTCAGTGCCGCTGTCCAGGCGCACGACCAGCTCGGCGACCTCGGGGTCGCCCGGCTGCGACGGTGCAGGTGTCCCCGTCGGCGTGCCGACTGGGCTGGGTGCGGCGCTGCCCGACGGGGTGGCCGATGGCCTGGTCGCCACGTTCGGCCCCGGCAGGTTGGACAGCTGCAGGCCGACGACGGCCGCGAGGGCCACCACGGCACCAACGGCAGCGATGCGAGTAAACAGGGTCATTCGGGTACCTCCCGAGAGGCGCTGCCGCCAGCTGCGCCGCTGCGGCATCGACGCCGCGCGGTCCAGGGCACCCTCCAGGACGCGGTCGGGCGCCTGGTCCGGTGCCTGGCGGCGCAGCCACGCAGCCAGCGTGTCGTCGAAATCGTCCTTGCGGTTCATGCGGTGCCGCCTCTCGTCATGCCGGCGCTGCGGGCATCGGCCTCCAGCGCGGCTCTCATTGCACGGATGGCGTGATGCAGGCGCGACTTCACCGTGCCCACGGGCACG
>DATBIY010000116.1:0-10819 GCA_036556695.1 Candidatus Limnocylindria bacterium
GATCGGGACGGCCACCAGTTCGCGTGGGTGGCCGAGGGGGTGGACGAGCCGATCCTGCCGATCCGCGTCTACGAGTTCGCCGAGGGCGTGTTCGTGACGGCCGCCATGGATCCCCACGAGGACCTGGTGGGTGCGCGGATCACCGCGCTGGGCGGCCATCCGATCGAAGAGGTGCTGGCCGCGCTCGAGCCGCTGGTACCGCGCGACGGACCGGCAACGGTGCCCGCCTTTCGGCCGATCTTCCTGCTCAAGGTCTCGGTGCTGCGCGGCCTGGGGCTGGTGGGGGACGGCGACGTGGAGCTCACCGTGGAGGACGGCAGCGGCGAGCGCAGTGTGGACCTGTCACCGGTGCCGGTGGCGGAGTTCGAGGCGTGGGCCGGCTGGCTGGCGTACACCGGGCTGCCGACGAAACCCGAGCTGCGGCACACGCTGGGCACTGACGACCTGTTCAGCGTCGAGCGGCTCGAGCAGGGGGCCATCTATGTCCGCTACGCCATGGTCGGGACGGTGGATGCGGACGAAGTCGCCCTGCTGCGCGAGCTGGCCACCGAGCATCCGGATGAGCCAGTGATCCTCGACCTGCGGCAGAACCCTGGCGGCGACAACCACCGCTATCCGTCAATTCTTTCGGCGCTGCGCGAGATCGACCGACCCGGCCGCCTGCTGGTGCTGACCGACCGCGTCACATTCTCGGCGGCGTCCAACTTCGCGACCGAGATCGAGCAATCGACCGACGCGACGTTCGTGGGCGAGCCGATGGGCGGCGGCCTCAACTTCTGGAACGACGTGCGGTTCGTGCCGCTCCCGGACTACCCGGTGCCCATGCGGGTCGCCATCAGCACGCGCTACTGGCAGAAGGCGGGGGCCGATGATCCTCGGTTGTCCATCGAGCCGCAGGTGATGGTGCCCGTCACCGCCGCCGACTACTTCGCCGCCCGCGATACGACCCTGGAAGCGGCGCTGGAGGCTGCGCGCCAGGCTGTCGACTAGGTCAGGTGGCCGTCGGCAGCGGCGGCTCGGTGGGCTCGGCGGCACCGGCTGCTGCCCGCATCGGCTGTGTGACGTTGCGGTCCTCGAGCCGACGCAGGTTGCGCACGCTGGGCACCGCCAGCACCAGGCTGTTGGCGGCGACGCCGATGGCGGTGCACACCAGCAGCGTCTCGGCGATGCCGATGCTCTCGGACACCGGGCCCACGGCGGCGAAGGCCAGTGGCTGGAAGACGAGCGAGAACATCCAGTCGTAGCCACTGACCCGGCTGATGGCCGTGGGCGGGATGTGCTGCTGGATCATGGTGTCCCATAGCGTGTTGCTGATCACGATGGCCGCGATCGTCACGCAGGCGCCGGCCGCGATGATCAGCGGCGCGAACGGCGGGATCAGCAGCAGAAGCTCGACCTGCGCGGCGACCATCACCAGGAAGGCGGGGATCAGCGGCCGGCGTGGCTTCCAGCGCAGCGCCACCGCTCCGCCGACGATGCCGCCGACCGAGGCGCCGGCGGCGATCAGCCCCCAGGCAGCCGCGCCGCCCAGCTTGTCGTTGGCGATCAACGGGCCCAGGACCTGGAACGCGGCGAGCGAGAAGTTCGAGAGCGAGAAGGTGGCGATGCAGGCCACCACCCACGACCGTGAGACCACCTCCCGCCAGCCGTCCGCCAGCTCAGAGATGAAGCTGCGTCGCTCCGCCACCTCGCCCGGCTGGACGCGCATGGCCATCAGGAAACCGGCGCTCACCAGGAAGCTGGCGCCGTCGATGGCGAACACCCAGCCGGCGCCGTACGACAGCACGATGAAGCCGGACAGCGCCGGCCCGAAGATGTGCGCCGCGCTGCTCGAGATGGAGACGAGCGCGTTGGCCTGCTGCACCCGCCCGGTGCTCACGATCTGCGGCATCAGGCCCACCGCCGCCGGCGTGAAGAAGGCCGACGCGCTCCCCATCACCACCGCGAAGCCGATGAGATGCCCGACCTCGGCCGAGCCGCTGATCAGCAGCGTGGACATCACGGCCTGCGCCGCCGCGCGGACCAGGTCGCAGGCGACCATCACCCGCTTGCGCGGCAGCCGGTCGGCCCACACCCCGCCGGCCAGGGTGAAGACCACGCGCGGCACCGCGAAGGCGGCGAACACCAGGCCCAGGTCGCTGCCCGATCCGCCGATGCCGATCACGGCGAAGGCCAGCGCCACGCCCACCAGCGAGTCGCCGATGGCTGAGCCGGACTGGCCAATCCAGTAGAGCCGGAAGTCGCGCTCGGTCAGCGCCTCGCCGGAGCTGGCCAGGAAGCGGCGGATCCGTTGCATGCGGTCACGAGCCTAGCAGCGGCTGCGTCCAATCCGCGCCGCGCGGCGGCGCGGCGTGCCACCATCCGCGGCGCCATGGCCATCACCGTCCGCGCCGCGCGACCCGCAGATCTGCCGGCCATGCGCCGTGCCAAGCGCGACGCCGGCGTGGCCGCCTGGCCGCACATCTTCCCGGAGGACATCCTGGCCGCGCTGCCGTTCGTCGACCGCTGGGAGCAGGCCGTGCGCGCTCCGGCACGGCGCACCCACGCGCTGGTGGCGGTGGTGGATGGCAGGGTGCGAGGGTTCGCGATCGTGCGCCCATCGGCCGACGATGACGCCGACGAAACGACCGGCGAGCTGGACGGCTTCTACGTCGCGCCGGCGGTGTGGGGCAATGGCGCCGGCCGAGCGCTGCTGGCGGCGGCCAGCGAGACGCTGCGGCAGGACGAGTTCGTGGCGGCCACCCTGTGGACCGCCGTCGACAACCATCGGCCGCGACGGATCTACGAGCGCGCCGGCTGGCGGCCGGACGGCACGGTGCGCCATCGCAACCTGGGCGGCGTGGCCTTCGACGAGCTTCGCTACCGGATGCGCCTGTAGCGACCATCGAAGGCGGTCTGCCACTGGGCGCCGTGCTCGCGCGTCTCCCAGTGCTGTCGCAGGCCGCCGGTCTCGGGCATCGGCGTCCAGGTGATGCGGTGGCCGGTCTCGTCCGCGGTCCCCTCCATGACCATGCTGCCGTCGCGCAGGCCGCCGTCGAGCAGCAGCAGGTCGCCGGTCGAGTCCATCCAGGTCTGGTGCCACGCCTCGCGGTCCGCGGCGTAGCAGTTCAGGCTGGTGCCCTGCACCCCACGCACGCCGGTCCACTCCTCGCGGATCACAAGGCCTCCGAACAGCGGGGTGATGCGATTGGTGCCCAGCACGCGGCCCTCGGGATTGCTGACCTCCCATTCGCCCAGCCAGAAGTCGAACGCGTGGCGGGCGGTCTCGAGCGCTGCATCGTCCATCACCCGGACCTACTCGGCATTCGCATGCGGCGTTCACAGTTCACGCACAACTGCCCCGCAGGCTGGAGATCGATCGGCCGGATGGACCGGCCGGAACGAGGCAACACAGGGGTACACAACGACAATGTCGGGTGGTTTTCTTCGAGTCCTTGCCGTGCTGGGCATCATCGGCCTGCTGGTGGCCATCGGCATCGGCTCCTACAACGCCGGCGTGACCGCCGGCCTGGCGGATGGGGGAGCCGCCGTGGCCTCCGGTGCCACGGTGGTCTATCAGCACGGTCCGTACGTCGGTCACTGGGGATGGGGCTTCGGCTTCTTCGGCATCCTCATCTGGATCCTGGTGATCTTCCTGGTCTTCGGGCTGGTGCGTGCGGCGTTCGGCGGGGGCCGATGGGGCGGCCGCCGCGACTGGGGCGATCATCCCGGCCGCTACGGCGGGCCGCGCGACTACCTGGATGACTGGCACCGGCGAGCGCACGGCGACGGGCCCGATGCTGCCGCCGGCGGGTCGAGCGGCGCCTCGAGCGGCGCCTGAGCCGCGTGCAGGACCGATAACGGCGGGCGGCGACGCCCGCCGTCTACCATGCCAGCGATGACCCGCATCCTGGTCGTCGACGACGAGCCGAAGATCGTGCGCCTGGTGCGCGACTACCTGGAGAACGCCGGGTTCGCCGTTACCGTGGCGCGCGATGGCCACGAGGCGCTCATGCGGGCGCGGACCGAGCATCCCGACCTGGTGGTGCTGGATTTGGGCCTGCCGGGCATCGACGGGCTGGACGTGATGCGCTCGCTGCGCTCCGGCTCGCCGCTGCCGGTCATCGTGCTCACCGCACGCGACGGCGAGACCGACACGGTGCTCGGCCTGGAGCTGGGCGCCGACGACTACGTGACCAAGCCCTTCAGCCCGCGCGAACTGGTGGCGCGGGTCCGTGCCGTACTGCGACGACGCGCCGCGGCTGACGGCCGGGAGGTGCTGCGCGCCGGAGGCCTGGAGCTGGATGTGCCGCGCATGCGGGTCGCCGTTGACGGGCGCGAGGTGGCACTGACCGCGTCCGAGTTCGAGCTGCTCGCGACCCTGGCTCGCCAGCCGGGACGTGTCTTCACCCGCTCCCAGCTGCTGGACAGCATCCATGGTCAGGCGCTGGAGGCGTACGAGCGCGCCATCGACGCGCACGTCAAGAACATCCGCCGCAAGCTCGAGCCCGACCCCCGCCGGCCGCGGTACCTGCAGACCGTCTACGGGGTCGGCTACCGCCTGGCCGATGCCTGAGCCGCACGAGCGCTGGCGCGGCGGCTGGGGCGGCCGCGGCCGCCCGCCGTGGTGGCCCGACGGTGAGGACTGGCCGCCGCAGGGCCCCGGAGCGTGGCGCGCCGTGCGGCGGCGCTTCATGACGCGGATCATCGGATTCGGGCTGCTGGCGCTGGCGGTGGTGGTGATCCTCACCGGTATCGTTGTCTGGTCGCTGTCCCACACCTTCCGCGGTGGGCCGCCGAGCTTCGTGATCGGCCTGCTGGGCATCCTACTGGTGGTGCTCTTCGCCCGCGGCGTGGTGCGCGGGGTGCGCGGTTCGGCTGGACCGGTGGCTGACCTCATGGCTGCGGCCAGCCGCATCGAGGCCGGCGACTACAGCGTCCGCGTGACTGAGGCGGGCCCGCGCGACGTGCGGCGGCTGGCCAGCGCCTTCAACGCGATGTCGGCGCGCCTGGAGCGCGACGAAGGTGAGCGGCGGCAGCTACTGGCCGACGTGTCGCACGAGCTGCGCACCCCGCTCAGCGTCATCCAGGGCAACGTGGAGGGCATTCTCGACGGCCTTTATCCGCCGGATCGCGAGCACCTGGAGCCGATCCTGGAGGAGACCGCGCTCCTCGAGCGCCTGGTCGAGGACCTCCGCACCCTGTCGTTGTCCGAAACTGGCAGCCTGCGCCTGCACCGCGAGCCCACTGACCTGGCAGATCTGCTGACCGATATCGTGGCCGGCTTCCGGCCGCGTGCCGACGCGGCCGGCGTGCAGCTGAGCCTGGACCTGCAGGGCCTGCCGGCGAGCATGGAGCTGGACCAGGCCCGCATCCGCCAGGTTGTCTCGAACCTGGTCGACAACGCGCTGCGCTTCACCCCGCGCGGCGGCTCGGTGCGGGTTGCTGCTCGCGGCGGCGACAGCTCCGTCGAGATCGCGGTGCGCGACAGCGGCGCCGGCATGACAACCCAAGAGCTTGAGCGCATTTTCGACCGCTTCTACCGCGCCCCGGAGTCGCGGGGAAGCGGGCTGGGGCTGCCGATCGCGCGGTCGCTGGCTCAGGCGCACGGAGGCAGCCTGGTGGCCAGTTCTGCGCCCGGCGATGGCACCGAGATGCGGGTGGTGCTGCCCACGCGTTGACCTCTTGACAGCACGGGATATTTTGACGTCAAATAGTTCGACTTCATCAAGTTCGACGTCAAGCGAAAGGCAAGAAACCCGTGCTCGAGCGTTTCGGTCCGCTGGCAGAACCCAACTTCCGGCGCCTGTGGATCGGCCAGACCACCTCCGCCATCGGCGATGGCCTCACCGGCGTGGCATTGACCTTCGCCGTGCTTGGCGTCCGTGGCTCGGCGGCCGACCTGGGATTCGTGATGGCCTCCTTCATGGTGCCGCGCGTCGCGTTCATGCTGGTCGGCGGGGTCTGGGCCGATCGGCTGCCACGGCGGCTGATCATGGTGGGCTCGGACGTGGTGCGGGCGGTTGCGCAGGCCGGCCTGGCCATCGCGCTGCTGTCCGGTGCCGCGGGGCTGCCGGTGTTCGTGGTGGTGGCCCTGGTCAGCGGCGCCGCATCGGCCTTCTTCCAGCCGGCCGTCATCGGGCTCATCCCGCAGACCATCAGTCCCGCCCGCCTGCAGCAGGGCAACGCGCTGCTGAACCTGTCGCAGAGCACGGCGCACATGGTCGGGCCGATCGCGTCCGGGGTGCTGGTGGCCCTCATCGGCTCCGCCTGGATCTTCGCCCTCGATGCCGTGAGCTTCGCGGTGAGCGCCGTCTTCCTGCTGTCGCTGCGCGTCGCGCCGCAGCCCGCCGCCGAACGCCGCTCCTTCCTGGCCGAGCTGGGTGACGGCTGGAACGAGGTCGTGTCGCGGCGCTGGCTGGTAGGGTCGCTGGGCGCCTTCGCCTTCGGCAACCTGGCCTTCGCCTGCTTCTTCGTGCTCGGCCCGCTGGTGGTCGACCAGCGGCTGAACGGCGCGCCGGACTGGGGCCTGCTGATGGGCACCTTCGGCTTCGGCGGTCTGGCAGGCGGGGCGCTGGCCCTTCGCTGGCGGCCGGCCCGGCCGCTGCTGGCGACCTTCATCCTGCTGTTCGCCGGTCCGGCCACGCTGCTGGTGCTGTCGGCTGCGCCGCCGCTGCCCGTCCTGGCTGCCGCGCTGATCGTCATGGCGGTGGCCATCAGCGCCTGCAACACGTTCTGGCACACCACCCTGCAGCAGCAGGTGCCGGAGCAGGCCATCTCGCGGGTCAGCTCCTACGACTGGATGGTGTCGCTGCTGATCTTCCCGGCCGGCGCCGCGGTGGCCGGGCCGCTCGCCGACGCGCTGGGCGCGGCCACGGCGCTGACGATCTTCGCCTTCGTGTCGGCCGTCCCGCTGGCCCTGGTGCTGCTCATGCCCAGCGTCCGTGAGGTGCGCCGCCGCGACGAGCCACCAGCCGCGGAGATCGCCGCGTCGGAGGACGAGGTCGTCGAACAGCTCCCCGCAGCAGCCGCCCGGGAGGTGGCCTGAGACATCGGCTCTCGCCGGCTGGCAGACTGCCGCCATGCCACGCCGAGAGGTCGAATTCACGAGCGCCGGCGTCCGACTGCGGGGGACGCTGGCGCTTCCTTCTGGTGACGGCCCCTTCCCCGGCCTGGTGACGGTCCACGGTGCCAGCCACGGCGGTCGCGACTTCCGGCTCTTCGCACACCTCGAATCGCTGCTGGTGCCTGCCGGATTCGCCGTCCTGCGCTACGACCGGCGGGGGAGCGGCGAATCGGATGGCAGCTTCGACTCAGCCGACTTCGCGGCCCTCGCGGCCGATGCCCTGGCTGCGCTCGAGATGCTCGCTGCCGAGCCGGCAGTCGACGGCGGGCGCGTGGGCATGTTCTGCTTCAGCCAGGGTGGCTGGATTGGCCCCGAGGCGGCGGTGCGATCGCCGCTGGTTCGCTTCCTGGTGCTGGTCGGTGCCTGCGCAGTCACGCCCGCGGCGCAGATGCAGTACGCCGCCGCGACGGCCGTGCGCGCCGCCGGGCATCCGGAGGCCACGGTGGCCGCCGCGGTCGAGCTGCGCCACGCTGTGGACGAGGCCATGCGCGGCAGCATCGCCCGTGCGGAGGCGGTGCGCCGCGTGCGCGAGGCGGAGGCAGAGCCATGGTTCGCGCATGCATTCGTCTCCGAGCCGCCACTGCAACCCGGTCCGGAAGACGAGAAATGGCGCGTGGAGATGGACTACGACGTCGGCCCCGTGCTGCGCGAGGTGCGCGTGCCGGTGCTGCTGATTCACGGCACGCACGACCGCTGGACGCCGATCGACGACAGCCGTGCCGCCTGGATGGCGGCCTACCAGGATCGTGCCGAGCTGCTGACCGCGGTGCGGATTGCGGGGACCGGGCACTTCCCGACGCTGGCCGGCGGACGCGAGGGCGAGGAGCTGGCGCCCATCAGCCCGGACTACGAGGCGCTCCTGCTGCGCTGGCTGCGCCAAGCGGTCTGAGGCGCTCGACGGCGCGTCGGAGCCTGGCAGACCGGCGTTTGCACCGGCATTCACACCGGCAGTACAATGGCACCATGGCAATGACCGCTGAGACCCTGCGACGCCTGCCGGCCCGCGTCGTGTCGGAGGCGACCGGTGCCAACCAGCGCACCGTGGAACGATGGCGCGCCGGCATGGGTCCGCGCCGCGCCGAGTACCGCGTGAAGCTGGATGACCTGGCTGCCATCCTCGCCATCCTGGGCGAGCAAATGGGGCCCAAGGCCACGCAGGCGTGGCTCACCGGCCGCAGCGCGCACCTGGGCTGGCGCCGGCCCATCGAGCTGCTGGCCCGCGGCGAGTTCGACCGGGTCCGCGGCGCCGCCATGGCCTACGCCGCCGGGGACCCGACCTGACGGCGGACCTGGCGCCGGTCTCGCACTTCCGCGGCCGGCTGTGGCGGCAGACTGCGCTGCGGGTCCCGGGCTGCCTGCCCCCGGTTCAGCCTGCGCCGCATGCGGCGCGCTACCACCAGCCCGGCGACGACTGGCCGCTCTACGCCTCGCTGGACCGCGACACCATGTGGTCCGAGTGGCGCCACGCGACGGACGGCCAGGTGCCGCCCGAGGAGGATCCGCGCTGGGTGTGCAGCCTGGACGTGGACCTGCAGGTGCTGGACCTTCGCGACCCGGCCGCGCGGCGGGCGCTGCGCGTCAGCCTGGCCGCGCTGTCCGCGCCGTGGAGCCCGGAGCGTCCCAACCGCGCCACGCTGCGCGTCGCGGCCGCCGCGCGGCGGCTGGGCGTGGACGGCCTGATCGTGCCGAGCGCCGCCCGGGACGACGGCTGGAACGCGGTCATCTTCCCGCGCGCCTTCGCCTCGGTCACGCTGCGAAATCGCCGCCGCGAGACTCCGCGCCCCAGCGAGCAGCCCGGGCGTTGACAGTCCTCGGCCCCGATCCGACCATTGCCGCGTGGCTGGCTGGCTGAAGCGCGCGGCGGCGCTCGTCCTGGTGGCGACCATGCTGGTCGGCGCCCTGCCGGTGGCCGCGGTCGAGCCGCTGCCGGATCGCCGCGGCCCGGAGATCGGGTCGCTGCTGCCGTGCGACCGGCCGGTGAACCCGCCGCGCTGCGTGAGCGTCGGCAACGACAGCACGCACTTCATCTACATCGACGCCTCGGTGCCCCGCAGCCTGGCCAACGCCGTGCGCCGCGCGGCGACCGACTACGACCGCACGAACCTGCGGGTCATCGTGCAGGCCAACCGCACGAAGCGCACCGACGTGGTCGTCCACGCCGGCGACCACGGGGCCAACGGGGCGGCAGGCTGGGTGTACTGTCCGCCCGATGCGCCGCGCGGCCGGACGGAGCGCGGCGACCGCTGGTGCCGGCAGCAGGAGCTGCACTTCAACCTGAACGCCCGCTACGCGGCGTACTTCGGCGATCCGGCCAGCCAGCGCTACATGGCCTGCCACGAGATCGGCCACAGCGTTGGCCTGTTCCACTGGGGCAACCCACCACGCAGCGACCCGCCGCGGGCGGCCACCTGCATGAACCCCGACGACCCGGACGGGCCGACGCGGCTCGCACCGTCAGACCGGGTGCGGCTCAACGACTACTACGCGCCGCCTCCGCCGCCACCGCTCTGCCGGCTTCGTGCCCTCGAGATGTTCTGACCGCTAGGCGGGCGGGATGTTCTGGTTCAGCCGGAACAGGTTCTGCGGGTCGTAGCGGCGCTTGATCTCGGCCAGGCGCTCGTAGGTCGCTCCGGGGTAGGCGTCATGCACCCGCTCCGGACCCTCGTCGACCACGAAGTTCACGTAGGCGCCACGGTCGCCCTGCTGCAGGTCGCGCATGAAGCCCAGCACCCACGCCTCGCGCTCGGCGAAGTTCTGCGGGCCGTCGTAGAAGACCGCCAGGTTGACCATGATCCTGGCCGATCGATGCGCGAACGCGGTGGCATCGGCCGGAACGCGCGCCATGGCGCCGCCGAGCACCCGGAACTGTGCCGCCCGCATGGCTGCGTCCGACGCCTCCAGGTGCTGCATCACCGTCTCGGCCACCCGGCGGTCGAAGCGGTCGATGAACATGTTGCGGGCCACGGCCAGGGGGTGGTAGGAGTCATCGGCGGGTGGATACATGCCCGGGTACGGCATGGGCTTCACCAGGTCCGCGTAGGGCTGGGCCAGCTCGCGGAAGGGCTGCATGGCACGCTGCCCGGCCTCCTCGTCGCCGACGTGGGCCAGCATGCCCATGATGCCCAGCTTGCCGACCGCCTCCTCCGGGATCATGGGCATGGGCGGCAGGGGCATCACGTTCATGATCCCGGACAGCTCCTCCGGGGCGGCCTCCAGCGCGGCCATGAAGCCGGTCACCGTGTCGACCGTGGCCGGCAGGAAGAGGAAGCCGCCCACGAAGCCGCCAAGCTCGTGGAGCTGATACTGGAAGCGCGTCACCACGCCGAAGTTGCCGCCACCGCCGCGAATGGCCCAGAACAGGTCCGGGTGGGTGTCGGCGTCGACGTGCAGCAGCTCACCGTCGGCGGTGACGACCTCCGCGGCCAGCACCGAGTCGATGGTCAGGCCCCACTTTCGGGTCAGATAGCCGACGCCGCCGCCGGTGGTGATGCCGCCGATGCCCACCGACCCGGTATCGCCGAAGCCGACCGCCAGGCCATGCTCGGCCAGCGCGCTCGTCACTTCGCCGGCGGTCAGGCCGGTCTCCGCCCAGGCCGTGCGCCCGGCAACGTCGACCTGCAGGTCCTTCATGCGGCGCAGGTCGATGACCAGGCCGCCCTCGCTGACGCTGTGACCGGCGCCGGAATGGCCGCCGCTGCGCACCGCCAGCTCCAG
>DATBIY010000117.1:0-11418 GCA_036556695.1 Candidatus Limnocylindria bacterium
CAGGTAGCCGGCGGCGATCGGCAGCAGGGTGGTGGCGTACGTGCCGGCCAGCTCGGAGAGCGGGGGCGGCTGGCGGGCGGCGTCATGCACCGCGCGGGTCAGCGCCGCGGCCAGCCAGAACGCCGCCAGGAACAGCAGCCAGGTGCCCAGCAGGCCAATCGTCTGGATCAGCAGCAACGAATTCAACGTGCCGACGGCGTCCAACACCAGCGGGAACAGGGCATTGGCCACGCTGCCCCAGACGATGGTTTCCTTCAGCCCATCGAACGTGACGCCGGCCAGCGCCAGCACGATGAACGCCACGTCCGAGGGATCGGCGTTGCGCACCTCGGTCAGGCCAAGGAACCATGGCCGCAGCTCCGCGAGGCGCTCGCCCGGCTCCGCGGCGGTCGAGCATTCTGGGCAGTCCACGCAGCGCGCCGGATCACAGGCCTCAATGCACCCGTCGCACACCGCCTGGTCGACCACGCGCCGCCCTACTGGGCCGATGCGCCCGAACCAGGCGGCCAGCACCTCGAACAGCTCGGCGTTGCGCAGCCAGGCCACGTGCCCGAAGACCAGCATGCCGGCCACGGTCAGCACCGAGTAGCCGAGCAGCAGGTTGCCGACGGTGATTGGCTCTGCGCTGCCCGGCAGGACGAGCTCGCACCACAGCGCCACGAACAGGAGGCCGACCGCCGGCCAGCGGCCCAAACCGGTCGGGTAGGGGACGCCCATGTCCGCGCGACGGAGGCCGGCCAGCCGTGCGACGCCCTCGATCAGCCCCGCGAGCGTGCGGAACGGGCTGAGGCTGGGCCACGAATTGCCGAGCAGCGCCGCGGTCAACGGCACGCCGATCCAGATACCGATCCAGAACAGCACCGCGGGCAGCGGCGAGATGGGATCGGCCACGTAGCCGCCGACGATCGCGGCCAGCCACCACACCAGGCCGATCACCCGCAGCGCCAGCGAGATCGGTCTTGCCATCGACTCCGCTACGGGCCAGGTGGGGTAGCCCGGCACGCCGGCCGCGGGCTTGACGGCGAAGGTGGAGATTACGAACGAGGCCGCCACTGCCACGCCGGCACCCGCCAAATAGAGCGCCAGCGGCACCGGCAGGGTGAAGACCTCGCCGATGGCATGGCCGAACACCGGCGGTGGGGCGATCAGGCCGGCAAGCAGCAGCGCCCCCTGCGCCGCGGCCAGGGCCAGCAGCGCGAACCTAGGGAACATGGACGATGAGCGAGCCCACGGTCAGCTCCTCGGAATCCTCGAGGGTGTGGAGGGCGATGGGGAACTGCCCGGGATGCGTTGCGCGGAACTCGAGCGCCACCTGCTCACCGGCGCGCACCTCCCGCGCCCCGAGCACGTCGTCGTAGCCGTGAAGGTGCAGGATCCCATCGCGCTCGACCGCGACCGTCAGGGTGACCTGCTGGTTCTGGCACACGTCGAACGTCGCCGGATCCAGGCGATCGCCGTCGAGGGTGGCCTGCAAACTGACGATCTCCTGGTTGCAGGTCGCGGGCAGCTGCTCGGACGGCACGCAGGCCGTGACGGCGACCAGCAGGACCAGCAGCGTTGCGACCGGCGCCGACCGGCGACGAAACGCGGCCACTGCCGAGAGAAGCAGCGCGAGGCCCACCACGGTCGGCAGCGGGTTCGACGGCGCGGGGAGAGCGGTGTCCGGCCCCTCCTCGCCGCCGGTCGCTTCGGGGATCTGCTCGTCGGTATTGACGCCGAAGCTGTACGCTCCGCCGATCTCGTGGCCGTCCAGACCGGTGACCGTGTAGCCCACGGTGTACACGCCGGCCTCGCTGATGTCGACGCTGCCGCTGAGCACGTTGCGATCGGCAACGGTCAGGTCAACCTCGCCCGTGCCCACCACGTTGCCATCCGCGTCGGTGACGGTGAAGCGGCTGGTCTGCGGATCCAGCTCGTCGCCGAAGGTGATGGTCACCTCGCTCGGCGGGCTGTCTACCACGCTGCCGGCCTCCGGCGAGCTGTCGATCATTTCGACGTGCGCCAGCAGCGTGGCAGGCGCCAGGGACAGCAGGCCGGCCACGATGGCCGGCCCGGCCAACCGGGCAATCAATCGCATCAGCGCGGGTCCTCCAGGTTTTCAGTCGCCCGCTCCAAGGGCAGCGCGCAGGTAGTTGACCAGGTCCCATCGGTCCGTTTCCGAAAGGGTACCGGCGAAGCCGGGCATGCCGCTGCCCACGGTGCCAACCGCGATGCGGTAGGCGAGCGATCCATCGCTCAAGGGGGCGGCGCTGCGCTGCAGCGGTCGCAGCACGAGGCCGGAGCGCTGGGCTGTTGGCCCGTCGCCGTTTCCGCCGGTACCGTGGCAGGCCGCGCAATTCGCCAGGTAGAGCGACCTTCCGCGCTCGACGGACTCGGCGGTCGCCGGCTGCGGGTTGGGCTGCACCAGGGCGGTTGGTGGCGGCTCGTTCACCGCCTGGACCAGCGCGCGGCTGCCGACCACCAGGCCGATGACCACCGTGGCCAGAACCAACAGCCCCCTCGCCAGGCGCAGGACGACCGATGCGCGGCCGCGGGCCGCCAGACCGGCGCCGATACCCCCAGCCAGCAGGGAGATCACCAGCAGCCAGCCGCCGATCCCGTCCGGCACCAGGCCCCACGTGGCCATCAGCAGCCGCGGCACCCCGATCCCGATGTCCGGTGGCGGCACGGCCTGCGGTGGCCGCGGCTCGGCGACGGTCAGCGGGAAGGACGTCGACTCGTCCAGCTCGCCGATGCGCCGCACGATCACGTTCACCTGCCAGTCACCGACGATGGGCGTGTAGGCACCCACCGCGCTGAAGAGGGAAGGAACATCGCCGGGCTCGAGCTGCACGCGCTCCGGAGGCAGGTCCGCGCCGGCAGGCGGCGTGAACTCCAGGAAGACCCGTTGCACGTCCTGGCGGGGCGCGCCGGAGTCCAGCCGCGCGACGCCAACCTGGTAGCGCTGGTTGCCGGGTGCCGGCAGGTTGACGGCCAGGTGCACAGACGAAGGGCCTGCCTCGCCGAAGAGGTGCGCGGTGGTCAGGGGCGGCTGCACCAGCTCCGGTCGCCGGGTGCCTGACGGCTGTCCGCTGACCAGGTTCGCCGCGGCGAGCACCGCCGCGGCGCCCAGCAGCAGCTCGCCGCCGATGAGCGGAAGGGAGCGGCGCAGGTTCCCGCGGCGGACCAGGAAGAAGTTCGCCGCGCCCAGCCCCACCGCGCCGGCGAACAGGAGCACCTTCAGCAGGATGGTGTTGCCGTAGCCGCTGGCCAGCAGCTCGCGTGAGCCGCCCAGCAGCAGGGGGGAGTTCAGCAGCCCGGTCAGCACCACCAGCGGAGCGGCGGCCAGCGCCAGGCGAGAGTGGCGTCGCAGCGCTGGCGCGGCCACCTCGCGGTGCCGTGCCACCAGCAGCACGAAGCCCACCAGCGTGCCGATCCAGCACGCGGCGGCCACCAGGTGCAGGAAGTCGAGGGTGGCCATCAGCACGCCGCCGCTGGCCGCTGCATGACCGGCGAAGCTCATCCCGCCCAGCGACAGCAGCCCCAGCGCCAGCAACGCGATCAGCCACCCGCGGTCGGCATCCAGCGGGGCGGGGCGGCTGCGGCGGCGCGCCTCGTCATGCGCGATCCAGCGGCTCACCGCCACCACGAACGCGGCGAAGGCGCCCACGGTAGCAACCCGCATGGCGATGGCGAACGGAGTCCAGCCGAACGCCGCGGCGAAGTCCAGCGGGAACGAGTCGCCGTGGCCCAGGTGGCCTCCGGACTCGACGATCGGCCGCGCGGCGAGCGTCAGGTACACGACGAGGCCCAGCACGCAGGTGGCCGCGGTGGCCGCGATCGGTCCCCAGGGAGCCGGAGCACTGCGGGTGGTGGCCTGCGCCAGCGCCGGCCGTGCCGAGAAGAGCCAGAACACCACGATGCCCACCGCGGCCAGCGCTGCGGCCAATGCCAGCCAGCGGGCCAGCACGACGTCCAGGCCGGACGAGAGCGAGCTCTGGCTGTTCTGCGCGGTCGGCGGGGCCTGGGTGCCGCTGGGATCGACCAGGAAGGCGAAGATGCCCGATGTCACGTGGCCGTCGACCGCCGAGGTGACCTGGTAGTCGACCGTATACACCCCCGGCGTGAGCGTGGGCAGGGGCACCGTGGCGACGGTGCCCGCGCGGTCGACCCGCAGTGGCCCGACACCCGGCACCACCACCTGGCTGGTGGTCAGCAGGCTGAGGGTGGCCGACTCGCCATCAATCGCCTCGCTGAAAGTGAGGGTCAGCTCCGAAGGCGACTCGAGCAGGCTGGCGTTGGCTTCCGGGTTCGAGGCGATCAGCTCGGAATGCGCGGACGCCGCCGGCGGCGCCAGAGCGCTGGCCGCCAACAGCACGGCCAGCCCAACCGGGCGCGCCAACGGTCGGGAAGTGATGGAGTGATGCCTCGCTCGTGCGGCTTCGAGGCGAGTATACGGAGGCGGGCCGCACGGCCCGCCTCACACAGCTGGGAAATGCAGCTAGCGCGTGGCCTTCACCACGTCCGAGTCCTCGTCGACCTCGATGTCGTGGCGCTTTGCCGCCTTCACGATCTTGCGCGCCGCCTCTTCCTTCGCCGTCTGGCTCTGGAAGTCGGTCTGGCTGAAGCGACTGATGGCATTGCGAATGTGCGCCTCGTCGTGGATCGGCAGGTGCTCGCCGCCCTCGCGGTCCACGTAGGCGAACTGATCCCTGTCGAGCTTGTCGCGCTCTCGCGTGCTCAGCTCTGGCATCGGTCTAAACCCCTCTTGCGTGCTGACAAGGGGCGACCGTGCAGACGCCGTGCCGGGATCAGTCCTCGGCGAAGAACGGGTCGTCGCCGTACAGCTCCAACCAGCGGCGGCGCATCTGCCGAATGGTGGCCACCACCGCCTCGTCCGGGATGCCCGGCGAAAGAAGCGAAGCGATCGCCAGGCGCACGTTCTCGGCGCCTTCCATGCCCAGCAGCATCAGGTAGTCATGCACGCGCTGCGCCGGGGTCTTGCCCTCGGCCCGCATCCGGACCAGGACGTCCGCCTCGTGCTCCAGGGCGCTGGCATAGTCCTCATCGCTCCGCTCCAGCTCGGCCATGAGGGCCGGAACATGGTCCAGGCGCGGGTCGGAGTAGGCCCAGCGCACGAACGAATCCATAACACCGGGCTGTCGGTCGTGATGCCCGGCATGGAACTGCTGCAGGTACTGCCGGCGTTCAGCCTCCGTGCGGGTCAGCGCGATCTGGGCCACCTGGCGCATCTCGGGCGTCCAGCGGCGCAGTGATTCGACGAACTGGCGCAGGGTGAGGCTGCCGGCCGGCTGTGGCCGGAACTTGTGCTCATGGGGCGTGTGCACGCCGACCTATACTAGCCGCCGCATGCCCCGCCCGACCTCGGCGGGCCCGTGGACCCGCCTGGCCGTCGGGATCGCCGCGCTCGCTGTTGCCCTCACTTCCTCACTGCCCGCCGGGCCGGCGCGCGCGGCGGACGACGTGCTGCGCTACCTGGGCGGGGATCTCAAGACACTGGACCCGGCGTTCATCAGCGACGCGGCTGACGTGCAGCTGCTGCTCCAGCTGTACGCCGGCCTGGCGCGGCTGGACGAAAACGGCGAGCCGTATCCGTCGCTGGCCGAGTCGTGGACGGTGAGCGACGACGGCCGCACCTACACCTTCCGGATGCGTGACGACCTGCAGTTCTCCGACGGCACGCCGCTGCGAGCGCAGGACGTGCGGCGCTCCTGGCTGCGCATCCTGGACCCGGCGACCGGCAGCACCGCGCCAGACGTGCTGAGCGTGATCCAGGGCGCGCCGGAACGGCTGGCGGGAGGTCCCGAGGACCAGGTCGGTGTGCGCGCCGTCGATGAGCGCACGCTGGAGGTCACGCTCCGCCACCCGGCCAGCTACTTCCCGGCTTTGGCGGCCACGCCCGCCGCGTTCGTGGTGCCGCCGGATGCCGATGCCTCGCCCGATTGGCAAAGCGTCGACGACTTCGTCGGTTCCGGCCCGTACGTCGCCGAACGCCTGGAGGATGACCGCCTGGTGCTGGTGGCGAACGAGCGCTACGTGGCCGGCCCGCCTCCGCTGCTCGAGGTCGAAT
Source organism: Candidatus Limnocylindria bacterium (assembly GCA_036556695.1). Lineage (GTDB taxonomy): Bacteria > Chloroflexota > Limnocylindria > QHBO01 > QHBO01 > DASSCW01. Next base: position 6,071 of record DATBIY010000117.1, read on the forward strand.
GGCTGACCAGCGTCGAGAGTGACGGGGTGCAGGCGTACGTCGACAACCAGGCCGACCTCGTCGGGGTGAGCCCGTTCTCCGCCAGCTGGATGGCCTACGACCCGGACTTCGGGCCCGCGCTCCACGAGGCCGCGCCGCTGAGTGTCCAATACCTGGGCTTCGACACTCGCCGTCCGCCGTTCGACGACGTGCGGGTACGGCAGGCCTTCGCGCTGGCGCTGGATCGCGAGCGGCTCGTGGCGCTCGCCGAGGGCATCGCCGGGCAGGCGGCGTCGAGCATCGCGCCGCCGGCGCTCTGGCCGGATGGCCTTTCCGATGACTACGCGCACGACCCCGACCGCGCTCGGCAGCTGCTGAGGGACGCCGGCTACGCCACCGGCGCCGAGCTGGGAACGATCGTCGTCTCGGACGTCGGGCTGGGCGTGGGTCCGGCGGTCGAGGCGTGGCGCGAGGAGCTGGGCGCGCGGATCTCGGTGGAGAGCATGGACTTCGGCGACTACCTGCGTGCGCTGGAGACCGAGCCGCCACAGGTGTTCACCATCAACTGGATTGCCGACTACCCCTCGCCGTACGCGCTGTACAGCCTGCTGCTGCTGCCGGACGCCGCCAGCAACTACGGCGCCTGGCGCGATGAGGCATTCGTCGATCTGCTGCAGGAGGCATCGGCTGCCGACGGCGAGGCGCGGCAGGCAGACGCCTATCGCGAGGTCGATGCGCTGGTCGACGAGCACGTGCCGGTGATCCCGTGGGCCTACCCAGCCAGCTGGTGGCTGGTGCGGCCTGGCCTGCGCGGCCTGGGAAACCTGACGACGGGCATCCTGGATTTCGGGAGGGTGTCGTGGGACGGCTGACGGCGCGCCTCCTCCTGGCTGCCGCCCTGGGCCTGGCGCTGCTGGCGCCGGCCACGCCGGCTTTCGCCTTCTCCGGGTTCGGCCCATCCAGCGCCGATGCCACCTACGGAGCGTCCATGACCTTCCGCGTGGAGCTGCCGGGTGGCGCCCCTGACCGGCTGGAGCTGCTTCTGCGCTTCACGGGGTCGGACGGGACGCTCGTCGCCCCGGTTGATGCATCCGGATACAGCGCCGAGTATGTGTGGGACGCCGCCGACCGCTACGTGACGCCGAACACGCGGATCGCCTACAGCTGGCGCGCGACGCAGGGCGACAGCGTCCAGGTCAGTCCCGAGCAGACGCTGCTGTACGACGACGATCGGCCGGGCCTGGACTGGCAGAGCGCGGTGATCGGCCGGGCGACGGTGCACTGGTACGGCGGCTCGGAGCAGCAGGCGCGCCGGTTCGGTGAGCTGAGCGCTGACGGCGCCGCGCGGGCTGAGACGCTGCTCGGGCACCAGATGGCCGGGCCGGTGGACATCTTCGTCTACGACGCGCGCGAGGACTTCTTCGGGGCGCTGGGTCCCGGCGCTCGGGAGTGGTTCGGCGCCGCCACCTTCCCGGACATCCGCACCATCTTCATGTGGCTGGGCGCAGGATCGAGCGACTACCTGGAGACCACGGTCGTGCACGAGGTGACGCACGTGGTCTTTGGCGACGCCACCGACAACCCGCTGCATGAGCCCGCGAAGTGGCTGAACGAGGGCCTGGCCACCTGGTCCGAGCAGGAATCGGCCGCCCAGCAGCGCGCCATCGTCCAGGCCGAGGCGGATGAGCGTGGCCTCCTCTCGTTCGACGCCATCAGCTACGACTTCCCGTTCGGCGCGCGCGGGTCCAGCCTGTCGTATGCCATGGGCACGACAATGGTCGACATGCTGATCGCCGAGCACGGGCGCGAATCGATTGCCCGCCTGGCCGCCGCGTTCCGCGACGGCGCATCGGATGCGGAGGCGCTCGAAGCGGCCAGCGGCCAACCGGCCAATGCCCTGTTCGGCTCCTTCTACGATGCCTTCGGAGCCGATGAGCCTCAGCCCATCGAACCGGCGCCCATTCTGCCATCGAACGTGCGCAAGCCCGGCCAAGGGGGCCAGGGCCCGGGCGCCAGCGAACAGCCGGGAGCCACGCCCGCGCCGCTGCCGCCGGCCAACGAGCGGCAGCAGGGCACGCCGTGGGTGGCGTCGCTGGTCGTGGTCGGGATCGTTGCCCTGGCGGTCGGGGCATGGTTCTTCTCGCGGCGCCGGGGATCGGCCGCGTGAGCGCGGCCACGCCGGCGCGTCGCCTGCGCCCGCATCTCACCTGGGCCATCTCGATCGCGGCCGCGCTGGCGGTCGTGGGCTTCGTGGGCGCCATCCAGTGGAACAGCTCGCTGGCGCGAGAGGCGTTCACCACCTCGGCGCAGCAGACGCTGGCACGGCAGGTCACCTCGCTGGAGGCGGAGCAGGCCGACCTGCGGCAGCAGATCGCCGCCGCGGAAGCGGAAGTGCGCCGCTTCCAGCAGCAGTCGACCACCAGCTCGGCGGTGCTCGACGACCTCAATCGCCAGCTGTCCGCCGCGCGCCTGGCGGTGGGGCTGACGCGCGTGCGCGGGCCGGGCGTGATCGTCGAGATCGCCGACTCGAAGCGCGTCGTGCCCGACGGCGAGAACCCGGCGAACTTCATCGTGCTGGTCGATGACCTGCGCGACATCGTCACCGCGCTGTGGGCATCGGGCGCCGAGGCGATCTCGATCAACGGCGAGCGGCTGGTGGCCACCAGCTCGATCTACGGCGTCGGCGCATCGGTCTTGGTGAACACCGCCTTCCTGTCGCCGACCTTCCGGATCGAGGCCATTGGCCCCGAGGGCCTGCTGCAGCGCTTCCAGGAGCACCCCGCCTTCCGCGGCCGGGTGGCGCAGCGCATCGAGTTCTTCGGCCTGGAGTTCGCTACCCAGGCGAGCTCGGAGCTGACGCTCGAGCCATTCGTGGGCACCACCCGATTCCGCTGGGCGGTGCCGCTCGAGGAGGCCGACGAGTGAGGAGCCCGCTCGCCCAGGGCAGCCTGTTCGGCGTCGCGCTGCTGATCGGGGTGCTGCTGGTCGGGCAGCTGCGCTCGCAGGCGCGGCCCACCGAGATCAGCCAGCTCTCGGCGCAGGAGCTGTCCGAGCTGGTCGACACGCTTGGCGCTCGCAACCGCGAGCTGCGCACAGGCCTTGCTGACCTGCGCGAGACGCTGCGCGACTATCGGCTCACGGGCACGCAGGGCCAGAGCGCGGTGGACGTCGGCCGCGAGGACCTGCGGCGCATCACCGCCTTCGGTGGGCTGGCGGCGGTGCAGGGGCAGGGGATCGTCCTCCAAATCGACGGCGACCTGGACGCCATCGCCCTGAATGACCTGCTGAACGAGCTGCGCAACGCGGGCGCCGAGGCGCTGGCGATCGACGACGTGCGGATCACCCACCGCTCGGTGGCGATCCAGGGACCGGTCTCGCTGCTCATCGACGGGCACCAGGTGGGGCGCAGCCTCACCATCAGCGCCATTGGCTCGCCGGACGGCCTGCTGGCGACCATGGAGCGTCCCGGCGGCATCATCGCCCAGCTGCAGCAGTTCATCGACGCTTCGATCGTGGCGACCCAGTCGAACCAGATCACCCTGCCGGCCACCGAAGCCGACCTGGCGCCGACCGTCGCCCAGCCGATCGAGTGAGCAGCCAACCGAGACGGCCGCTCGCCTTGCCCTTGTGGCGGGGAGGCCGTAGAGTGGCGGCCGTCCAGCCGATCCCCGAGTCCGCCAGCGGGGTGCCCGCAGCACCCGTACCGGCGGCGGCGTGGGCCGTCACCTGCACGGGATTGCTATGAACGAGCTCATCGACCAGGCGCTCGACGCCGCAGTGCGCGCCGGCGCCGGCTACGCGGACATCCGCATCACCGAGCGCGAGACCGAGTCGCTGACCGTCAAGAACGGTGCGCTGGAGGCCGCGTCGTCGAACCTGTCGACCGGCTTCGGGGTGCGCGTGCTGGTAGACGGGGCATGGGGCTTCTCCGGCTCGGCGGTGATGACGCCGCGCGAGGTGGAGCGCGTCACCCGCGAGGCGGTGGACATCGCCCGCGCCAGCGGCCTGGCGGCCGTGGACAGGGTCGTCCTTGACGACACGCAGCCGCAGGTCGGCCGTTACACAACGCCGGTTGACGAGGACCCGTTCGCGGTATCGGTCGACGAGAAGCTCAGGATCCTGTTCGAAGCGGATGCCGCCATGGCATCGGTCAAGGGCGTCACTGTCCGTGAGGGCACCGTGGAGGCCGCGCGCGAGCGCAAGACCTTCGCCTCCAGCGAGGGCGCACGGCTGGAGCAGGAGCTGACGGAGGTGGGCGCCGGCATCGAGGCCACGGCCGTCGACGAGAACGAGTCGCAGGTGCGATCCTGGCCCAATTCGGCGGGCGGCCAGCACGTGACCGGCGGCTTCGAGGCGGTGCGCGCCATGGAGCTGGCGGCCAATGCGCAGCGCATCGGCGAGGAGGCGGTGGCGCTGCTCTCGGCCGAGGACTGCCCGTCCGGCGAGATGACGGTGGTGATTGACTCATCGCAGATGGCGTTGCAGGTCCACGAGTCGTGCGGCCATCCCATCGAGCTCGACCGGGTGCTCGGTATGGAGGCCAGCTTCGCCGGCACCTCGTTCCTGACGCTGGACAAGCTCGGCACGCTGCGCTACGGCAGCGAGATCGTGAGCATCGACGCCGATGCCACCGCGCCCGGCGGCCTGGGCACCTTCGGCTACGACGACGAGGGCGTGCCCGCGCAGAATGTGCCGATCGTGTCGGCCGGCGGCTTCGTGGGTTACCTGACCAGCCGCGAGACGGCGCCGATCATCGGACGCCGCAGCATGGGATCCAGTCGCGCCTCCGGCTGGAACGTGATCCCGCTGATCCGCATGACGAACGTCAACCTGCGGCCCGGCGACGCCGGATCGCTGGACGACCTGATCGCCGATACCGACGACGGCATCTTCGTCAGCACCAACCGCTCATGGAGCATCGATGACCGGCGGCTGAACTTCCAGTTCGGCACGCAGGCCGGCTGGCGGATCCGCAACGGCAAGCTGGCCGAGATGATCAAGAACCCGACCTACACCGGCATCACGCCCGAGTTCTGGGGCAGCTGCGACGCGATCTGCTCGCCAGGGGAGTGGCGGCTGTGGGGCGTGCCCAACTGCGGGAAGGGCGAGCCGATGCAGACCCACCGCGTGGGCCACGGCGCCTCCCCGGCGCGCTTCCGCAACGTGCGGGTGGGGGTGGGCAAGTGGTAGCCACCCACGTCGACCGTCGCGCGGCGCCGGAAGAGGCCATGGACCTGGCGCTGCGCCTCGTCCGCGGAGAGGCCGAGGTGCTGTACCTGGCCCGCGACGCCGCCCTCACGCGCTTCGCCAACTCGCGCATCCACCAGAACGTGGTGGAGCATGACGCCAGCCTGCGGGTGCGCGTCGTG
>DATBIY010000118.1:0-2107 GCA_036556695.1 Candidatus Limnocylindria bacterium
GAAAGCACCGGCGAGATCATGCCGAAGACGTTGCCGTCCGGGTCGATCAGGTAGCCACCGCGGCCGATGCCCGGCCAGTCGGCGGCAGGCAGTGCCTCGGTGGCGCCAAGCTCCATGCCCCTGCGCATCAGCCCATCCACATCCTCTACGCCGACCACCAGGTTCGCGCCGTTGACCGGCGCGCCGACCTCTGGAGGTGGGCCGTTGCGCTTGGTCAGGCCACCGTTGATGCCCATGCCCGGCTGGCCCGCGGCATTCCCGATGGCACCCTCGCCGGTGTTGATCACCCAGTACGGCTGCTCGCCGCCGCCATAGTTTTGGAACTGCCAGCCGAGCAGGCTGGAGTAGAAGTCGATGAGCTTCTGCGGCTCCGACGCGTGGATCTCGAAGTGGACGACCAGGTTGGCCATGGAGAGAGCCTCCGGACAGCAAGTGGGACGAGATGAGTATGCGCAGCGCATGGCCGCCCGTCGAATCCTCTGTGATTCCGGTGGACGGCGGCTTCACCGCGCGCTGACCGTCTCCCGTCGGATCAGGCCGTCGCCTGATCCTCGCGGTAGCGCTCGTAGAGGCGTCGCAGCAGCGAGGCCAGATCCTCGGCCAGCTCGCCGTCCAGAGCGGCGAAGTTGAAGGCGGCCTTGCCGGTGCGACGCTGCAGGAGAGCGTCCGACGCTCCCCGCAGGGCATCCGGGTAGGTATCGGCCACGAGGAGATACAGGCTGACGAACGACTTCCCTTGGCGGACCGCCGCGAAGTAGTCGTGCGCCTTCGCGCCGGGCCAGCGAAGCGACGGCATGCCGTAGATGGTTGCCGCCTCCAGGTCGTCGCGAAACGGCTCGAGCAGCGACCAGATTCGGCCTTCGACCGCTGCAAGATCCGGCACGCGAATCAGTTTAGGCGAGGCCTGGCCCTGGGTCCGCCTCGAGGCCGAGGGTCCAGGAGCGGCTGCGTCCGTTCGGCGGCTCGATATCGACGTTCCAGCGCGTGGCGAGCACGTCGGCAATGTCGAGCGGGTCCTCCGGATCGGCCGGCGAATCCAGGAGGTGATGCGCCGCCTCACCGCGCACGCGCTTGGCGACCACGTCGCCGATGTGTGGCGGTCCGCCGGCCGATGGGCGAATGCGAAGCTTGACCGTCTGCTCGTCGAGGCCGCTCGGCCGGCCCATTGCCTGGTACGACGGCGAACGCAGGTCCAGCACCGGCCCGTCCGCGCCCGCCGCCGAGGCGAGAACGTCGGGGAGGACGGTCCGCCACTCGGGCTCCAGGCGATCCATGCCGACCAGCCATGAGCAGACGTGGAGCCGATACGCCGGGATGCGGTCGGTGGGCCTGATCGCGCCCCACAGCGCCGACACGATGACCGACCGGCGGTCAGCCCGCTGCAGCAGCTCGGATGACCACAATGCCGGGTCCAGGCCCTCGTACAACGGCCCGGCGTAGGTGTCGACCGCGTGACGCGTGGGAAGCTCACGAAGCTGCTCGTTGCGGGCCAGCTCGGGCGCCAGCGAGGGTCCGAGACGCAGGCGGCGCCGCCCGTCGGGCTGCGTGCTGGTGGCGATCAGCGCCTCGAGCACCCGCTGCCGCATCGGCGTCAGCTCCGGGAACGACAGGGTTTCGAGGTCAAGCGGCGGGCCGGCGTCCGGGGGCGGCCGCTTCGTCTCCGACGGCGGCAGGATGACCAGCATCAACGCTCTTCGAGCAGCTCCGAGCCCGTGAGGCGCGTGCCCACAAGCCGGCGCACGGCACTCACCAGTTGAGGGCGATTGGCCCGCTGCAGGTTGCTCCGCGCCTTCGCAGCGGCGGCCTCGGGGATCTGCCAGTCGCGGCCCATCGCGTCGGTGATGCCGCGACGCAGGAGCAGGAACAGCTCGGCGGCGGTCAATGAGGTGAGGAGGCCGGCGACGTCGGCGCTCTGGGCGATGTCCATGCAGGGCACGAAGATGGTCTCGTACCAATGGCGTGCCGCCTGCTCTCGCGGGACTACCGCGCCGCGCTGCTCAGACAGGTCATACGCGTGGGCGGTGACCGACTCCATCAGCTCGAGGTAGCCCGCCGGATCGGAGAGCGGAAACCGGGCGTCTGGAACGCTGGCCGCGAGCCCGGTGAT
>DATBIY010000119.1:0-10848 GCA_036556695.1 Candidatus Limnocylindria bacterium
CCGGTCCCGTGCCAGGCGTCTCCTTCCGATTCCGGGCCGGGTCCGCGGGCTGAGGGCACGCAGGCCGCGATCGGGGATCGGCCTCGGCTACTTTACCAAGCGGGAGACAGCGGGTTGGCCGGTTTTTGACCGCAGGTCAACTTCCTGGCCGATGACGATCACCACCTTGCCGCCTCCCTCCTCACGCCCCAGGTACTCGATGGCGCAGGCACCTCAAGTCCCTCAGGGCCAGTAGATGCTCGGCGGTTATCTTCAGCTTCGGGCTGGATCTGCTGCTGGACGGCTTCCCGCGCCTGGGTCAGGGCGCGTAGCTCCCGGTTGCTCCTCCGCGCGCAACGTATGACTGTGGGGTTATGGGAATGACGGATTCGGCCGAAATCGTGCCCCTCTCATTACCCCCGGTTTTGTTCAAGGCGGAATCCGGCGAAATCCGGTCATTTCCATAACTGCCCGGTGATGTCCGGCAGACCACGAACAACTAGCGGAGGGATCGGTCAGTAGACCGCCTTGGCCGCGTTGCGCGCCTGAGATCTGAATTGCCGGCGCTGGATGTAGATGCCACCACCAGCCAGCCCATCACCCCCACGAATCAGCCGATGATGTCCGGCAGCAGGTCCTTCAGTTCCATGCCAAGCGTCAGCGGCCGGAGGCCACTTCCTGCATGGCGGCCGCGAAGCGCGGGATGCCGTCCTCGACCATCCGCTCCGAGGCGGTCAGGGAGATGCGGAACCAGCCGGGCGTCTCGACGATCGTGCCGGGGAGGACCAGCACGCGGTGCCGTGCCAGGATGTCGGCGAAGGCCACGTCATCCTCGATCGGCGAGCGGGCCATGACGTAGAAGGTGCCCTCCGGCATGGTGGCCTCGTAGCCGATGTCGCGGAGCGCCGGCACCAGGCGGTCCCGCCGGCGCTCCAGTGCGCCGATGTCGATCGACAGCTTCTCCAGCTCCTCCAGCGAGTGCTGCAACAGCGCGTTCGGGAAGAGGTAGCCCCCGGCGAACTGCTGGATGAAGAGCTCGTCGCGCAGCTCGACGCGCTCCGGCAGGGTGGGCGGCACGGTGACGAAGCCGATGCGCTGCCCCGGGGCCAGCAGCGTCTTGCCGTACGAGTAGGTGACGATGGTGTGCGGGTAGAGCTGCGAGGCACTGGTGTACTCGCGACCGTCGAACAGGATGCGGTTGTACGGCTCGTCGCTGACGATCCAGATGGGATGGCCGATGCGAGCCGATGCCTCCTCCAGCACCTCGGCCAGCCGCCGCAGGTCCGCGGTCGGGTAGACCCGGCCGCTCGGGTTGTGCGGCGAGTTCACGATGACTGCCCGCGTGCGCGGCCCGAGGGCGGCCTCGATGCCCTCCACGGCCAGGTCGAAGGCCGGTGGCTCGAGGGTGACGCGCACCGGCTCGCCGCCTGCGGCCAGGATGAGCATCTCGTAGAAGAACCAGGGCGGAGACAGGAAGATCACCTCGTCGCCGGGGTCGACCAGTGTGCGGATGGCGGTGGCCAGCGCCGCGAAGCCGCCGTTGGTCATCGCCACGTCGGCCGGATCCCATTCCATCCCGGTGCGGCGGGTGAGCGTCGCGGCCACGGTGCGCTGCGAGGCCGGCTCGGACAGCTTGTAGGCGAACCAGTCCTTGTCCCGCGGCTCGATGTGAGCGCGGAGTGCGGCGACGTAATCGGGGAGCGGCATCTCCTGCGGGTTGCCGACCGCGAAGTTGGCGACGTCAGGCTGCAGGTTCAGCTGCTCGAACGGCCCATTGAAGAAGCTGAGGAACGGCTCCACGCTCTGGCGCAGGCGGGCACGCTGGGTGGCCCGGGACTCGATGGCAGTCATAGGCGCAAGATTGTCGCACGCAGCCCGCCGCGCAGCGCTCGACCGCTACCCCCGGTGGCACACCGGGCTAAGGTGTCCGGCATGCGGAGGGTGATCCGCGGCCCGGCCGCCGGAGCGCTGGTGATAATCCTGTTGCTGGTGGGCTGCGGCGAACCGCTTCCCAGTTCGCCAGCGGCACGCACTGCGAGCCCCAGCGGCGCGCCCAGCGGGCCTGCGGCCACACCCCAGCCGTCAGCACCCGACCTGTCGCAGCGGCCTGTCGTATGGTTCGCGCCCCTGCCACCGCTGCCCACCGGGCCGGGACGCGAGTACATCGGCTCCGATGACTTCATGGACCTGTGGGCGGCGGACGCGCCCTGGCAGGCAGCTGCGTCCAGGGTGACCGTTTTCAAGCTGTATGGCGAATGGGTGGATCAGGCTGGACCCGCAGTCCTGCGCGCCGCGGTGGAGGGCATCCGCGCCAGGGGCATGGTGCTCGGCGTCGAAGCAGGCCCGCTCGACCCTGCCGATGGCTGCGGGACCGATGTCGAGGGCTTCGCCGGGTCGGGCTCCGGGCGGCGCCTTGCGCAGAAGATTCGCGACGCCGGCGGCGTGCTGCAGGTCATCGCGCTTGATGAACCGTGGTACTTCGGCCACGTCTACGACGGCCCCAATGCCTGCCGCTGGCCCGTCGGCCGCATTGCGCGTGGCGTCGCCCGGTTCGTGGCGCAGGTGCGCGAGGAGTTCCCCTGGGTGGCCGTCGGCGATATCGAGCCGACGCCGCTGCCGGTGCAGACGGACCATCTGGCCGAATGGATGGGAGCGTACCGAGAGGCGGTCGGGGAGCCGATGGCCTTCCTGCACCTGGACCTGGACTGGTCGCGCTCGAACTGGTCCCAGATGGCGCTGCAGGTCGAGGCGGCCGGCGATCGGCTCGGCGTCCCAGTGGGGATCATCTATACCGGCGGTGGCGCCCCGTCCGACGAGCAGTGGCTGGGCCTTGCCGGCCAGCGAGCTCTCGATCACGAGGAGCGTGACGGCGGGCAGCCGGCGCATGTGGTCTTTCAGTCGTGGAACGACAAGCCCGACCGCGTCCTTCCAGAGAACGATCAGGGCACGTTCACCAGCCTCATCGGGCGCTATTTCGACGACCGCGATTCGCTGGGCATCCAGGACGCCACTGGCAACCTCGCCCTACGCCGGCCAGCCAGCGCGACCGCCTCGCTCGCCGGCAGCGGGCCACGCAAGGCGGTGGACGGCGATCCGGAAACCAGCTGGAACGCCGGCGTTGGGCCGGAGGCGTACATCCAGATCGACCTGGGTCGCCGGGTGCGGATCGGCTCCGTGCGCCTGTACGTGGGCCAGTCTCCGCCGGGCCGCACGGTACACCGGCTGCTGGGGTCGGCGAGCCCAGGCTCGCCGCCGTTGCTGCTGGCGGAGCTGACGGGGCGTACCGCGGACTACGACGTCCTGCAAGTCATGGGTCGCGAAGCATGGCCGGGCATCCGTTACCTGCGCATCGTGACCATCGAGAGTCCGTCGTGGGTGGCCTGGCGCGAAATCGAAGTCGTAGCCCGCTAGAGACCGGGCTTGACCACCATGTCCCAGACAGCGATCAGCAGGATGGCCACCACCACCACGTACGCCGCCAGCCAGCGGCGCAGGAGGGCGGGCGCTTCGCTCTCCGGCGTCTCGGGTCGGCTGAGCGCAACGCCGGTTCGCGCCACGACACCGACGCCGACCGCGAACGCCAGCACGAAGCAGGCGATGCCGATGATCACCCATACCTGGCTGAAATCCCAGGCCGCTGTGGTCAGCACCATCCAGGGACCGGTGACCAGGATCAGCAGCACGCCCGGCATCAGGACCCGGGGACCAACCCAGGACATCAGCCTGCCGAAGGCCGATGCCGCGCCCGGATCGGGGCTGCGCTGCGTGGCCATGCCCACTGCCATCAGCGTCATCCCGCCACCGACCCACGCCACCGCGCCGAGCACGTGCAGGAAGAGGAGCCAAGGTGCGATCGTCATGCGGCACAGACCCGCATACCGCGTGCCTCCGAGAGCGAGCGCTCAGCCCGCGAACGTGGCGAACAGCGCGTCGCGGGCGTCGCGATCCTCGAACAGCAGGACGACCTGTGCGTTCGAGGCCAGCAGCTGGATGCCGGGCACGCTCCGCGCCGGCGTGCAGGCACGCACCGCCCGCGCGCCGTCTCCGCCGCGACGGACGCCCGCCGTTTCAGTACCGGCTGCGTCCCGCAGCTGCAGCTGCCACATCGCACCGCCGGGGTCATGGGAGACGGCGGCTGGCACGGCGTCCTCGGTTTCCACGTTGCGTCCGCCGAGGTGCCCGTACCAGCGCGCCGGGATCCCCGCATCAGCGTGTCCGGCGCTGGGCCCTTGCTGCTCGGCGCGCAGCACCGGGTAGCCGAGCCGCAGCCCGATCCCCAGGAGCACGGCCAGCGCCAGTGGCGCCAGGATCAGAGGCCACGGTTGGTCCTCCTGCGGCACGAACCCGGTGTCCGCGTGCAGACCGGCGATCCCACCGAACTCGGGCCGGACGTCGGTGTAGATGCGGCCGGTGAGCTCCTGTGGGCCGGGCTGCAAGGCTCGATCTGACTCCACCGTGATGAAGCGCTGCTGATCCGACGGGTCGACCAGGTTCATGCGCGTCGAGCCCTCGTCGGAGATCGCACGCAGGTCGCCGCTGACCCGAATCCAGGTGGGCATGCCCTCGAAGGCGCCATCCTCGAGATCGGCCAGCGTGACGGTCCACGGATACGGCGTGGTGGCGATCACCAGCGTGGGAATCGCGCTCGCGATGGCCAGGGTGACCATCGCCAGCGGGACAGCCGCCCCGCGTCCGCCGGCCAGCCGTCGAAGCCGATGCGGCAGCCAGGCAATGGAGGCGAGCAGCCTATCGGCAATGCCGGTGAGGGGGGCCATGCCTTCTATACGCCCGCGGACGCAGGCGGGGTCATCGCCGCGCGAGCGAGGGCATCAGCTCGTCGATCTCCGCGACAACGGCGCGAGCCCCGCTTTCGCGCAGCTTCACCTCGGAGGCGGCCGAGCCGGCCAGCACGGCTATCGGCCACATGCCGGCCGCGACTGCGGCCCTCATGTCCCAGGTGCTGTCGCCAACGCACCAGCACCGCGCCGGCGGCACGCCAACCGCCGCGGCGGCCGCCAGCAGCAGGTCCGGCTCCGGCTTCGCGCGCTGCACCGAGCTGCCGTCGACGATCCGCGGCTCGGCGCGCAGCTGCAGCGCTGTCACGGAGCGTCCAACCTGCTCGCGCCGGCTGGACGTGGCTATCGCCCACGGCACGCCGGCGTCGTCAAGGCCGCCGAGGAAGGCGGCCACCCCGGGCAGTGGCCGCGGATTGCTGTTGAGCTCCGAATAGATGGCGCCGGAGCGGGCGTCGATCTCCTCCGCGTGGTCATTGGTCAGGGTCCCGCCGGCGCGCGAAGCGACTTCGTGAGCCAGCCGCCTGCCGTCGGAGCCGATCAGCGCCGCGACATGCCGCTGATCTGCTGAAATGCCGAATTCGGTGAAGGTGCGCATCCACGCCTCGATGCGCGTCTCCACGGTGTCCACCAGCGTGCCGTCCAGGTCCAGGATCACGGCGCCGGGCGGCGGCAGATCGCTCATGGCCGGCACTGTGGCAGACGCACGCTGCCGGCGCGCCACGAAATCGGGCCTGGTGCCGCGCTCCTAGTCGATGCGCTCCAGGGTGAGGACCGGGATCAGCCGATCCGTCTTCCTCGGGTAATCCCGGAACTCGGGACGCTCGTCCGCGTGGTGGTCCCAGAGGCGCTGGCGCAGGTCGCCGGTGGCCTCCGTCGCGCGGACGCGGAAGGTCTGGCCATCGGCCTCGACCTGCGCCTCGGGATTTGCCAGCAGGTTGAAGTACCACTGCGGGTGCCTGGGCGCGCCGCCCATGCTGGCGGCGATGACGTACCTGTCACCGTCGCGGGTGTAGGTAACCACGGCCTCGCGAGGCTCGCCGGACTTCGCCCCGGTGGTCGTGAGAATCATCAATGGGCGGCCGGCCATCGGGCCGGACTGGGGCCGGCCCTTCTCCCGGATCTCAGCCTTCATGGCCTTCGTGAACGCTTCGTAATCCATAGCGTTGATTGTTGCACAGGCAACTACCCCGCTCAACGCTAGACTCCGGCCAATGAGTGACCTCGACCGCCACAACGACCTGCGCGACGAGGCCGAGCTGTGGGACCAGCTGCATGACGTCGTCGCACGCATCACGCCCGAAATGGCGGAGCGTCCGGGCTACTTCGTCGAGGGCTGGACCGCAAAGGATGCGGTCGCACACCTTGGCACCTGGATGGCCGAGGGAGCGCAGGTGCTGCGCCAGATCGCGGCCGGCACCTATCGCGAGGGGGAGCTCGACATCGACGCCGCCAACGAGCGCTACCTGGCGGCCATGCACGACGTGCCGTGGGAGACGGTGCACCTTCAGCTGGCCTCCGCTCGCGCTCAGCTGGTCCGAGCCTGGCACGAGCTGCCGGAGCTGACCGCGGCCGCTGCCTTCTGGGTGCGCAAGGCCGGGCCCGACCACGTCCGCGAGCACCTGCCGCGGCTGGAGGAGTGGGTCGACCAGATGGTCGCCAACCCGCCGAAACGTTGACCGTCGGCGGCCCGCTGCGAACCGCGCGACGCCATCCGTCAGCGGTCCTGCTGGCCGCGCAGCTGCTGGGCGTACTGCTGTATCCATTCATGGACGCGTCCGCGCCGGGGCGCGCCATGCTCGGCCTGTTCTCGCTGCTGGTGCTGGTGCTCGCCGTGTGGGCCGTCCGCGCCACGCCGGCGCTCAGCTGGGTCTCGATCCTGCTCGGCGTGCCGGTGGTGGTGCTCACCATCCTGGAGGGATTCAATCCCACCGGCCGGTTCACCGTGCTGGCCTCGTCGATGCTCCACGCGGCCTTCTATTTCTATACCAGCGCCGCGCTGCTGCAGTACATGTTCAAGGACCGCTGGGTGACGCCCGACGAGCTGTGGGCCACCGGCGCGACGTTCACGGTCGTGGCCTGGGCGTTCGCCTACCTCTTCGTGGCGGTCCAGATGGTGTGGCCCGGCTCCTTCACCGCGGCGATCGACCCCGCCGAACCTCGCAGCTGGGTGGAGCTGCTGTTCCTGTCCTTCACCACGCTGACGAGCACCGGCCTGTCGGACGTGGTGCCGGTAATGCCACAGGCACGGGCGGTGGTCATGGTCGAGCAGGTTGCCGGGCTGCTGTACGTGGCCCTGGTCATCTCGCGGATCGTGGGTTTGACCCTGTACCGGGAGCGGTCGCGCGACGGCTTTTGACGGCGGCTGGCATGGCGGCTGCAACTCGCTGGCCGTGCAAGGACCTCCCTGGCTTGACACGTCGCCCGCGACGAACCATCGTTGGCAGCGGCCGGTCACTGACCGGCCAAGGTGGCTGCGGAAGCCGACTCCTCGGGTGATCCTGCTCGAGCACGCGCGGCCGGTCGCCCTCCAGCGCATCGCGCGTCACGTCGGCGCCCGTACCGAAAGGAGACCGCAGCATCTCATGACGACCACTGCCGCAGCCCCGCGAGCACTGGGTCGCTCCCTCCGCTCCAACCTGCCCGTCGCCGAGCTCTACGAGCGCGCACTGCACGATGGCGAGGGCATCATCGCCGCCGATGGCGCCCTGGTGGTGCGCACCGGAACCCACACGGGGCGCTCTCCGCAGGACAAGTTCGTGGTGCGCGAGCCATCCACCGAGAAGTCGGTGTGGTGGGGCGACGTCAACCACCCCATCAGCGAGGAGCACTACGATCGGCTGCGCGCCCGCCTGGTCGACTACCTGACCGAGCGCGACGTCTACGCGCAGGACATGTTCATTGGCGCCGATCCGGCGCATCGCCGCTCGCTGCGGGTCTACACCGAGACCGCCTGGGCCAGCATCTTCGCCCGCAACCTGTTCCGCCGCCCGTCTGCCGCCGAGCTCGCCGGCTTCAAGCCCAACTTCACGATCATCGACGTGCCGAGCTTCAAGGCCGACCCGGAGACGGAGGGCGTGCGCTCGGAGACGGCCATCCTGCTCCACCTCAAGCGGATGGAGATCATCATCGTCGGCACCATGTACGCCGGCGAGATCAAGAAGTCGGCGTTCACCGTCATGAACTACCTCATGCCGGAGGAGGGCGTGCTGCCGATGCACTCGGCGGCCAACGTCGGCCAGGATGGCGACGCGGCGGTCTTCTTCGGCCTCTCCGGCACGGGCAAGACCACGCTATCGGCCGATCCGCTCCGCACCCTGGTGGGTGACGACGAGCACGGCTGGGGGCCGGACGGGGTCTTCAACTTCGAGGGCGGCTGCTATGCGAAGACCATCAAGCTCAGCCCGATGTACGAGCCGGACATCTTCGCAACCACCAGGCGCTTCGGGACGATCCTGGAGAACGTCGACCTTGATCCCGCCACCCGGGAGCTCGACCTGGACTCGGATCGCATCACCGAGAACACGCGCGCTGCCTATCCGCTCCACTTCATCGGCAATGCCTCGGAGACGGGCATGGCGCCGCAGCCGCGGAACGTCATCTTCCTGACCGCCGATGCCTTCGGGGTGCTGCCGCCGATCTCGCGCCTCAGCCGCGAGCAGGCGGAGTACCACTTCATCAGCGGCTACACCGCCAAGCTGGCGGGGACCGAGGTGGGCGTCAAGGAGCCCAAGGCCACGTTCTCGGCTGGCTTCGGTGCGCCGTTCCTGCCGCGCCATCCGCGGGAGTACGCCACGATGCTGGGTGATCGGCTGGATGAGCACCAGGTGCCCGTCTGGCTGGTCAACACCGGCTGGACGGGCGGACCCTACGGCATCGGCCATCGCATGGATATCAACCACACCCGCTCGATGGTGCGTGCCGCCCTGAGCGGCGCGCTCGACGACGTGCCCATGGTCAAGGACCCGAACTTCGACCTCATGGTCCCGACCAGCTGCCCGGACGTGCCGGCCGAGGTGCTGCAGCCCCGCGAGACATGGGCCGACAAGGACGCCTACGACCGCCAGGCGGCCCAGCTGCAGGCGATGTTCGAGGAGAACCACCGCTCGTACGCCTCGGGTCATTCCGACGACGAGGCCGACGCCGGCTGATCCGCGCGGTCCGCACCGCGCCGGCGGGCTGACCTACGCCACGCGTCACTCCACGCGGGCGGTGGCCAGGTAGATGTCGGTGGTCGACGTCCCGCCGCCGGCGCCGATCTCCAGGTAGTAGTGCAGCGTCCCATCGCGGACCATGATGGCCGCGTCCCAGGAGCCACCCGGCGCCGGGAAGTCCGCCTGGCGAATGACCGGCTCCTCGCCCTGTCGCTGCCAGCTGACACCGTCCTGGGACCACGCCACGCCGCGGTCGGTGAGCCGGCGGCCGCTGTAGACCATCACCAGGCCCTTGTCGGTGGCAGCGACGCGCGGCCGATCGAGCGAGCGCGCCTCCCACTGCAGCTCCGCGCGGAGCACCGGCTCGGCCTCCTTGGTCCAGGTCAGCCCGTCCGCCGAGCGGGCGAGGCCGATCGCGCCCAGGCCGCCCCGCGGCTGGTCCAGGCCGGTGAAGTACATCAGGAACTCGCCGTTGTGCTGTACCACGCTCGGCCAGGACAGCCCGCCGGCGTCCCAGCTGCCCGCCGCGCCGCCCGCCAGGATGGGCTCCAACTCGATGGTCCATGGCCCATCCGGTCCGGGGGCGGTCGCCATGCCCAGCACCCACGGCTGCGAGCGGCTGACGGTCTCGAAGATCAGCACCCAGGTGCCATCGGCGGCGACGTAGCCGGTCGAAACATCGGCGCCTTCATCGCCAAAGGGGATGTCCTCGCTGGTCAGCACCGGACCGTCGCTGGCCGCCTCCCAGCTGACGCCGTCCCCCGAGGTGAGGTGCGGCACCTGGACCAGGCCCGGCCAGGTGCTGAAGGCATTCGGGTAGAGGTGGTAGGTGCCATCGGCCTCGATCAGGGCCCCCGGGTTGATGTAGCGCTCATCGGGCAATCCGCTGAGCTCACGCGTGACGACAGGCTCCGTCTCGGTGAACGACAGCGCGGCAACCGGGAGGGGAGTCACGGTCGGGGACGGACTGCCTGTTGTGCTGCTGCAACCGGCCAGAAGCGCGAGCAGCACGGCGGGGACCAGTGGTCGCATCGGTGTATCCTCGATCAGATACGACGAATTCGTAACAACTAGTACGGATCCGTAACACTGGGGGTTCAAATCCGCCATGGCCGATGCCGATGCCGACGCCGATGCTCCCCGGCGCATGTCGCTGCTCTACCAGCTATACCTGACCAATCAGGCAGCGCGCGACTTCATGCGGCTCTCCCTGCGCGGCGTCGACATGTCAGGCGAGGCATACGCGCTGTACAGCTACTTCTTCGGCAACGGCCCGCGCACCCTGACGCAGGCGGCACGGGACCTGGGCTGGCCGATCACCACGCTGTCGACGGTGATCGGGCCGCTCATCGAGTCGGGCGAGATGGAGCGCAGGCCGCATCCCACGGACGGCCGAGCACGCCTCATTGCCCTGACCGATGCCGGCCGTGAGCGCCTCATGAGCGCGGCGCCCGGATTCTCGACGGGCTACAAGGCCCTGCTGGACCAGCTGGAGCGGCGCGATGCCGATGTGGAGGCGCTGTTCGCCGCGCTGGACGCGCTGCGCGCGGGAATCGTACGCACCAACCAGCTGCTGGCCGCGGAAGGCGAGAGCGAAAACTGACCTATGGTCAGGGGAGCTGCTGACACGTAGAGTCTCCACGCCGCACCCGAGACCGCAGCGTGGACGACATCGAGGACATCTCTCTCGAGACCAGGGATGGCGACCAGCGGTCGAGCACGACCGGAGACCGCCTGATGGTGGCCCTGGCCGCCGTGGCGCTGCTGGGCGGTGCGCTGATCGCCATCTCGCGGCTGCTGCCGGAGGGCGATGCGCCGATGAGCCAGGCATCGCCCACCCTGGAGCCCTAGGTGGTCCAAACACCTCGGCCGACACCAACGCCAGGGCCGATGGAATCCCTCGTGCTCGAGCCTGGGGAACC
>DATBIY010000120.1:0-3948 GCA_036556695.1 Candidatus Limnocylindria bacterium
GCAGCACATCCACCCGCCGCCCCTCGGCGAAGTACAGGTCCAGCTCCGCGCTGCCCCCGGCCAGCGCCCAACGATGCCGGGTGACGGTGGCCTCGACCCGCTGCCCCACCAGGTCGCTGCCCACCGCCAGCCAGGCGCGCCGCTGCAGCGCAACGCGGACGCTGGCCACGCTGCCGGCCGCCTCGGCGCCGGCGCCGGCCAGGAGCAGCGCCACCCCGCCGGATCGGACCAGCAGCCCGGCCAGCCGGTCCAGACCACGGGACAGGCCACGGGACAGGCCACGGGGCAGGCCGGCGCCGGCCAGGTCGAGCACCAGGGCGTCGATCCGCCCCTCGCGCGCCAGCCAGCCGGCCAGCTCCAGCGCCTCGGCGGCGTCCGCTGGGCGCACGACCAGCAGCCACTCCAGGTTCACGCCCAGCCGGCTGGCGGTCGCGGGATCGAGGCTGCGGGCCGTGTCCAGGTAGGCGACCACGCCTCCCGCCGCCTGGCAGGCGGCCAGCGTGCCGAGCGCCAGGCTGGTGGCCCCGCCGCCGACTGGCGCATCCAGCAGGGCCAGCGCCCCGCGCGGCCAGCCACCGGTTCCGAGCGCGGCGTCCAGCGGCGGCTGGCCGGTGGGCAGCGGCGGGCGATTGGGAGCCATCGGTCCCGGTTCCACGCCGCGTCGCAGGCCGTGGCCGCGCAGCGCGTCGAGGAGCTCGGGGAGGGGTCGGACGGGGCGGGAGACATCGGCCTTCAATGTCATGGCCCAACCGATGATAGAACAAATGTTCTAGTCTGGGAAGAGCCGACCAAGCCCCTGCTATACTCGCCGACGGCCGCCGGTCGTGCCCATGGGGATGTAGCTCAGCTGGGAGAGCACTGCGTTCGCATCGCAGGGGTCAGGGGTTCGAGTCCCCTCATCTCCACCACTTTCCCCGTCCGTGACACGCCCATGGCGCATGTCCGTGGCACGCGGGCTGCAATCTCCGCTCAGCCGTGAAATTGCTGCGCAACTATGGCCTCAGCGTGGTGCTGGCCATCCTCTTCCTGGTGAGCTGGCTGCTGCAGTCGACCACCGGCTGGGTGCAGTTCGCCGCCGAGCAGCAGAGCCACGGACAGCAGGCGCAGCTGTTCGGGCCGGATGGCTACTTCTGGGCATGGATGCAGGCCACCTTCGAGAACTGGCAGTCCGAGTTCCTGCAGCTGTTCACCATGGTGGTGCTGGTCTCGTTCCTCATCCACCGCGGCAGCCAGCAGTCGAAGGACTCTGACGAGGAGCTGCGCGCTCAGCTCGACGAGATCGAGGAGCGCATCGTGCGCATCGAGCAGGCCACCGCCGGCCGAGGCAAGGCCTGATGCCGTCGACGAACGCCCAGGACCTGAACCGCGACGAGCGGCAGGAGCTGGACGACCTGCGCAAGACCCGCGCCGCCCGGGTGGAGAAGATGCTCCACGCGGACATGCTCAAGCAGGCGCCGGGCAACGCCATCTACTGGACGGCGGTGGTCCTCGGCTCGTTCGCGCTCAACCTGCTGCTGCTGCTGGCCATCGCCCGCTGAGCCACGGCCACCCGGTTGCTCAGAACGGCAAGCCCGATCCCCCTTCAGTCACCAGGTCGTCGGGCGGCGGGCTTACCTGGACCGACTCGTTGTACCTCGAGAACGTGATCAGCAGGCCGAAGCTGCCGGCCTCGCCAGCATCGACGTCGGTCGACGCCTGCACCAGGCGCAGCGACTCGCGGTCGAACTGCAGATTGAGCACCAGATCCTCGCCCAGGAAATCGCCGGCATCGACGCCCGCGGCCCCCGCACTGCCGAGCAGGCTGCTCGGAATCGTCAGCGTGACCGCGTAGCAGGTGTTGTCGCCGCAGCTGACGTCGTCCTGCTTGGCCGTCTCCACGCCCTCCTCGTCGAGGAAGCCGGAGACCTGGCTCAGCACCTCGTCAGGATCCACCGGGACGCCCGAGCTGCCGGCGTCGCTCTTCATGTACTTCTCGCCGGTGAGGCTGGTCTTCACGAAGGCGTCGCCGCCGATAAGGATCGCCTCGCCGGAAAGGCTCATCAGCCCGGGCGCCTCGAAGGAAAGGCGGCCCGTCTCGTTGGCCACGTCGAAGTCGAATGCGGCATTGGTGCCCTGAAGGTTGAAGGTGCCGCCGGTCTCCGGGATGTTGATCGTGCCCGACAGAGTGGCGTCCATGTGGAAGCTGGTGGCCTGGCTGGTGGCCTGCATGCCCTGGCTGATGATCTCATCCGGATCGGTCAGGGCCGGAGCGCTCGGACCGCAGGCGCCAAGCAGCACGATCAGGCCCAGCAGCACCGCCGGCATCAATTTGCGAAACAAGGGGGGAATCCTCCCGGCTGGTGCGCCGCAGCGGCCGCACGCGGACTCGGGCGCGACGGCGACGCTCATCTCAGCATAGCCGATGCACTAGGGTTGGCCGATGCGCCGCGTCGAAGCCAGCCGCACCCTTCCTGCCACCCCTGACCGCGTGTTCGCCTTCGTGGCCGACCTGGACAACCTGCCGCGCTGGCAGACTGGCATCGTCTCGGCCGAGCGAACCTCCCCTGAGCCGATGGGCGTCGGGTCGACGGCGCACGTCGTCCGCGAGCTGATGGGCCAGCGGGTGGCCGTCGACCTGCGGGTTACCGACTACCAGCCCGGACTAAGCCTCGGTTTGGCCAGCGAGGCCAGCGGGATCGGGATCGCCGCGACGCTCGACCTCGAGCCGGACGGCGACGGCGCGCGGGTGCGCTTTGCGATGGAGATCCGGGCGCAGAACTTCTTCATGGCGCCGATGGAGGGCATCGTCGCCGGCGCCGCCGGCAGCGACCTGGAGGCCAGCCTCGATCGCCTGCAGGCGGCACTGTCGGAAGCATGAGGGCGCTGGTCACCGGGGCCGGCGGCTTCGTCGGCGGTGCTCTCGTCCGCGCGCTGCTCTCGCGCGGCGATCAGGTGCGAGCCGTGGTCCGCAGCGAGCGCGGAACCGAGTGGCTGGCGGCCGCCGGCTGCGAGCTGCTGAGGCTGGATCTGGCCGCCGCCTCCGCGGATCCGGTGCGCGAGGCGATGTCCGACGTCGATGCGGTATTCCACGTGGCCGGCACGTACCGGGTTGGCATCCCCGCGCGAGATCGACCCGCATTGCTGGCGGCCAACGTCGACACCACGCGCCTGGTCCTGGACACCGCGCTGGCAGCCAACGTTGCCCGCGTCGTCTACACCTCGACGGCCGCCGTGCTGGGCAACACGCAGGGCCGCGCACCGGACGAGACGTATCGGCGACCCCAGCCGCCGCGCTTCCTGTCCTACTACGACGAGACGAAGTACCTTGCCCATCAGCTCGCGCTCGAGCGGATCGCCGCCGGGGCCTGCATCCTCGTGGCCATGCCGGGCATGGTGTACGGGCCCGGCGATCACTCCCAGGCGGGCCAGCAGATCCAGCAGGCTCTCGAGGGACGGCTGCGGGTCGTCGCCGTGCCGACGCTCGGCGGCAACTTCGTGCACGTTGACGATATCGCCGCCGGCCATCTGCTGATCCACGACCACGGCCAGGACGGGCGCGAGTACCTCCTCGGCGGGGAGCGCGCGCGCATGGCCGATGTCATGCGCCGGGCAGCGGCCATCGGCGGCCACGCGGCACCGCGCCTGACAGTTCCTGGCTGGCTGCTGCGTGGCGCTGGCGCGCTGGGCGGGCTGGCTGCCCGCTTGTCGGACCGCCTTCCGGCGTTCGACGAGCTGGTTCGTGCCTCCGTGGGCGTCACCTACTGGTTCGACGACAGCCGCGCCCGCTCCGAGCTGGGGTATGCGCCACGCGACCTGGACACTGGGCTTCGCGGCCTCCTCGCTGGCTGAGGGCTACGCCGGCTCGACGTTGCCCAGCCCACCGTCGACGGTGACCCGCATCCCGGTGCGCAGCCGCGCGGTCGCGTCCCCGCATCCGACAACGGCAGGGATGCCGAACTCGCGCGCGAT
>DATBIY010000121.1:0-46975 GCA_036556695.1 Candidatus Limnocylindria bacterium
CGCGGCGGCAGCTCGTCGTCCGGGTGCGCGTCCATGGTGGCCTCGATGTCGGCCAGCATCTCCGGCGCGGCGGCGCCGCCGGTATCGGCCTTGACCTTGAAGCCGTTGTCGGTCCACGGGTTGTGGCTGGCGGTGATCACGATGCCGGCACCCGCGCCCATCTCCCGCGTGAAGAAGGAGCCCACCTGGGTGGGGACCGCCTCGGGCGGCACGAAGGAGCGGATCTCGTGGGCGGCCAGCACCTCGACGCAGGCGCGCGCGAAGTGCTCACTGGCGAAGCGACGGTCGTGGCAGATGACCACGCCGCGGTCCTCGGATCCGATGGAGTGGAGGTACTCGGCCACGCCCCGGGCGCAGCGGCGGACGTTGTGGAAGGTGTAGTCCTCGGCAATGGCCGCGCGCCAGCCATCGGTCCCGAACTTGATCTTTGTCACGTGCCCCAGATGGTAGCCGCAGCGGCCGATCCGGCACAGTCAGAGCGGCTGCGAGCGGCTCAGCCGCCCATGCGCGCGTCGGCTAAGCCCTGGATGCGCTCCAGCTCGGCCTGCAGCTCGACGAGGCGCGGCTTGATGCGGTCGCGCTCCGCCAGGCCAATGGGCGTGCCCTCGTAGACCTGCAGCCGGCCGAAGGGCAGGGCCACGATCATGCGATCCCAGCGGCCGCCCAGCCGCAGAGTCGGTCGCGAGGCCACGGCCCAGGGCTGGATCGGCAGCCCCGACTCACGGGCCACGATCAGCACCCCCGGCTTCGCCACCCGGTACGGGCCGAAGGGGCCGTCGCAGCTGATCACCAGCGTGCGGCCCTCGCGGCCGATCCGGGCCATCTCGCGCGACAGCGAGGTGGCCTCACCCCGGGTCGCGGCGCCCTCGTCCGGCAGGGTCACCACGTCGGCCCCCATCGAGCGCAGCATGGTGTTCATCACGATGCCGCGGAAGCCGCGGGTACTGAAGACCACCGGATGCCGATCGCGCCGCAGCTTCCACGCCGCGATGGCCGAGACCAGGTTCGACTCGTGCCAGATGGCGAAGATCGCCTGGCCCTGGTTGATCGTGTCGCCGCTGATGTGCGCGGTGCGAGCCACCAGCCTGACGTAGAGCGCCAGCGCGTGGCCGAAGAAGCGAGCCAGCCAGGCGAAGCGGACACGTCCCTCCGGCGCCGACAGGCGCGAGGCGGTGGACATCGGCTCAGAGATACTGGTCGCCGGTGGCCGACTTGATCTCGTCGAGCACCTGCTTGATCTCCTCGGCCCGATCGGCGGCGCAGACCAGCAGCGCGTCTGGCGTGTCGACGATGATCACGTCTTCCAGGCCGACCGTCACCACCAGGCGCTCGCCGCCGTGCACCAGCACGTTGCGGCTGCCACGGTCGAGGTGGCGTCCCGACGCTACCAGCGAGGATCCGCTCTGGCCGGTCAGGGCCTCCAGCAGGGCGGACCACGAGCCGATATCGCTCCAGCCCGCCTCGAGCGGCACCACCGCCACCCGACCCTCCGCGGCCGCCGCCTCGGCGACACCTGCGTCGATCTGGACGGCGGGAATCGGCTCAAGGATGTCGCGCACGTCGCTCATCCAGCCCGGAGTGCGGTGCAGCGCCGCGATGCGGTCCAGGGCGGCGGCAAGCCCCGGCTGAAAGCGCTCCAGCGCCTGGCGGTAGGCGTACACCCGCCACACGAATATGCCGGCGTTCCACAGGTAGCCACCCTCCTCCAGGAAGGCTGCCGCCCGATCGGCGTCCGGCTTCTCGACGAAGCGCTCGACCAGCGCGGTCTCGACGTTCGAATGCAGGCGTTCCCCGACCTTGATGTAGCCGTAGCCGGTGGCCGCGTGCTTGGGCGGCACGCCCAGCGTCACCAGGTAGCCGCGCTCAGCTGCGGTGATCGCCTGGCGGATCGCCTCCTCGAACGCGGCCTCGTCGGCCACGTGGTGGTCGGCCGGCAGGACCAGCGCCACCTCGTCCGACTCGCGGCGCGCCAGCACCGTTGCCAGGCCGGCAGCCACTGCCGTGGACCTGGCCAGCGGCTCACCCAGCACGTTGTCCTCCGGGAGCTGCGGCAGCTGCTCCTGGGTCGGCCGCACGTGGGCCTGCGAGGTGATGACGAAGATGTCGTGTGGCTTCAGCAGGCCGCCCAGCCGTGCCACCGTCTGCTGCAGCAGGCTCGTCTCGCCGGTCAGCGCCAGCAGCTGCTTCGGGGAGCGGCGGCGCGACAGCGGCCACAGCCGCGTGCCCACGCCGCCGGCCATCACGATGGCGAACATCGGTGTGACCGTACCACCAGCGGCCCTCAGGTCGCGGGCGATCTCTCCCCGCCCACCTCGTCCTCCAGGCGTGCCCCGAGCTCCAGGGTGCGGCGGTAAGCGGCCCACACGGCGTCGCTGAGCACCGTCCGCAGGCGGCCCTTCTCCAGCTCGTAGATGGCGGCCGCGCTCGTCCCGCCGGGCGAGGTCACCAGGTTGCGCAGTTGCGCCGGATGCAGCCCGGAGGCGGAGGCGTATTCGGCCGAGCCGATCAGGGTCTCGACCACCAGGTCGTGCGCCAGCTCGCGCGGGAAGCCCATGTGCACGCCGGCGTCGATGAGCGCCTCCATCACCGCGAACAGGTAGGTCGGACCCGTCCCCGACAGCGCGGTGGCCATGGCCACGAACGTCTGGTCGGCCACCTCCTTCTCGGAGCCGATCGCTCGCAGCACGGATCGCGCAAGGCCCTTCTGGGCTCGCGTGCAGGCCGATGACGCTGCCCAGACCGTGATCCCACGCCGGATCTGGGCCGGCGTGTTCGGCATGGCGCGCACCACCGCCGCGTGGCCCATGCCGGTCGTCAGGGCATGAAGGGTCACCCCGGCCACGATGGACAGCACCACCTGGCGGTCCGCAAGCTTCGGGCCGATCTCCTGCATCACGCCACGGACCATCTGCGGCTTCACGGCCAGCACCACGATCTCGGCGTCCGGCACCGCGTCGGCGTTGCGCGCCACCATGCGGATGCCGTGCTGGCGGCCGAGCGCCTCTCGCCGCTCCCGGCGCGGGTGCGACGCCACCAGATTGCGCGCCACAACGGCGTTGTCGGCGAGGAGGCCGGCGATCATTGCCTCGGCCATCACGCCCGCCCCCACGATCGCCACGCGTGGCCCACGCTTCGCGTTCACCCGACCTCCTTCTCCTGCCCGCGGAGGTCACGTGCCGCCTGCAGCTGTTCGGCCGGCGCGCCGGCGCGCATCAGCAGATCGAGGGCGATGGCCGCGAGCCGGCGCGCGACCGTGACGTCGGAGAGGTCCATGGCGGCGCGGCCCATGCCCAGCGCCGCGAGCCCCTGCTCCTGCTCCGCGCCGATGTCGCGCGCCTCGGCGATGGCCTCGGCGTAGTAGCGGCGCGCGCTTGCCGGGTCGCCGGCGGCCACGCGCAGGTCACCGATCAGCCGTGCAGTGCGCGTCGCCTCCAACTCCATGCCGGCGCGCTCGTAATGCCACAGCGCGCGGTGGCCCCAGATGTCCGCCGGCCACCACTCGCCGGCGGTCGTGGCACGCTGCATCGCCCGGCTGGCCTCCTCGCCCGCTGACGCGTGGTCGCCTGCATCATCCGCCGCCAGGTAGGGGGCGGCCAGCGGGTCGCGCTGCAGGGCGAGCGGCAGAGGGCGGAGGGCGGTGCGCTGCGATGCGGGTGCGGCGCCGAGCCACGCGGAGATGCGCTGACGGATGCGCGCCAGGGCACTCGGCGGCGGCTCTCCCCAGCGCGGCGGCCTGCGAAGAGCGGGCGGCTGCATGGCGTTCCTCAGGCGGGCAGGGTGGCCTCACCGCGCACGCCCGACGCGTCGCGGAGGAGCCGGGCGCGGTCAGTCCGCTCCCACGGCAGGTCCAGGTCGCTGCGGCCGAAATGGCCGTATGCCGCGGTGGGCCGATAGATCGGCCGCCGAAGGTCGAGCGTCTCGATGATCGCGCCCGGCCGCAGGTCGAAGTGCTCGCCGATGAGGGCGGCGATCCGCTCGTCGGGGATGCGGCCGGTGCCGAAGGTCTCCACGTTCACCGCCAGCGGCCGGGCGACGCCGATGGCGTACGCCAGCTGCAGCTCGAAGCGGCGCGCCAGGCCGGCGGCGACGACGTTCTTGGCCACGTAGCGCGCCACGTAGGCGCCGGAACGGTCGACCTTGGTCGGGTCCTTGCCGCTGAAGCTGCCGCCGCCGTGGCGCGCCATGCCGCCGTAGGTGTCGACGATGATCTTGCGGCCCGACAGGCCGCTGTCGCCCATCGGCCCGCCGATCACGAAGCGGCCGGTGGGGTTCACCAGGAAGCGGGTCTCGCCGTCCAGCAGCTCTCCCGGAATGGCTCGGCGGATGACGACGTCACGCACCGCCTCGGCCAGCGCGTCCGATGCCACGTCCGGATCGTGCTGGGTGCTGACCACCACCGTTGCCACGCGGCGCGGGCGGCCATCGGCGTCGTATTCGACGGTGACCTGGCTCTTGCCGTCGGGGCGCAGGAACGGCAGCGACCCGTCCTTGCGCACCTCGGCCAGCCGTCGGGCGACCTGGTGCGCCAGCTGGATCGGCATCGGCATCAGCTCCGGCGTCTCGTCGCTGGCGTAGCCGAACATCATTCCCTGGTCGCCGGCGCCCAGCTCGTCCGGGTCGCGGCCCTCCTTGGCCTCCAGGGCGTGGTCCACGCCCATGGCGATGTCGGGCGACTGCTCCTTGATCGCGACCAGCGTGCCGCAGGTCTCGTAGTCGAACCCCAGGCTGCTGTCGGTGTAGCCGATCTCCTGCACGGTGTGCCGCACCACGCTCTGCACGTCGCAGTACGCCTCGGTGCTCAGCTCTCCCAGGACGAGCACCAGCCCGGTGGTGGCCGTGACCTCGATCGCCGCCCTGGCGGCCGGATCGCGGCCCAGGACGTCGTCGAGCACCGCATCGGCCACGGCGTCGCACAGCTTGTCCGGATGGCCCTCGGTGACCGATTCGGAGGTGAAGGGAATGCGCCGATTGGGGTCTGGCATCGGTCCGAGTGTAGCGCGGGGTCCCGCGGCGGATATGCTGCGCCGATCGTGAGGCGCCCATCGTCGCCCCTCTGGAGCAACGGCGCGTTCCTCCGCCTGTGGACCGGCCGCACCATCTCGATCTTCGGGTCGCTGATCACGCGGATGGCGCTGCCGTTCGTCGCCATCCTGGTGCTCGACGCGGGCGCAGTGGAGGTCGCCTTCCTGCGCACCGTGGACCTGGCAGCCGCGCTGGTGTTCGGCCTCTTCGCCGGTGCCTGGGTCGATCGCCTGCGGCGCAGGCCCATCCTCATCTGGTCCGACCTGATCCGCGCCGTCCTGCTGCTCTCGATCCCGGCCGCCTACGTGCTTGGAGCCCTTACGCTGTTGCAGCTCTTCGTGGTGACGATCGTGGCGGCGACCCTGACGGTTTTCGCCGATGCCGCAGACAACGCATACCTGCCCACCATTGTCGGGCGCGACGAACTTGTTCCGGCAAATGGCGCGCTGGCCGCCAGCGGCTCGGCCGCCGAGTTTACCGGCTTCGGGATCAGCGGCTTCCTGGTGCAGGTGCTCACCGCGCCGATCGCGATGCTGGTCGACGCGATCACCTTCGTCGTCTCGGCCATCCTGATCGCGACCATCCGGCGTCCCGAGCCGCCGCCGCCGCGGGTCGAAGAGCGCGAGCCGGTGCTCGACGAGATCCGTGCCGGGCTGCGCATCACCTTCGGCGACCCGACGCTGCGCGCCTTCGCCCTGGCCCAGATGGCGCAGTCGGCGATGTGGGGCGTCTTCGGCGCAATCTGGATCCTGTTCGCCGTCCGGGACCTGGCGCTCGGCCCAGCGGCCATCGGCCTGATTGCCGGGGTCGGCGGCCTGGGCTCGTTTGCCGGCGCCATCGTCGCCAACCGATCGACCCGGCGCTGGGGCGTCGGGCCGGTCTCCATCGTGGCGATGCTGCTGGCGGCGTTCGGCAACCTGCTGATCCCGCTGGCGCCGGCCGGCGCACCGCTGCTGGCGGCGGCATTCCTGTGCGGGCAGCAGCTGATCGGCGACGGGGGCGTGACCCTGTACGACGTGACCGAGGCATCGGTGCGGCAGTCGTTCGTCCACGACCGCGCGTTGGGCCGCGTGGGCGCGTCGTTTACCGTGTCATCCGGCATGGTGCAGCTGGCCGCCGGCATCGCGGCCGGCCTGGCGGCCGAGGTCATCGGGCTGCGCAATGCCGCGTTCCTGGCGCCGCTGGGGGCGCTGGCAGCCGCCGGCGCGCTGTGGTTCTCGCCGGTGCGCCAGCTGCGCGAGCTGCCGTCAGAGCCGCTGCACGGGCCGCCGGCGCTGCGCGCTGCCGAGGCGGTGGTCGAGTTCTCGCGCGACGAGCCGATCGGCGGCTAGCTGCCCGCTGGAACGAGAGAGGGCCGTCGGACCAGGTCCGACGGCCTTCTCGCTGGCTTGGGTGGCTCAGTCGCCTGATCTCGTGCTGACATAGATGTCCGAGACCACGCCGCGCCCGAAGTACAGGCGCTTGCCGTCCCGCGAGAGCGACGGCCGCGACTCCGGCTCCGCGGTGTTCACCGCGTCGACCGGTACGGGCGTCGACCACAGTCCAGTCGAGCTGTTGAGCGTGGCGGTCCAGATGTCCATGTTCCCGCCGCGGCTTGAGGCGAACACGACCTCCCTGCCGTTGGCGCTCACGTTGGGCATCTGGTCCACGGCCGAGCTGTTCAGCTCGGTCACGGGCTGCGGTGCCTCGTACCGTCCGTCGTCGCCAAGGCGGCTACGGTAGATGTCGGGGTTGCCACTGCTCCCCGTGCTCGAGAAGTACAGGTATGTCCCGCATGACGTCTCGACCAGCGACGGTCCGAATTCCCCGCCGGCGAGATTCGGACCTGTTCCGTCGGCGGCACAGCCAAGGTGCTGCGGAGCCGTGAACGAGCCGTCATGACGTTGGCGGGTGATGTAGATGTCGCCAACCGGAGGCGTCATTCCGGGGGTCGCGCCGCAGGCCGGGCGATCCGACACGAAGAGCAGCCATCCGCCACCCAGCGGCGTGGGGCAGAACTCCTGATCGGCAGTGTTGATCGCCGAGCCCAGGTTCTGCATCGGCCCGAAGGCCTCGTGCTTGTTCTTCCGATTGGCCACCCAGATGTCGTTCTTTCCGAACCCGCCCGGGCGTGTCGAGGCGATGAACAGCTGCTTCCCGTTCGGCGACTCGATGGGGCAGCCGTCGGCCGCGGTGGAGTTCACCTCGGTCACTGGCACCGGCGTGCGCCATTCGCCGTAGCTCTTTGCGGCGACCGGGAAAGCGCTTGCGGTCATGAGCACGAGGACGCCGATGACGGATGTCAGGGAGCGCAGCGTGCGGGAGCGTGACCCGGACGCCCGGGCCAAGAAGTGCGGAGTCATGGTCCTTCTCCATCTGCAAAACGGGCGGGACGCCTGCCCGCGCCTTCATGGAGAAGGTGGTCCTAAGGTTGCCCGGGACGCATCGTCACCGTCCTTAGGAGATGGTTGTTCTTTTCCTCATTTCTTTCGAGGGTCAGACGGTGAAGAGCGGCGTGCCATCGACCATCTCGGCGACGAAATCCGCGGCTGAGATGATCCGCGCTCCGTCGATCAGATCGTCATCGGTGATCCCGCGAGGCTTCGTGCATGCCCCGCAGGCCCAGACCTGCCCCCCGCTGGCCAGGAGGGAGTCGAGCACCTCACGCAGCGGCGGCATGCCCGGGTGGTGGATGTCGTCCGCGTAGCCCTTCGTCGCCAGCCACACGCCCTCGATCGTCAGCAGGACGATTGCCTCCTGGTCGGCCGATGCGGCGACATTGGCGGCGATGAACGGCAGCGTCGCTCGCTCCGGGTCATCGCGACCGTGGGTCGCATGCGACATGAATTTGCCCATGTTCTCAAGTCCTCCGGGCTACTTCCTTTGGAGGTAGTAGTGGGTTCGACCCGGATCGTCTTCGATGATCGCGATGAGCGCATTCCCGGTCAGCCTCGACCATGACGCCAGGCCGCTCCTGGCCGTGGGATCGTCGGAGATGACCTCGAGGATCTGGCCGCTGGGCAGATGGCGCATCCGGGCCGCGATGATCGGAGTCAGCGACGAGCAATCCTGTCCGACGAGGTCCATCAGAGCATCAGCGGTCGGCGCGTTGGACGCATCCTTCATTGAGTTCTCCGATCGATCTGCGGTATAGCGGGAAGATATGCCCCAACCACCGCCCCGACAACGGGTTGGTCCTTAGTTCGCGAAGATCCCGATCCTTAGGTTCACGACTTCTCACGCGTGGATGGTGTGGCCACGGGTCGGATAATCCACGAATGACCGCGCGGATCTCGAGTCCCCACTTCGTGGGCCGCGGGGAGGAGCTCGCGAGGCTGCGTGCCATGCTGGAGGCCGCAGCGTCGGGCACGGTTGGCACGGCGCTGGTGAGTGGCGAGGCCGGCGTGGGAAAGACCCGCATGCTGGCGGAGTTCCATGCCGGCGCGGAAGCCGCTGGCGCGCGCGTCCTGGAGGGCGGATGCGTCGACCTGGGAGATGGAGCGCGCCCATACGACCCGTTCGTCTCCGCACTCCGCCCATGGCTGCGGTCGCTGCCGGCGGACGACTTCGACCGCATCGTTGGACCGGCGCGCTCCACCGTTCTGCAGCTGGTTCCGGATCTGCGCTCGGGTGAAGATGGCGAGGCGTCGGACAGCGACCGCGCGTCGACACGGCAGTCCACGCTGTACCTGCAGGTCCTCGGCCTGATCGAGCGCATCGCCGATGACGACCTCACCGTCATTGCGCTGGAGGACCTGCACTGGGCGGATCGATCGACTCGGGACCTTCTCCGATTCCTGGTGCGCAACCTGACGCGCGGCCGGGTGATGCTCATCGGCACCTACCGCACCGACGAGCTGAACGAGCGCCATCCGTTCCTCACACTGCTCGCCGAGCTGGGGCGCAGCGGCATGGTCGAGCGCATCGAGCTGAACCCGTTCACTCGCAGCGAGGTCCACGACCAGCTGACGGGCATCATGGGCCATACTCCCGAGCGGGGCCTGGTCGCGCGGCTGCACGACCGCGGTGGCGGTAATGCCTTCTTCACCGAGGAGCTCCTGGCCGTGTCCGAGCGCGGCGAGCAGCGCATTGGTCTCACGCTGCGCGAAACGCTCCTGGCCAGGGTCGGAAACCTATCGCCGGCATCCCGCGAGCTGCTGCGCGTTGTCGCCGTGGCCGGGCAATCCGCACGGCACGACGTCCTGGCTGCCATCACGCGCATGGACTATCCCGAGCTCGCCGCTGCACTGCGCGAGGCGATGGACCGCCACCTTCTAATCCGCGGTGACCACGAGACGCTGCAGTTCCGGCACAATCTGATGCGCGAGGCCGTCCTCGATGAGCTCCTGCCCGGCGAACGGCTGGCGCTGCATGCCGCGGTCGCGGCAGCGATGGATGGCATTCCGCGCGATGCCCCCGACGACGCGACGATTGCCTCCGAGCTCGCGTATCACTGGTACGAGGCCCGCGATACCGGCCGGGCACTGCCGGCCCTTCTGCGCGCCGGCCGCGCCGCCGAGGAGATGTTCGCCTTTGGGAACGCCTTTGCCCACTTCCATCTGGCGAGGAGCCTCTGGCCACCCGGCGCGGAGTCCCTCGACGGGATGACGCAGCAGGGCCTGACAATGCGGACTGCCGAGGCAGCAGCCAAGACGGGTGCCTATGACCGGGCAATCGCACTGGTAGGCACCGCGCTCGACGAGGATGCCGCCCTCGAGCCAGATGCCATCCGCACCGGCGCGCTCCTCGAGCGCCTCGCCGCATATCACCTCGGATCAGCCAACCCGGATGCGGTGGAGGCAGTCGCCAGGCGCGCCCTGGAGCTGCTTCCTGCCCATCCGCCGTCCGCGGCGCGCGCCAATGTGCTGGGCATCCTGGCGCATGGACTGGGGATGCGGTCCCATTTCGACGAGTCCGCTCGCTTTGCCCAGGAAGCGCTTGCGACTGCGCGGCTGGTTGGGTCGGCGGAGGCGGAGATCCGCGCGCTGGGCAGTATCGGGCGGAACGCCGCCGCAGTCGGAGATGCGGAATCCGGCGTGCGAACCCTGCACCAGGCGTTGGACCTCGCTCGATCGGTCGGCGACTTCTCGGGCGCCGCGGAGATCGCCATCGAGCTGGCGCTGGCACTCCATTGGGCGGGAGAGCTTGAGCTGGCATGCCAGGTCGCCGACGAGGCGATCGCCGAAAGTGCCCGCTGGGGAATCGAGGGATTTGGAGATGCGCTGCGAGCTGTCAGGGGTTCGTCCGCGTTCCTGCTGGGGCGCTGGCCCGAGGCCGAGCACTGGATGGACGCCGCACTCGCCGGAGAGCCAGTGGGCTTGCCAGGCGTCATGGCAAACGGCGCTCGCGGACTACTCGATCTTGCCCGAGGGAACCTGGACTCCGCTGCCGACCATTTCGAGACGGTGCTGCTGATGTGCCAAGACTTCAGCGCGGCAGTCTACGGGTGGTCCGACATGTACTCGAGCATCGCGCAGCTGCTGATCGCGCGGGGGCAGCCATCCGAGGCGATCGACTCCGTGCGCGAGAGCCTGGCGCGATCTGCGCAACCGGAACGTGACGTTCACATGCGCGTCTGCCACCGACTGGCGATCCGCGCCGCGGCAGACATCGCCGAGCTCGCTCGCCCCATGGGCGATTCGGCGAGGCTGGATGAGGCACTGGCGATCGGCCGCGAGTTCGACGCGCTTCAGGCGCGCAACGCGCAGCTGGTCCGCGCGCTTCCCGGTGGGGGTGACCGGCACCTTGCGCTCGACGCGGCACTCGCGCAGGCAGAGTTGAGCCGCCTGGAAAGTCCGTCAAGCGCAGATGCGTGGGCGACGGCCGCCGCGGCGGCAGATGAGCTCCAGCACCAACTCGACGCGGCCTACAGTCGATACCGCCAGGCGGAGGCGCTCCTGATTTCCCGCGGACCTCGGGCCGCCGCGCAGGCCACGGCAGCCGCGGCCTATCGCATCGCCACCGAGATCGGGGCAGTCCCGCTGCAGCGAGACCTGGAGGGACTGGCGGCGCGGTCTCGGCTGGACCTCGGTGGCCTGCCACCGGAGCCCATCGCCACCTCGGGAGCCGGGCCGGCCGAAGCCGCCATCCCGTTCAGATTGACGCGGCGCGAGCATGACGTGCTGGAGCGCGTCACCCAGGGCCGCAGCAACCGCGAGATCGCGGCCGACCTGTTCATCAGCGAGAAGACGGCCAGCGTGCACGTCTCGAACATCAAGGCGAAGTTGGGCGCCAACGGCCGCGCCGAGATCGCGGCGATTGCCGTCCGCCTGGGACTCGTGCCGGAGCCCGTCGACGCCTGACGCTTCGCTGGGGACCCCGCGGTCAGGTGCCGGACTCGTACGACTCGGCGTAGGCGCGCTGCTCTTCGGTCCAGGCGCCGATATCGATCCCCATGCTGGCCAGCTTGAGGCGCGCCACCTCGCGGTCGATGTCCTCGGGGATGCCGTAGACCCGTGGCTCCAGCTCGCTGACGTGGGCGCGCAGCCACTCCAGGCCCAGCGCCTGGTTAGCGAAGCTCATGTCCATGACCATCGCCGGGTGGCCTTCGGCCGCGCCAAGGTTCACGAGCCGCCCATCGGCCAGGACGTAAAGCCGCCGGCCGTCGGGCATGAGGTACTCGCGGGTGAAGGGCCGCACCTCGCGTGAGGAGGACGACTGCTCCTCCAGAGCAGCGAGCTCGAACTCGTCGTTGAAATGCCCGGCGTTGGCCAGGATGGCCCCGTCGCGCATCACCGGGAAGTGCTCGCCGCCCCAGACGTTCAGGTTGCCGGTGCCGCTGATGAACACGTCGCCGATGCGCGCCGCGTCGGCCGCGCTCATGACCCGGAAGCCGTCCATGGCTGCCTCCAGGGCACGCACCGGATCGACCTCGACCACCACCACGTTGGCGCCCATGCCGTGCGCCCGGGTGGCGATGCCCCGACCCACCCAGCCGTAGCCGCCGACCACCACGGTTCGACCGGCGAACAGGATGTTGGTGGCGCGCAGGATGCCGTCGATGGCGCTCTGCCCGGTCCCGTAGCGATTGTCGAACAGGTGCTTGGTCAGCGCCTCGTTGACGGCCACGATGGGATAGGCCAGCACCCCGTCGTTGGCCATGGCCCGCAGACGGATGACGCCGGTGGTCGTCTCCTCGGTCCCACCGACCACCTCATCCAGCAGCTCGCGGCGTCGGCTGTGCAGCTCATTCACCAGGTCGGCGCCGTCGTCCATGGTGACCTGCGGCCGGTGATCGAGCGCCGCGGCGATGTGCCCGTAATAGGAATCGCGGTCCTCGCCCTTGATGGCGTAGGTCGGGATCCCGTGGTGCGCGACCAGCGAGGCCGCCACGTCGTCCTGGGTGGACAGCGGGTTGGACGAGCAGAGCACCGCATCGGCGCCGCCCGCCGCCAGCGTGCGCATCAGGTTGGCCGTCTCGGCGGTGACGTGCAGGCAGGCGCTGATGCGCCAGCCCTCCAGCGGTCGCTCGCGCTCGAAGCGCTCCCGGATGCCGGCCAGCACCGGCATCTGCCGATCCGCCCATTCGATCTTGAGCGCCCCGGCATCGGCCAGGCCGATGTCGGCGATGTCGCCCCTTACCTCGTTTCGCGTGGCCACGTCAGTCGCAATGCCTCTCGTATCGGTCGCATGATGCCCCAGCCCCCGGATCGCCGACGCACCAGCCGTTCGGTGAGCAGGCAATGCGATTGGTAGCCAAGCCGCTGGTAGGCGGCGACAGCAGGAGCGTTGTCGGTGTGCACGTTGAGCGCGACGTCGAAGACGCGCTCGAGCAGCTCGGCGGTGACCGCGCTGGTCACCATCTTGGCGAAGTCATGCCCACGGTAGTCGATGTGGGTCATGACGTTGCCCACCACGCCAATCCCCTCGCGAGCGTTGATCACGTGCGTGCCGGCCGCGCTGATCAGCTGACCGCGCAGCCGCACGCCGTAGTACACGCCGTCCTCCAGGACGCTTGGCGGGAATCCTCCCCGGAAGCCGAGCTGGTAGAGGCGGTTCAATGCGTCGATGTCGGCGGGCACCAGCCGCTCCGCGGGGCCGGCGAACGGCTCGAAGGTGGTGCGGTCGACGACCATGCGGTGCAGCGTCACCCGGCGGTCCATCTCGTACAGGTCGGCCAGCGCCTCGTCCAGCGTCTCGGTCCCCAGCAGGTACGCCTCCCGCGGCCGAATGACCGATGACAGCACCTCCAGGCAGCCTGCCGGCTCGCCCATCACGAATAGCGGCTGCGGGATCAGCCCTTCCTGGTGCATGGCCAGCGCCACTGGGCGGCCCAGGTCGTCGTAGGCCATGCCCCAGCGGCAGCGCTCGCGGTTGGAGCCGTCCAGATCGCCGAAGGCGTATGCCGCGTACCGCCGATCGGTGCGCAGGAAGGCGGCGATCTCGTCGCGGTCCGACACCGCGCGTGCGTAGAGCTCGGTTCGGGGCGCTACTGCCATCCGCGCACCGCTTGCTGCCGCCCGCCCGTCAGTAGGTCAGCAGCGTGTGGATGGCGTAGTCAGCCAGCTTGTCGCGCCCATGGAGCGCGGTCAGCTCCACCATGAACGACAGTCCGGCGATCTCGCCGCCGAGCCGCTTCACCAGCTCGATGGTGCCGATCACCGTGCCGCCGGTGGCCAGCAAATCATCGACGATGAGCACTCGCTGCCCCTCGATGATGGCATCGCGGTGCACCTCGAGCGTGGCGGTGCCGTACTCGAGGTCGTACTCGACCTCGATCGTCTCTGCCGGCAGCTTGCCCAGCTTGCGCACCGGCACGAAGCCGGCGCCCAGCTTGTAGGCCAATGGCGCGGCGAAGATGAAGCCGCGCGACTCCATGCCCACCACCAGGTCGATCTTCTCGCCCTTGACCGGCTCCGCCATGCGCTCGACGACATCGGCGAAGGCAGAAGGGTCCTTGAGAAGAGTCGTAATGTCATAGAACAGGATTCCCGGCTTGGGAAAGTCGGGAATCTCGCGGATCTTCGCGCGAAGGTCGTCGGCCGAGCTGACGGTCACGCAGGCGGGCTCCAGGTAGCGACGGGCTCCGTGAGTCTAGACCGACGCCCCGCGCCCCGGCAATGAGGGTCGAGCTTCAGTTGGTCGAGCTGCGGGTCGTCCGCTTCCTGGTGGTCGACTTCGGCTTCGCGGTCGTCGGTTGCTTCGCGGCGGTCGACTTCG
Organism: Candidatus Limnocylindria bacterium; assembly: GCA_036556695.1. GTDB lineage: Bacteria > Chloroflexota > Limnocylindria > QHBO01 > QHBO01 > DASSCW01. The sequence goes on from DATBIY010000121.1 coordinate 14,161, forward strand.
CGGTCGACTTGGCCGATGACTTGGTCGGCGACTTCGCGCTCGTCTTGGCCGATGACTCTGCCGCCGTCGATGTGCTCTTCGTTCGCCGACGTGTCGGAGCGGCCTTCGTGCCCGGCACGAGCGCCTTGCCCTTGCCGACCACCGAGCCGGCCGCACCGGCGACGGTGCTCACCGCGTCGCCCGCCACGTCGACCACGCCACCCGCCACCTTGCCGGCGGTCTTTCCCACGCTGGCCAGGATGCCCTTCGACTTTGCCACGATCAGTCCTCCTTGCCACGCCCTCAGCTATGCGAGAGCCTCTCAGCAAGATGCTGACCATTGGCACGCGCCGCCAGCCTGTTATGTTTGCTTGACATAAAGTTTGGTTTGGCATACCTTGCGTCAAGAGGCTTTTACACAAAGGAGATATGCCAATGCCGCACCGCGAGAAGCTCGCCTGGCTCTACCTCATCGCGATGGCCGTCGCCTTCGTCCCCTACTTCACGTACACCGCCATGGATCCACCAACGGACGCGCTGCCCGACATGGGCAGGCTGATGCGACTCGCCGCTGCGCTGATCGGCCAGGCCGTCGTCCTCGGCATCGGCTACCTGCTGCTGTGGGTGAGCAACCGCACGGAGGCGCGCGCCCCGGCCGACGAGCGCGACAAGGCCATCGAGCGCCGCGCCCTTGGGGTCGCGTACTACGTCCTGATCGCCGGCGCGGTGGCCGTCGGCTGCTTCCTGCCATTCACCGACACCGGATGGAGCATCGTCAACTCGGCCGTCGGCGCGGTGCTGCTGGCCGAGGTGGTGCACTACGGCGTGGTGGTGTGGAGCTATCGGCGGGGAGTGGCATGACCGGCGGCCGGCTGACCAACGACATCAGGACGCTGCGCTTTCTGGCCGGCGAGATGTCGCAGGCGGAGCTCGGGCAGCGCATCGGCGTCACCCGGCAGACGATCGCCGCCATCGAGGCTGGCAGATACTCGCCGTCGCTCGAGGCGGCTTTCCGCATAGCCGACGTGTTCGGCAAGCGCCTGGAGGAGGTCTTTCACTGGGAGCCCTGACGCTCCCAGGGATGCTTCAGCCGCCGCTGGCCAGCCCTCGCAGCACGGTCTGCAGCACGCCGCCGTTGCGCAGGTAGGTGACGTCGATCTCGCCGTCCAGCCGGGCGGCGACCCGGAAGGTCTTCTCCGTTCCGTCCTCGGCCGTGGCGACGAGGGTCAGCTCCGTGTGCGGCCGCAGGCCGTCGGCGATACCACGCAGCGCGAATGTCTCGCGGCCGGTGAGCCCCAGGGTGCTGGCGTTCTCGCCGGGCAGGTACTGCAGCGGCAGGATCCCCATCCCCACCAGGTTGGACCGATGGATCCGCTCGTACGACTCGGCGATGACCGCCCGCACGCCCTGCAGGTACGGCCCCTTGGCCGCCCAGTCGCGGCTGCTCCCCGAGCCGTACTCCTTGCCGGCCAGGACGATGAGCGGCGTTCCGTCGGCGCGGTAGCGGTCCGACGCGTCGAAGATGCTCATCCGCTCGCCGGAGGGCAGGTGCTCGGTGACGTTGCCCTCGGCGTCCGGCGTCAACAGGTTGCGCAGCCGGATGTTGGCGAAGGTGCCGCGCATCATGACCTCGTGGTGGCCGCGGCGGCTGCCGTAGCTGTTGAACTCGCGCGGCTCGACGCCGTGCGCCACCAGCCACTCCCCGGCCGGCGAGCTGCGGGCAATCGAGCCCGCCGGTGAGATGTGGTCGGTGGTCACGCTGTCGCCCAGCATCACGAGCACGCGGGCGCCAACGATGTCGCCCATCGGCTCAGGCTCCGCAGACAGGCCGCTGAAGAACGGCGGCAGGGCGACATACGTGCTGTCGGGATCCCAGGCGTAGCGCTCCCCCGACGGCACAGGCAGGTCCCGCCAGCGCTCGTCGCCGTCGAAGACCGAAGCGTAGTTGCGGGTGAACACCTCGGAGCGCACCTGCTCCGCCACGACCTGTGCCACTTCCTGCGGGGCCGGCCAGATCTCGGACAGCATCACCGGCCGGCCGCCGGCATCGGTGCCGATCGGCTGGGTCGTGAGGTCGAGGTCGATGCGGCCGGCCAGGGCGAAGGCCACCACCAGCGGCGGTGAGGCCAGGTAGCTGGCGCGGGCGTGCGGATGGATGCGCCCCTCGAAGTTGCGGTTGCCGGACAGCACGGCCACGCCCACCAGGTCGTTGGCCTCGATGGCCTGGGCGATCTCCTCGGCCAGCGGCCCGGAGTTGCCGATGCAGGTCGTGCAGCCGTAGCCCACCAGGTCGAAGCCGAGCGCCCTCAGCGGCTCCATCAGCCCGGCGCCGGCCAGGTAGTCGGTCACCGCGCGTGATCCCGGCGCCAGCGAGGTCTTGACCCACGGCGGCGTCGACAGGCCGCGCGCCACCGCGTTCCGGGCCAGCAGGCCCGCGGCCACCATTACGCTCGGGTTGCTGGTGTTGGTGCAGGAGGTGATCGCCGCGATCACCACCGAGCCCGAGCGCAGCTTGATGGAGGTGCCGTCCAGGTCCACCTCCACCGCGCGGTAATGCGTCCCCAGGTGGTTGGTGTGCGGCGCGCTGGCCGGCGCCTGCGGCTGCCCCGGATCGGGGCCTTCGTCGGCGTCGGTGCGCCGCGTGTAGGACGGCGGGTCGCTGGCCGGGAAGGACTCCTCGGATGCCTCTTCGACGACCGACTCCTCGGGCTGCGGCGCCTCGGAGTGCTCGTGGCTCGAGCCATCGTCGTGGGTGTGCAGCCCCTCGGCGAAGGTGCCGCGGAAGCTCTCGGCCAGCGCGGTGAGTGGCACCCGGTCCTGTGGCCGCCGCGGGCCTGCGACCGAGGGCTCGATGCTGCCCAGGTCCAGGCTGAGCGAGTCGCTGAACCGCGGCTCCGCGGTGTCATCGGTCCTGAACAGGCCCTGCTCCTTGGCGTAGGCCTCGACGCGGTCCACCGTCTCGGCAGGGCGCCCGGTCATGCGCAGGTAGCGCAGCGTCTCGTCATCGACCGGGAAGAGCGTGGCGGTGGCGCCGAACTCGGGAGACATGTTGCTGATGGTGGCTCGGTCGGCCAGCCCCAGGCGCGACAGGCCGGGGCCGTAGAACTCGACGAACTTGCCGACCACGCCATGGGCGCGAAGCATCTCGGTCACGGTCAGCACCAGGTCGGTGGCGGTGGCGCCCGATGGCAGCTCGCCATCCAGCCGGAAGCCGATGACCACCGGCAGCGGCTGGTACAGCGGCTGGCCCAGCAGGGCGGCCTCGGCCTCGATGCCGCCCACGCCCCAGCCGACCACGCCCAGGCCGTTGACCATGGTGGTGTGCGAGTCGGTGCCGACCAGCGTGTCGGGGAAGGCGACCAGCTCGCCGCTCGCGTCGGGCCGGGCGCTGACCACGTCCGCCAGGAACTCCAGGTTGACCTGGTGCACGATGCCGGTGCCCGGTGGCACGACCCGGAAGTTGTCGAAGGCCTGCTGCGCCCAGCGCAACAGGGCGTAGCGCTCGCCGTTGCGCTCGTACTCGCGCTCGACGTTGATCAGGAACGCGGCCTCGGTGCCGTACTGGTCGACCTGCACCGAGTGGTCGATCACCAGGTCGGCGGGCACCAGCGGGTTGATGCGCCCCGGATCGCCGCCCATCTCGGCCACCGCGTCACGCATGGCGGCGAGGTCGACCACGCACGGCACGCCGGTGAAGTCCTGGAGGATGACCCGTCCCGGCATAAACGGCAGCACATACTCCCCGGGAGCCGATGGATCCCAGCCCGCCAGGGCACGCACATCCTCGGGGCGGACGCCGCTGTCCCGGCTGGCGGCATGGCGCAGTGCGTTCTCGAGCAGGACCTTGACGGTGTACGGCAGCCGAGCCAGGTCGCCGGCGCCCGACGCATCAAGGCGGTGATAGGCGTACTCGCGGTCGCCGACGCGCAGCGTCGCACGCGAGGAGCCTGGGTCGATGAGCGGGGGGTGGGTCGCCACGGGAGCGCCTCCTTCACGTCGCCCGCGCCTGCGGCGCGGGATGAGATGAGTCGGCGCCGGACGGGTGCGCCCGTCCCGGGTCGAATTGCCCTTTCATTATACGCTTGCCCGCTCGAAAGGAGCCCAACCTTGGATGGCCTCTTCCTCGCGATCCTGCCGCTGATCGTGCTGCAGATCGGCCTGCTGGTCTTCGCGCTGGTTGATCTCACCAGGCCGGAGCGCCGGGTGCGCGGCGACAACAAGCTGATCTGGGCCCTGATCATCATCTTCGTCAGCCTCTTCGGCCCGCTGCTGTATTTCTTCATCGGCCGCGAGGAGTCGTGAGGCAGATGCCGGACGGGCCTGCCATCGCCTGCCGCGCGCTGACGAAGCGCTACGGCACGGTCACCGCACTCGACGCTTTGGACCTGGAGGTGCCGCGCGGCAGCGTGTTCGGCTTCCTGGGGCCGAATGGGGCCGGCAAGACGACCACGCTGCGCATCCTCACCTCGCTGGCCGCGGCCACCTCGGGCGAGGCGACGGTCGGCGGCCTGCCGGTCGGCGAGGGCGCGCCGAACCGCGCAGGGATCATCGGCTACCTGGACCAGGACCCGCGGTTCTATGGGTGGATGCGCGGCCGCGAGCTGCTCATGCTGATGGGCCGCCTGTACGGCATGGATGCGGGAGCATTGCGGCAGCGCGTGGGCGAGGTGCTCGAGGTCGTTGGCCTGGCCGATGCCGGCGACCGGCGCATCGGCGGCTACTCGGGCGGCATGCGCCAGCGGCTGGGACTGGCCCAGGCGATCCTCAACCAGCCGCCGATCCTGCTGCTCGACGAGCCGGTCAGCGCCCTTGACCCGGAGGGCCGGCGCGACATGCTGGCCGCGATCCGCTCGCTGGGTGGCCCGTCGACCGTCCTGTTCAGCACCCACATCCTCAACGACGTCGAGCGTGTGTGCGACCGGGTCGCGATCCTGCATCACGGGCGGCTCGTCACCGAGGCGCCGGTCGACGAGCTGCTCGCCCGCCACGCCGCCGACGTCTACCTGGTCGAGCCGCAGGACCCCATGCCCGAGTCCCTGGAACGCCTGCGCGAAGCGCTCACCGCCGTTGCTGGCGTGGTCTCGGCCGATGAGTGGCACGGCATGATCCGTGTGGCCGTCGAGGACGCAGCGGCTGCCAACCAGCCGCTGCTGGCGGCGCTGGCTGCGTGCGGATTGCCCATCGCCACGTTCGAACGGCAACGGCCCACGCTGGAGGACGTCTTCCTACGGCTCGTCGGGCGGGACCGCGAGGCGGCATGACCGGCATGAGTGTGCTCCTGCGCAAGGAGCTGCTGGAACAGTGGCGCACCCGACGCCTGCCGATCGTGGCGGTGGTCTTCGCCGCGTTCGGCATCGCCTCTCCGCTCCTGGCGCGGTACCTGCCGGAGATCGTCCAGTCGCTGGGTGGCGTCCCCTTCGAGATCGAGTTCCCCGAGCCCACGGCCCGCGACGCGGTGGACCAGTTCCTCAAGAACCTGGGCCAGGCAGGGGTGCTGACCGCGATCCTGCTGGCGATGGGCAGCGTGGCCAACGAGAAGGAGCGCGGCACCGCCGCGCTCCTTCTTGCCACTCCCGCCAGCCGCGCGGCGTTCCTGGTGGCGAAGCTGCTGGCGATCGGCGGCACGCTGCTGATCAGCCTGGCACTGGCATCGGCCCTGGCCTACACGTACACCGCCTTGCTCTTCGAGCCTCCGAGCGTCGGCGGCTGGCTGGCGATGACGCTGATGCTGGCGCTCTCGCTGCTGGCGTACACCGGCCTCACCTTCCTGGGCAGCACGCTGACTCGTTCGGCACTGGCTGCCGCCGGAATCGGCGTCGGCGGGATGCTGCTGCTGGCCCTGGTCTCGGTGCTGCCGAACGTGGCCCGCTACACGCCGGGAGGCCTGGGAGGCATCGGCCTGGCGCTGGCAACCGGCGCCGACGCCGGCAACGTCATCGGCTCCGTGCTGGCCAATCTGGCCCTGGTGGTGGCGCTGGCCGCGCTGGCCTGGCTCACCTTCCGCAGCCAGGAGCTGTAGCCGCTCTAGTCCGTTCTCAGCCGGGAGTAGGTCACCAGGTCGTGGTAGGCACCGGCCCGCCACTGTGCGCCGCGCTGGATGCCCTCGCGCACGAAGCCTGCCTTCTCCAGGGACCGCTGCTCGGCGATGTTCTCCACGTCGGTCGAGGCCTCGACGCGGTTGAGGTCGTAGGTGTCGAACAGGAACTCGGCCAGCAGGTGCTGCGCCTCGGCGCCAAGCCCCTGGCCGCGTGCCGAGGGATGCAGCTCGATCCCGAAGTTCCAGGCGTCGGACTTCGTGCCAGGCCCGTAGTTGACGCGGTGCCAGCCGACGCTGCCGATCACCTGCCCGTCCTCGATGCGCTCGATGACCAGCATGCCGTTGCGCTCGTTGCGCAGCGGCCCCCTGGCGATGGCGTCGCGCGGCAGCGGCTGCGGGCCTTCGCCGAAGTCGTTGAACTCGGACTGCTCCTCGGCAGCCCAGGCGTCGAGCAGGTCGGCGTCGTCCAGGGTCAGGTCGCGCAGGCGGACACGGGCTCCCATCAGCTCAGCCTATCGCGCCGCCAGCGCCGTGAGCGCGCGCACTGCCACGTCGACGGGGTCGCGCCCGGAGGCCACGGGGATGCGCACCTGGTTCGAGGCGAGCGTCGGCCGGAAGCCGGCCGTGGACAGGGCAAGGGACACCGCGTGGCGGTCGTAGCGCGGCCACTTGAAGGTCACGCTGCGAGCCTCGGCACGCACCTCCGGGACGCGCGCTGCCTCCGCGGCCAGGCGCACCGCCACCGCCCGGAAAAGGCCCTCGACCGGCGGCGGAACCGGGCCGAAGCGGTCGCGCAGGTCGGCGCGCAGCTGCTCCGCATCGGCGTCCGAGCGGATGGCGGCGAAGCGGCGATACATCTCCAGCTTGGCGCCCGAGTCGCCGATGTATGCGTCGGGCAGGTAGGCGGAGCCCGGCAGGTCCATGCGCACCGGCGCCGGCTCGACGCCGATCGCCCGCCCTCGGCGCACGTCGACCGCCTCGGCCAGCATGCGGGTGTAGAGCTCGAAGCCCACCGCCTCCATGAAGCCGTGCTGCTCGGCGCCCAGGATGTTGCCGGCCCCGCGGATCTCCAGGTCGGACAGCGCGATCTGGTAGCCGGCGCCGAGGTCGGAGGCGCTGAAGATGGCGTGCAGCCGCTTGCGGGCGACCGGTGACAGCGGCATGCCGCGCCGATGCAGCAGGTAGGCGTAGGCGCGGCGGTCGGATCGGCCCACCCGCCCGCGCAGCTGGTAGAGCTGCGCCAGGCCGAAGGTGTCGGCCCGGCTGATGATGATGGTGTTGGCGTTCGGGATGTCCAGGCCGGACTCGATGATGGTGGTGCACACCAGGACGTCGAAGCGGCCCGAGTCGAAGTCGAGCATCACCCGTTCGAGCATGCCCTCCGCCATCTGGCCATGGCCGATGGCCACCTTGGCCCGCGGCACCAGGCGGCGTACCCGCTCGGCGGCCGACTCGATGGTGTCGACCCGGTTGTGCACGAAGAAGACCTGCCCACCGCGGTCCAGCTCGCGGTTGATGGCGTCGCGCACCAGCCCGTCGTCGTCCTCGGCGATGCGCGTCTGGATGGGCAGGCGCGCCTCCGGCGGCGTCTCGATGACGCTCAGGTCGCGGATGCCGACCAGGGACAGATGCAACGTGCGCGGGATGGGCGTCGCCGAGAGGGTCAGCACGTCCACCTCGCGGCGCAGCGACTTGATGCGCTCCTTGTGCCCCACGCCGAAGCGCTGCTCCTCGTCGACCACCAGCAGTCCAAGGTCCGCAAAGCCGACGTCCTTGCTTAGGATCCGATGGGTGCCGATCAGCACGTCCACGCTGCCGTCGGCCACGCCAGCCACGATCCGCTCCTGCTCGCGCTTGGGCACGAAGCGGCTCAGCATTTCGACGCGGACCGGGAAGGGCGCCAGGCGGCGTTGGAAGGTGCCCAGGTGCTGCTGCGCCAGCACGGTGGTCGGCACCAGCACCGCCACCTGCTTTCCGTCTTGGACCGCCTTGAAGGCGGCGCGCAGCGCGACCTCGGTCTTGCCATAGCCCACGTCGCCGCAGACCAGCCGATCCATCGGCCGGCGGCGCAGCATGTCGGCCTTGACCTCCTCGATGGTGCGCGCCTGGTCCGGCGTCTCGGTGTACGGGAAGGCCTCCTCAAGCTCGCGCTGCCAGACGGCGTCCGGCGAGAAGCTGAACCCGGGCGCCGCCTCGCGCGCGGCATAGATCTCCAGCAGGTCCTCCGCCAACTCGGCCACGGCGCGGCGCACGCGCCGCTTGGTCCGCTCCCAGTCGGTGCCGCCCAGCTTGCTGAGCGCCGGCCCCGCGCCCCCCGAGTAGCGGCTGATGCGCCCGATCTGGTCGGCCGGCAGGAAGATCTTGTCGTCGCCGGCGAAGTCGAGCTGCAGGTACTCCTTCACGTCGCCGCCGTACTCGCGCTGGGTCATGCCAACGTAGCGCGCGATGCCGTGGTCCACGTGGACCACCAGGTCGCCGGCCTCCAGCTTGCCGATCAGGTCGCGCGACACCACCCGCTTGCCAGGGGCCAGGCGTCGCACCCGGGTCGCGCCGAACAGCTCGCGATCCGTCAGCACCAGCAAGCCCGAAGGCCGATGGGTGAGCCCGCTCGACAACGAGCCGTGGACCAGGCCGATGGCGCCGCGCGGCGGCGCCTCCGCCAGCTCGGCCACCGCAGCGGCCGGCACGCCGGCTTCCTCGAGCAGCTCGCCGATGCGGCTGGCCTGGTCGGTACTCAGGACGAGGCGGCTGTCGGCCGACTGCTCGCGCAGCCACTCCCCCAGCCGCTCCACGCGCCCAGGGAGCACCGGCGCCGCGCCGTAGCCTGCGTCCTCCCCGTCCTGCTCGTCCAGCGTCTCGGTGGCGCGAGCCTGCAGCGCCTTGAGCGCGGGTCCTGCCTCGAAGGGTAGCGGCCAGTCCTGTGGCAACTCGCCCGCAGCCACCAGGCCATCCCTTCGCTCGGCTGCCTGCGCGTCCAGCGCCCCGGCGACTGCGGCGAGCTCGGTCGGATCGGTCAGCACCAGGTGCGCCTCGGCCGGGAGATGGTCGAGCGCTGGACCGGCGGTGAGCAGCGAGGCCCACGTCTCGGCCGCTTCGCCCAGGTCGCCCTGCTCCAGGCGCGACAGGTCCGCCTGCAGCTGCTCGCCCAGACCGCCCGGCGCACGCTCGGCGATGCTCGTCCAGCCGTCGGCCGGCAGGAACTCGCTGGCGGGCAGAAGGACCGCGGACTCCAGCCGGCGGCGCGAGGCCTGCGTCACTGGGTCGAAGGCGCGGATCGACTCGACCTCGTCGCCGAACAGGTCGATCCGCACCGGCTCCGGCGTGCCCGGCGGCCACACGTCCACGATCCCGCCGCGCGAGGCGAACTCTCCGACGCCGCTGACCTCCACCGCCGCCTCGTAGCCGCCCTGCACCAGCGCGGTCAGCAGGCTCCGCTGCGCGGTGCGCTGGCCGAGCTTCACGGTCACGGTCGTCGCGCGCAGCTGGTCGCGGCTCAGCGTGCGCTGCACCAGCGCCTGCAGCGGTGCGACCACCACCGCCTGGCGCGGACCGCCGGCAAGCCACGACAGGACCCGCAGCCGCTCGGCCGACTCGTCGTGCTCGGGCAGCGCCCGCTCCAGCGGCAGCGCGGCGCGTTCCGGCAGCACCTCCACCGAGCCGCCGGCCAGCCACGCGGAGAGATCGTCGGCCAGGCGGTGCGCCTCGTCGTCGGTGCGCACCACCGCCACCAGCGGAGTGCCGGCCGGCAGCTGCAGGCGGCGCGCGGCCAGGTGCGCGGCGCGGGCACCGGCGGGAACGCGCAGGGCGCCCGGCTGCGGAAAACCCTCGACCAGCAGCCGCGCCAGGCTGGCGATCCGCCGATCGGCGCCCCCGCGGGTCGTGGGCGGCGGCGCCGTGCGGTTGCGGGTGGCAATGGTCACGCGATCGGCTCGGCCAGGTCGAGGCCGTTGAAGGCGTTCATGGCCTCCTCGATGCCCTCTTGCAGCCAGACCTCGACCGCATCTGCCGCGGTCAGGATCATGGCGTCGGCGAGCTCGCGCTCATCGGCCCGAAAGGTGGACAGCACGTGGTCGACCGTCTCGCGCCGCGTGCCGGAACGCCCGATGCCCACTCGCAGCCGGTTGAACTGGTTGCTGCCGAAGGCGGCGATGATGTCGCGCAGGCCGTTGTGGCCCCCGGCCGATCCCTCGCGGCGCAGCCGCAGCCGGCCGAGGGGCAGGTCCACGTCATCGGTCACCACCAGCAGGTCGTCCTCGAACGAGGCGTCGGTCTGGCGCATGGCTGCCTTGAGGGGGCCGCCCGACAGGTTCATGTAGCGCATCGGCTTCACCAGCAGGACCCGCTCCAACGGATCCTGGAGGCGCACCTCGAGCTGGGCAGCGCCGTCCCGGACCCGACCGTGTCCGGTCAGGCCCCAGCGGTCGGCGAGCAGGTCGACGACGCGAAATCCAACGTTGTGGCGCGTCAGCCGGTAGCGCTCGCCGGGGTTGCCGAGCCCGGTGACGACTTTCACCGGGCCGATGGTAGCGGTCCGCCCTTCAGCCAGCCTCGTCGTACGCGGCGCGCAGCCAGCCGAGCAGCTGTGCGTCCAGCTCGTGTGCGCTGGAGATGCGGACCCGGCGGGCCGCCATGCCGCTGGCCTTCTCGATCCGGCCGCCGATGGGCAGGTCGAGGTTCAGGCCGATCTCCAGGCGGCTGGAGCCGGACGGGCCAACCTGGCCGAACTGGCGCCGGCGGCGCAGGCTGACGTACGTCTTCTTGGGGGCCAGCTCGACATCCGTCCCGAAGCGGCGGACCTCCTGGATGACGGCGTCGTACAGCGGTCGCAGCCCGGCTTGCGCACCCTCGTAATGCGAGGCGATCAGCGCCTCGTCGTCGGCCGGCGCGTCGTCGCCTGCCCGGGCCCGCAGCGCGATCAGGTTGGCGTTGCCGTGGCCCAGCCCATGGTCCGCCTTGAGCATGGCCACCATCTGGCCGTGCTTCTCGAGACCGGAGGCGCGGACCAGGGCGATCCACTCGTCAAAGCTGCGTCGCGTGGTGCGCTCGATGTTCGCGATCTGTGTGCGGGTGGCGTCGTCCAGGGTTGCCATGCGTCGAACCTCGTGATGCTTTCCGGGCCGCGTTCGGGCCCTGCTAGAGTGACGAAACGGGCCCTGCCCTGCTGGACAAAACGCTGCGAGGCAACGCGTGGCCCATCCGGATCTGCTCATCGTCGGCGGCGGCATCATCGGTTGCTCTGCAGCGGCCTTCGCAGCCGAACGCGGCGCATCGGTCGTCCTGCTCGAGGCCACCGAGGTCGGAGCGGGAGCCTCCGGTCGCAACTCCGGCGCCGTGCAGCATCCGTTCGACGTGGTGCTGGGTGGGCTGCACCACCGGACGCTGCGCCTGTACACCGAGCTCGCGGCGGATTCGCGGGACTTTGCGTTCCCCGCCGAGCCAGCCGGACTCCTGATGCTGACCGATGACCGCGCCGCCGCGGAAGCCCGCATCGCCGAGCTGCGCGCCCAGGACCCGGAGCTGGCGCCCACCTATCTCGACGAGGTGGCGCTTCGAGCGGACGAGCCGATGTTGGCGCCTGGATTCGGCGCCGTCCGCCTGGCGACCGGCTATCCGATTCCGCCTGACGCCGCCACCCGCGCCTTCGCACGGCGAGCCAAGGCCGCCGGCGCCGAGCTGCGCAGCGGCATGCCGGTGAGCGCCGTATCCGGGCGCCGTGTGACGCTCGAGGACGGGTCGCAGCTCGAGGGCGGCGCCGTGCTGGTCGCCATCGGTCCGTGGACCGCGGAGCTGCTGGGCGCCGCGGCCGGCGGCGCGGCGGCAATCCGCCCGACCTACGGCGTGACCCTGCAGGTCGCGCTGGCCGACGCTCCGCGCAGCGTATTGGAGGAGGGGGCGGTCCACACCGTGAACCGCCCGGTCGGAGAGGAGGAGCCGGACGCCGGCCTCATCACCTTCTCCCTGGTGAGCGTCAACGGCACCAGCACCGTGGGGTCGACTTTCCTGTCGCGCGCCGCCGATCCGGGGACGCTGGCTTCGCAGCTGCTGGCCAATGGGGCGCGGTACGTCCCGGCGCTGGCCGGCCTCGAGGTCCTGCGCAGCCGGGTGTGCGCCCGGCCACAGTCGCCCGACGGCCGCCCGTTCATCGGCCCCGTCGACGGCTCACCGGGCACGTTCGTGGCTGCCGGCCACGGACCATGGGGCATCAGCACCGGGCCGGCCAGCGCCGAGATGGTCGTGGCGGCGATCCTCGACGACGCGCAGGTCCCCGCGGAGCTGGATGCGGGCCGGGCCGCCTAACCCTTTGTGCAGAGTGCACAAGAGATCGTTCGCCGCACGGCGTGCTGCCGCCTGTCATCGGCCTCCCAGCGCTCATAGGCTGCCCGCAGAACCGCAGCCGCCGTGGGAGTTGCACGATGGGGACGATCGACTCCGGGGACACTGCCTGGCTCCTCGTCTCGACCGCGCTGGTCATGCTCATGACGCCGGGCCTGGCGCTCTTCTACGGCGGGCTGGTGCGACGCAAGAACGTGCTCAGCACGATCATGCACAGCTTCTTCATCCTGGGGCTGGTCAGCGTCAGCTGGGTGCTGTGGGGCTACTCGCTGGCATTCGGGCCGGACGCGGGCTTCGGGCTCATCGGCCGATTGGATTGGTTGGGGCTTGAGGGCGTCGGGCCGGCGCCCTCGGACACGTACGCCACCACAGTCCCGCACCTGGCGTTCATGGCCTTCCAGATGATGTTCGCGGTCATCACCCCGGCTCTCATCAGCGGCTCGTTCGCCGAGCGCAAGCGCTTCAAGGCATTCGTGCTGTTCAGCGTCGCCTGGTCGACCCTGGTGTATGCGCCGATCGCCCACTGGGTCTGGGCGCCGGACGGCTGGCTCTACGGCCTGGGCATCCTGGACTTCGCCGGCGGCACGGTGGTGCACCTGGCCAGCGGCGTGGCGGCGCTGGTGGCGGCGCTGATGGTCGGCCGCCGGGTCGGGCTGGTGGAGCCGGCCACCGAGCCGCATGACGTGCCGATGACCGTGCTGGGCGCCGGCCTGCTGTGGTTCGGCTGGTTCGGCTTCAACGCCGGCTCCGCGCTCGGTGCCACCGGCGTGGCGGCGGTCGCGCTGGTCACCACCAACACGGCGGCGGCCATGGGGGCGCTGACATGGGTGACCATCAGCTGGCTGCACCGCGGCTCGCCGTCGGTGCTGGGCGCCGCCATCGGGGCGGTTGCCGGGCTGGTGGCCATCACCCCCGCGGCCGGCTACGTCACACCGGCCGCGGCAGTGCTCATTGGCTTCGGCGTGGGCGTCGTGTGCTACGGCGCTTCGCTGCTGCGGCTGCGCTCGCGCATCGACGACGCGCTGGACGTCTTCGCGGTGCACGGCGTGGGCGGGGCCTTCGGGGCGCTGGCTACCGGCGTGCTGGCCACGGTGGCCATGAACCCGGCCGGTCGCGACGGCCTGCTGGCCGGCAATCCCAGTCAGCCCCTCATCCAGCTTGCCGGCGTGGCGGCGGTCGGCGCGTTTTCGGCGGCCGCCACCGCCGTCATCCTGCTGGCGGTGAACGCGGTCGTCCGCATCCGCGTCCCGCACGAGGCGGAGGAGGCTGGCCTGGACGTGGCGCAGCACGGCGAGATCGCCTACCAGGCGTGAACGGACCCATCAGGGAGGTGCAGGAATGACCATCGTGGCGCTCACGCTCTTCGCCGGCCTGCTGGTGGCATGGCTGGCAGGTCCGCCCGAGGCGCGCCGCCCCGCCGGCTGAGGGTACGAAACCTGCGGCGTATCCTCGCCACAGGTGGTACGCAGCTCAACCGGATCCGGCACCCTCGACATCACGGCGATCGCCCGGCGGTATGGCCGCGAGCTGGCGGCTGCCGCCAACCTGGTGCTGGAGAACGTCCGGCTCGCCCAGGAAGCGGCTGCAGCCGGAATCGCTGACGCGGTTCGGGGACGGGAGCCCCCCGAGCTGCCGGAGTCGCCGGATCCATATCCCGCGCTGCTGGCCGCGGTCCTGGCGCAGTCGCTGGTGCGCTACACCGAAGCCCGGGAGATCGATCCGTCGCCGAACGGCGCTCGCCGCGACCTCATCGACGCCCTGGCGCCGCTGCAGCGTGCCGTGCTGGTCGCTCGCCGGGCGGGCGCCGTTGCGGAGCTGTCGGCCGCGCTCGGCATGGCGCCGGAACGCCTGCGGGCCGGGCTGGTGCAAGCCGTCGACCAAGGCGAAAACGAGGAGGCGCTTTCCGCCGCCGCGTCCCGGCGGACGGCGGGTATCTCGCTGTCCGTGGACCCGCAACGCGTGGAGACCGAGCTGGCCACGCAGTCACTCGGCCGCCGGCGAAGCAGAGGCGTGCGAGCGGCGCTCATCGCCGCAGCGCTCGTCGCCGTTGCCGGCGTGGCTGTGCTGCTGGCCGCTCCCCTGCCGCCGCAGCCGGCTGCTGCAGACGGCCCAACGACCCAGCCAGCAAGCGGCGATGCACCCGAAGCCGCCAACCGGCACCAGCTGATGCAGCTGCCGCCGCTCGTCGTGGGCGAGGACCTGGGACTGGCGGAGTGCCGCATCGAGCCCAGCAGCACGCCGGTCGCCTTCCGCGGCTGGCTTACCCGGGGAGACCTCGCCGGTGGCAGCCCGGAAACGGCTGACCGCCTGGTGTACGCGCTGGTCACGGCCGGTGAGGCCGAGTGGGTCGGATGGCAGACCGGCGAGCCACGGGCGATGTACCCACGCCCGGTCGGCCGCCTTGGCTGCGCGGTGGATCCGGCCGATGGCTCCGTGGCGGTGTACGCCATCGGCGAGGACTGGCAGCCGCCCGCCGACGTCGACGGCTGCCCCAGCACCGACGTCCACATCTATGGCGCGTTCCGCGAGATCGGAGGGCCGCGGCTGTTCGCCGTCCTGCCTGGCGACAACACCAGCTGGCGCGCCGGAGATCCGGACCTGGAGATCTACCTGCGTGCCCCGGGGAAAGTCCCGGCCGCCGCACAGCTCACCGCCACGGCGCGGCAGCTTGGTGTGGGTCGCGGTCGCGACCTGCCAGTACGTCGACAGTCCGTGTCGCCTCCCGGCACCCCTGCCCGCAACCTGTACCTGACCGTTGCGCCGGCCACGTTTCCTCGGGCGGGCTGCTGGGTCATCGAGATCGCCTTGGATGGCGAACCCATCGGCGCCACGGTCCTGCCAGTCGCCCCTGCGCGCTGAGGGAACACGCGAAGCCGTACGCCCGTATGCAGCGTCCTGGCGCCGGCCAGGAACCGCGATTCGGACGCATGGGAGCGTCCCCGGAATTCTCGCAGAGGGCAGTACCAATGGGTCATGGCGACCACGGCCTATTGGTCCCTAGGCTGGCGCAGCCAATCCAAGAGAAGTGGACCATTCATGAGACGCTTCAGGCGATCAAGCACGAGCACCCCCGGCCAGGCCGCCGTTGAGTTCGGCCTGGTGCTGCCCCTCTTCCTGCTGGTGCTCATTGCGTTCATCGAGTTCGCCTTTGCCTTCAGCACGATGAACGCGCTGAACTACGTCACGCGCAATGTCGCCCTGGTCGTGGCGGAGGGCGGCAACCGCATCGGCACCGACTGCACAGCTCTCGCCAGCCTGGAGCGCGACCTGGGCGATACATCTGATCGCTCCGGGGTCGTCGCGGTCGAGGTGTACTTCTCGGACGAGAACGGAAACATGCTTGGAAGCCAGCTCAATCGCTACGACCGCAGTGGTTCCATGACGTGCTCCGATCTCGACGGTGTCTCCCGGACGCTGCCGTACACGGCTGGCTCGAGCACCTACCTGGAAGCGGGCCGCTGCAACGTGCTCGCCGGTTGTGGTGGGACACATACCAAGCTCGACACGGTTGGCGTCCGTATCACCTACAACTACACCTGGAAGACGCCACTTTCGGCGCTCCTCGGCTTCCTGGGCTTGCCGACCTTCGTCGCCACCCAGCAGATGCAGATGGAGCCGGTGCTGTGATCCGCGCACTGTCGCGCCGCTACGGGCGCAGCGAGCGAGGACAGAGCCTGGTCGAGACGGCCATGGTCGTGCCGTTCCTCCTGTTCCTCATCCTGGGCGCCATCGAGTTTGGCTTCATCTTCAGCAACAACCTGACCATCGAGTACGCCACCCGCGAGGGCGCGCGCGTCGGTGCCTCGCTGGCAAACGGCGGTGGACCACTGGGCTGCGGTGCCGGCCGATCTCCCAACGCCGCCAGCGTCGACGGTCGCGTCATTGCCGCGGTCCAGCGCGTGTTGCAGGGATCGGGCTCGCCGATCCTGCCGGCGCAGGTCGAGGAGATCCGCATCTTCAAGGCCAACGCCAGCGGTGGCGAGACCAGCGGCCTGGTGAATGTCTGGCGCCATAGCCCCGGCGGGGGGCCGATGGTCGACGGTCAACGTCTTGACTATGCGCTTCAGTCCACCGGGTGGCAGGCATGCGCCCGGACGAACACCCCGCCGGCCGATTCGATCGGGGTCGGCCTCCGCTACCGCTACTCCCTGCAGACACCGTTCCTGTCGCTCTCGGGGATGAGTTCCCTGGCGATGTACGACCGGACCGTGATGGCGCTCAACCCCACGAGCCAGTGAGAATCGCATGAACACCACCACGCCCGCCGCACCAACAGAGGAGGTTCGGCAGCCGCGCCGGCGATCCTCGCGCAGAGGCCAGGTCCTCGTGATCACCGGCGGCGTCCTCGTGCCCCTGATCGCCCTGGTCGGGCTCATCATCGACCTGGGTTGGTACCAGTCCAACGTGCTTCGCGTGCAGCGCGCGGCCGACGCGGCCGCGCTGGCGGGCGTCGTCTTCCTGCCGAGCCAGGTGGGGACCTCGTACACCACCGCTGAGGCGGAAGCCACCAAGAACGGCTATACCGATGGCAGCGGCGCGGTGGTGACCCCCGTCCAGGATCCCGGCAACCCACGCCGCCTGAACGTCACGATCACGACCCAGGTGGACACCTTCTTCGCCAGGATCGTTGGCGTCAACCAGATTCCGATCCAGCGCACGTCCAGTGCCGAGTATGTCCGCCCGGTTCCCATGGGCAGCCCGCTCAACTACTACGGCATCGGCTGCATGGACATGGCCGCCGCGGGCAGCGATCCGCTGTGCATCACCTCGGGCAACTCCAACTCGAGCAGCGGCGTGCCCAGCGCCACCACCGGCAGCACGACCATCGGGCGCACGGCACCCAGCCAGCTCAACAGCGGCGGGTTCTGGGGCGCCGCCTTCACGAAGGGCGGCGACAGCCGCAATGGCGACGCGTTCCTGCCGGCCAAGGTCAGCAGCCCGACCATCAACAACGCCGAATATGACCCCTCCGGCTATGGCTACACCGTCGAGATTCCTGCCGGCGGCGGCGGCCGGGTGTACGTCTTCGACGCCGGCTTCTGCGCCATGCCGGTCAACGGGTCTGGCCGTGCAGGCACCGGCGACG
Organism: Candidatus Limnocylindria bacterium; assembly: GCA_036556695.1. Classification (GTDB taxonomy): domain Bacteria; phylum Chloroflexota; class Limnocylindria; order QHBO01; family QHBO01; genus DASSCW01. Next base: position 31,596 of record DATBIY010000121.1, read on the forward strand.
AGTGGACTGGCAACATGAACGGCACGAACCCGCAGCCGGTCAGCACCTACTTCAACCTCTACAACCAGAACGGCACGCCATTCCTGCTTACCGACGACACCCTGGTCTACGGTTCGGGATCGCTGTTCGAGAACATGAAGCAGAGCGACAAGAGCGGGCTTCTGGGCAGTGGCTCACCGCAGTACAGCTCCGATTCAAGCGTGACGCGCTGCGACCGAAGTGGCGACCCGAACAACCAGTACCACCTGAAGTGGTGGGCGCTGCCGACAACGCTGGCCGCCGGCCAGTATCGTCTGCAGGTCACGACCACCAAGGTAGTCACCGCGAGCGGCGGCGGCACGGCAGTCGCCGACCCCAACGTGAACAACAGCGTCGGCGCCGCAAATCGCTTTGGCCTGCAGGTCACGAGCAGCTCAGGCAGTCCGCGTGTCTACGGCGGTGGACGCATGGCCGCATATGCCAACGTGCAGTCCGGCCGGCAGACGTTCTACCTGGCGCAGATCGATCGCGCCGCGGGCGCCGGCAAGACGGTGGAGATCGACCTCTACGACCCCGGCGACGTGGGCGGTGGCGCATGGCTCGAGATCCTGAGCCCGGACAACAACACCTACACCCCGGCGACCTTCTCGTACACCAGCATCAGCAAGAACGGGCAGGTGGGCGAGTCAGGTACGAACGTGACCTGCATCGAGACCAACTACCCGACGGCGGCGCCGCCCGGCGGCGTCCCGAGCGGCTGCCCGGCGAACTTCAACGGAAGCGGCAGCCACTTCGACGCCTATTGGCTGAAGATCGTCATCCCGCTGCCGGCGTCGTACGGATCAAGTGGCCTGACACCCAGTGGCGAATCGCAGCCTGGCTGGTGGAAGATCCGCTACACGGTGGGAGGCGGAAACGACACCACCACCTGGCAGGTGACAATTCGCGGCAACCCGGTCCACCTCGTCCCGCAGTAGCGGCACTAGCCTGGGGACACCCATGCGCCGGGGCTAGCGGGGCGCAGATCCGCGGTGATCAGCTGCCGCTGGTCACCGCGTGGCCGGCTCGGTCGAACAGCGAGCCGGGCTTCCAGGGCACTCCGTGGTGGCGCCGATGCAGTGTCGCCAGCACGTCGTGCTCCAGCATGCGCATGGCCTGCTCCTCGTCCATCTCGGCATGGTCGTGGCCGACCAGGTGCAGCGTGCCGTGGATGGCGAGCAGGACCATCTCCTCCAGCACGCTCCAGTCGCCGGCGCTGGCCTGGCGCACTGCCTGGTCGACGTCGAGCACCACGTCACCCAGGAGCGTCGCACCCGGCGGGGACACGCCGTCGTCATCGGCCAGGTGGGAATGGCGCCCGTCAATGCTCCACTCGTGCAGGGGGAAGGCGAGAACGTCGGTGGGGCTGCGCTCGCCCATGTGGTCGAAGTTGAGGCGCTCCATCTCCGCGTCACCGCAGAGCGTCAGCTCCACCTCGCACTCGCCAGGGCCTAGCGCGGCGGACACCGTCTCGTCGACGGCCGATTCCAGGAGGTCGCGCATCTGCTCGATGCTGGCGGGCTCGATGGCCGCCGCCAGCTGCTCCCGCCCGACGTGGTCGTGGAACGTGACGGAGCAGCCCATGCGCGCATCCTAGGGGACCGCCGCCCGCGGCTCAAGGCTTGGCCATTCAGGCCTCTTCGCGGCGGGGCGGCTCAAGCGGGACGACGTTGTCGGGGTACTTGATGCGGCTGTGGTACATGCCCAGCAGCTGCTGGACGAAGGCCTCCTTGATCTGGCTGATGTTCTTCAGCGTCAGCTCGGCGTCGTCCAGCTGCCCGTCCTCGACGCGGGCATCGACGATGCGGTCCACCATGGCGCGAATGGACGCCTCGTCCTTGTCATCCAGCGAACGGACCGATGCCTCCACGCCATCGGACAGCATGAGGATTGCCGCTTCCCGGCTCTGTGGCTTGGGACCCGGATAGCGGTACAGGTCCTTCGGGACCAGCTCCCCGTTACCGCCCACCTCGCGCAGCGCCTTGCCGTAGAAATAGCTCATCACGCTGGTGCCGTGGTGCTGCGGGATGAAGGCAATGATCTGCACCGGCAGGCCGTGCTCGTACCCCAGATCGATCCCGTCCCGGATGTGGCTGCTGATGATCCGGGCGCTGACCTCGGCCGACAGCTCGTCGTGGATGTTGTGCGCGCCGGCCTGGTTCTCGATGAAGGCCAGCGGGTTCTTCATCTTGCCGATGTCGTGGTAGTAGGCGGCGACGCGTGCCAGCAGCGGATCGGCGCCGATGGTCTCCGCCGCGCGCTCGGCCAGGTTGCCGACCATGACGCTGTGGTGGTAGGTGCCCGGCGTCTCGAGCAGCAGCCGCCGCAGCAGGCGCGAGCTGGGGTTCGCCAGCTCGAGCAGCTGGAACACGGTCATGATGCCGAACAGGTTGCCGATGACCGCGAACGAGCCCACGGCCAGCACCACGGACAGCGCGGCGTTCACCGATCCGGCCGCCACGCCCTGGACCATGCTCGTCACGTCGCGCTGCTCCAGCAGGTTGAAGGCAAGCAGCACCGCGATGTTGGTGACGCCCAGCACCAGCCCGGCGCGCAGGAAGGCGTTCAGCCGCTCCGCGCGGACGATGGTGCTCAGGGCAGCCACGCCTCCCGCCAGGGTGTAGACCGCCGGCTCCAGGTTGTTGCTGTTCATCACGCCCGCGAGCACCGCAAGGCTGACGGCCATGGCGCCGCCCGCGGCGCCGTCGAGCAGGATGCCGCACAGCAGGACCGTGGCGGCGGTGGGCACCACGTAGGCCCACAACGTGCGGTCGGCGGCGATCCGCATGGCAATGGCCGTAACCAGCAGCGCCAGGGCGAACAGCAGCAGCGAGCGATTGCGGAACCAGATCTGCGGCTCGAAGCGCCACAGGAAGCTCACCAGCAGGCTTGCCACCAGCAGCGCCACCAGCGCGTTGCCTGCCAGGGTCGAGGCCTCGATGCGTGGCTGGGTCAGGCCGAGCGCCTCCAGCGTCTCGAGCTGCACGACGGTCACGACCTCGCCGCGGCGCACGATGGTCTCGCCCTGCTGCACCTCGATCACCACGTCGCTGACCGCGTCGCGCGCTGCCTGGCGAGCGGCTGCGGTCTCCTCCTCGGAGACGGTGAAGTTGGCCGCGACATAGTCCTCGGCCAAGTCGCCGGCCAGTGCACGGTCGGCCTGCGACAGGTCGTTGGTGATGTTGTTGCGAAGCTGCTCCCTCGCGTCGGTCACCGCGTCGCTGTGAATCTCGCCGGACTGCACCTCCTCCAGCACCATGGCGCCAGCCCCGGCGATGCGCTGCCAGATCCCCAGCGACATGCCGGCGATGTAATCCACCTGCTCCTCGGTGAGCTGCGGCGCGATGCGTTTCAGCTCCGATGCCACCGCCTCCGGCGTCAGCTCCTCGGTCTCGCGCCGCTCCAGCGTGCGCTCGATGCCATCGGCCACTGCCTGGTAGGCGCTCAGCTGCTGCTCACGGATGTCGGCCAGCGGCGCGATCGGGACGTAGGCCGTCGGCACCGCGTCGGCAGCCTCTTCGCGTGCAGCCGTGGTCCGCGACTCGGACACGAAGCTCTTGCTGATCGGGGCTGTTATCTCGGACTGCGCCACGTCGCCGACGTTCAGGCTGGCGCCGCCGCTGACTCGGAAGGTAAGGATGCCCCACAGCAGCGCGGTAAGGATCCCGGTGACGATCAGCGCCCGGGCCCACGGGCCGCGGCCGCCACCGCCCTCGGTCTCCGCCAGCGTGCGGGGAATGAACACGCCTACCCGCCCAGCTTCTGGCGCACCAGCTCGGCAACGGCCTTGCCGTCGGCGCGCCCCTTGGTCTGTGGCGTGACGCGGCCCATGACCTTGCCTATGTCGGCCGGCGAGCTGGCGCCGGTCTCGGCGATGGCGGCACGCACCAGCTCCTCCAGCTCGGCTGCGGACAGCGGCTGCGGGAGGAACTCGCTGATGATGGCCGACTCCTCTTCCTCAACCTGCACCATGGCGTCGCGGCCGGCGGCCTTGAAGTGCTCAATCGACTCGCGGCGCAGCTTCATCTGCTTCGACAGGACGTCGATGACGTCCTCGTCGGTCAGGTCGCGGCCCAGCTCGATGCGGCGGTTCTGGAAGGCGGCCATGGCCATGCGCAGCGTGCCCACGCGCCGGATGTCGCGCGCGAGCATGGCCTCACGCATGGCGGCCTCGATCCGCTCCTGGAGGGTCATCGGCTGTGCTGTGCGGGCGTCATCGGTCTGGTCATCGGTTCGTCACCGTTTCGACCGGGCCCGCAGGATGGGTGAGCGTCTGGCGAATTACGCGCGGGAAGCCTTTCGCTTCTTTGCTTCCTTGCGCTTGCGCTTCACGCTGGGCTTCTCGTAATGCTCGCGGCGCCGTGCCTCAGCCAGGATCCCGGATTGCTGGATCTTCTTGTTGAAGCGGCGCAGCGCGCTCTCGAACGTCTCGTTCTCGCCCACGCGGACCTCTGCCAAACGTCTCGCCTCCTCTCTGCCGAGAAAATTGCGCTCGGCTTCTCGCCGGGCGCACAAGCCCGCGGAGTCTATCAGCGGGGGTGCGCAGGGTCAACGCGGCGCGGTCACCCCGGCGGCCAGGCCATGGAGCGGCCGGCGAGCAGGTGAAAGTGGACGTGGAACACGCTCTGCCCGGCGTCCGGCCCGACGTTGGTCACGATCCGGTAGCCACCCACCCCGGCTTCGGCGGCGAGATCGCGCAGCGTGCCGAAGAGCGCCGCCAGCAGCGGGCCATCCTGGTCCGTCAGCTCGGCGGCCGAGGCGATGTGACGTCGCGGGATGGCCAAGAGGTGGGTCGGCGCCTTGGGGTTGATATCCCGGAAGACGACGACCTGGTCGTCGGAGCGCACGATCTCCGCGGGGATCTCGCCTGCGGCGATCCTGCAGAAGAGGCAGTCGGCGTCGTGATCGGCCATCGGCGCAGCCTAGGCGAAGTCGCCGGTCTTGGCCAGAACGACGGCGGCGGCCGCAACCGCCACCGTCTCGGAGCGCAGGATGCGCGGCCCCAGCCCGGCCAGCGTCGCCCCCGCCCGCACGGCGGCAGCCACCTCGTCGGGCGTGAAGCCTCCCTCGGGGCCGATGACCAGGCTGGCCGGCGGCTCCAGGTCGGACAGCCGCTGCCCGTCGTGCCGCTCATGCAGCAGGACCGATGAAGGGCTGAGCACCCCCGCCAGCGTCACCGGCTCGTGCACCGGCGGCACGATTCCGCGCTCGGACTGCTCGGCGGCTTCGCGTGCCACTGCGCGCAGCCGCTCCAGCTTCCGCGGGGAGAGGTCGCGGGCCACGCAGCGCTCGGTGACGATCAGCCGGAACTCGGCGACGCCCACCTCCGTGCCGTGGCGGATCACCGGCTCCAGGTGGTCGCCGCGCAGCAGCGCCTGCCAGACGCTGAGCCGATGGCGTGGCTCGCCGCCCGCCGGGCCGCGCGATTCGACCAGGCACTCGCCGTGGTGGAGGCGGACCGAGGCCGCCTGCCCGCTGCCGTCCAGCAGGACGAGGTGGTCGCCGTCACGCAGCCGCAGGACGCGGGTCACCTGGTGGGCGATCTCCTTGGGCAGCGGGAAGCGATCGCCGGCCAGCGCCTGCGGCGTCACGAAGAAGCGGTGCACCGTCACGCGCGCACCATGCGCAGCGAGGCCCACTCGCCGTCATCCACCCGCTCGACCAGTGCGAAGCCGTCAGTGAGGAGCGCGGCCAGCACCTCGTCCGCCCGCTCGGCGATGATGCCGCTGGCCAGCAGCGTCCCGCCGGACGCCGTATGGGCCGCCAGCGGCGCGGCCAGCTCGACCAGCACCACCGCCATTAGGTTGGCCAGCACCAACGGATACGGCTCGGCCGATGCCGCGCCCAGGGTGCCGGCCCGGGCATTGATGCGGCCGGCCATGCCGTTGCGCACCGCGTTCGCCAGTGTGGCCTCGACCGCCACCGGATCGGTGTCCAGGGCTTCGACCTGGCGGGCGCCGAGCGCAAGCGCGGCAATCCCCAGGATGCCCGACCCGCTGCCCACGTCCAGGACCCGCGAAGGTATCGGCTCCAGGCGCTGCAGGAGCTGCAGGCAGCCGCGAGTGGTGGGATGCAGGCCGGTGCCGAAGGCCATACCGGGATCCAGCCGCAGCACCACGTCGCCGGCGGCGGGCTCCGGCTCGAGCCACGACGGCACGACCAGCAGGCGGCCGATGCGCTGCGGCGCGTAGCCGGCCTTCCAGCCCTCGATCCAGTCGCGCTCGTCGACGTGGCGCACCCGCAGCTCGCTCACCGGACGCAGGCCGAAGGCCTGGAGGTGCCACAGCGCGCGCTCGGTGGCCTCCACGGCGGCGGGGGCAGCGGCGTCATCGGGCAGGTGGGCGGTCAGCTCGTACGGCGCGTCGGGGTCTTCGCGCACCGCCAGCTCGTCCGCCGGGTCGCGGATCAGCCTGGTGGGCCGCACGGCGGCGCCGTGGCCCAGCCGCCCGAGGATCTCGCTGACGGCCTCGATCGCCTCGGCATCGGCTTCGACGGTCAGCTCCAGCCAGCGCATGGCGCTGCCCTGCCCCGAGCTCAGCTGAAGATGTCGCGCAGGCGGTCGAACAGGCTCGCGCCGCTGCCCTTGGGCAGCACAGCCGGGCCGCTGACCTCGTTCAGCTGCTTGAGCAGCTCGCGCTCCTGCTTCGAGACCTTCTCCGGCACGACCACGGTGACGATCACGCGCAGGTCGCCGCGGCCGCTGCCGCGCAGCCGGGGCACGCCGCGCCCCTTGAGCCGCACCTCGGTGCCGGACTGGGTGCCAGGCGGAATCTCGACCGGTTCGCTGCCCTCGATGGTGGGCACCTCCAGCGTCGCGCCCAGCGCGGCCTGCGGGAAGGTGACGGCCAGCTCGTGGTACAGCTCGGTGCCGCGGCGGATGAGCTGCGGATGGTCACGCACCGTGACGACCACGTACAGGTCGCCGGGCGGCCCCCCACGCGGACCGGACTCGCCCTGGCCCTCGAGCGCGATGCGCTGCCCGGAGTCGATCCCCGCCGGCACGGTGACCTGCAGCTTCCGCTCCTGCCGAACGCGACCGTCGCCGCGGCAGTTGTGGCAAGGCGTGGCGATGATCCGCCCCTCGCCGTTGCAGCGCGGGCAGGCGGTGATGTTGACCATCTGGCCCAGGATCGTCTGGCTCACCCGCCGGCGCTCACCGCTCCCGTTGCATTCCGGGCAGGTCTCCGGCTCGGTGCCGGGCTCGCCGCCGGAGCCCGCGCACACGTCGCAGGTCACTAGGGTTGGGAAGGTGATCTCCTTGGTGACGCCGGACATCGCCTCGGCGAAGTCGATGGCCAGGTCGTAGCGCAGGTCCGCGCCGGCCACCACGCGCCGGCGGCCACGGGTGCCGGTGGGCGAGCCGCCGAAGAAGGCGTCGAAGATGTCGCCGAACGGCCCGAATCCGCCGCCGAAGCCCTCGAAGTCGCCACCGGCCGCACCGCCGACGCCGGCGTGGCCGAACATGTCGTAGGCGCTGCGCCGCTGCCGGTCGGACAGGACGCGGTACGCCTCGTTCAGCTCCTTGAAGCGCTGCTCGGCACCATCGCTGTTGTCGACGTCGGGGTGATGGCGCTGCGCAGCGCGGCGGAATGCGCGCTTGATCTCCTCCTCGGAGGCATCGCGCGGCACGCCCAGGATCTCGTAGTAGTCGCGCTTGATCGCCATCGGCCGGCGATTATACAAATTGGCACTCTGCGGTTCAGAGTGCCAGCTATTCGCGCTCGGGCGCGGCCCTCTCTCCGTTGCCCGACTCCCCTCGACGTGCGGAATGTCGCGCGCCGGCAGCATTCCGTAGGTTCGAGGCCCGACTGCCGAAATGATGCTGGGAGTAGCGTTAAGTGACTCGAAACCCGTCACCAGGCGCGCGCCGAGCGTGAATTGCCCGCGCCGCGGGCCCCAATCGCCCTCCGAGCGACCTAACGCTACTCCGGAGCGCATACCGCAAGTCGGCGGCCCCCCGCAAGTCGGCGGGCCCTGCAAGTCGGCGGCCCCCGCAAGTCGGCGGGCCCTGCAAGTCGGCGGCCCCGCAAGGCGGCGGCCCGCAACCGGAACCGTCAGCACCGTCAGCAGTCGAAGACGAACCAGCACAGCTCGTTGCGCAGCCGCTGGTCGTCGAGCACCAGGTCGCGGATCGCTTCGGGCAGCTGCGCACGCTGCCAGCGGCATTCCTCGCGGCCGGCCTCTGCGCCGCGCGCGGCGCCCGCCGCTGCCTGCACCGCCCGGATTGCATAGGCCGCGGCACCCAATTCGTGCGCTGCCACGTGGCCCACCGCCGCCGCCTGTCCGGCGGCATAGGCCGCATGTCGGGGCGCCCCGCGAAGATTCCTGGCAGCGGCGTTGGCGTGGCCACCCGCCGCCCGAGCGTCCCACCACGACACCTCTCCCCGCGCCCAGGCTCGTCCCAGCTCAATTGCCCGGCGCGGGCGATCGTCGTCGGGACGCGTGCGCTCGAAGAGCGGCAGCACGTGCTGCGCGCAGTCGGCTGCCCACACGGCAAGGAGGTGATGGTCCTCGTCGCTCAGCATTCCGCCGCGGCGCAGGGTGATGAACCGCGGATCGCGGACCTTGGGCAGGATCATCGGGTCTGCCGCAGGAGATCAGCCTTGTGAGTGCGTGCGCCTGTCGTGCGGTAGCTCGTCATAGAGGGATGCCATGCGCTGGTTGCGGTAGCCGATCCAGCCGAGGATCACGCCCGTGATCACAAATGCCACCACGCCCACCAGCGCGGCGGACACCATGGCCATGTTCAGCTGTACGACCACGATGGCCGCCAGCACCGCGGCCACCATGGCGTCCACGAAGCCGATGGTCGAAGGCGTCGTCACGAAGCCGTGGAAGCGCCCCGAGTCGAACCCGGTGTCCATGCTCCCGTAGCTGCGGAAGATGTCGACCGCGTCCTCCGTCGTACCGGTGATGAAGTAGCGGCCCACGTCAGGGTCGAGCTCCAGGTAGGCGCCGCGCAGCCGGTTCATGCCGCGCACCCAAACGTAGTCCTCGTTGTTGATCTCCAGCAGGCGCACGTAGGTCGCCAGGCCAACGAACAGCACCACCGGCAGAGTCAGCAGGGCGAACACCATGAAGCCCTCGCCGAACTGGGTGGCCTGCGCAACCAGGGCCAACGCCACGATCGCGCCGGAGAGCAGCGACAGGAACATGCTCGACCGGGCAAACGCCTCGTTCCACGACAGCGAGCGGGTGGCCAGCAGGCTCCAGTGCTCGGTGGCCAGGACCTGCATCCGCAGCGCGCGGCGCGCGGCGGTATCGGCTCCGGCATCCTCCGGGCCGGCTCCGACGGAAGCCGGCGGCACGCCGTGCGGCAGGCGCTCGTGGCTCATGGCCGGCATCGTACCAACGGCGGTCCAGCCGCCCCGCTAGCATCGGCGGCTCATGGCAGACGTCACCCGGCTCCAGCTCGAGATCAGCGCCGGCCACGCCCGCCGCTTCCTGGTCAGCCGCCACCTCCTCGCCCCGCCGAGGGCGCTGGCGCCGGAGGCGGCATCGGTCCTGCGCGTGATCGACCGGCTGGGTCTGCTGCAGTTCGACCCGCTGGAGGTGCCGGGCGCGCGCAACCACGACCTGGTGCTGCACGCGCGCATCGCCGGCTACCGGCGCGGCTGGGCCGAGGAGTGGCTGTACGGCGAGGACCGGCGGCTGATCGAGATCTACAACAAGAGCCTGAACATTCTGCCCATGGACCAGCTGCCGCACTACGCCATCAGCTGGGAGCGCTCCGCCAACTACTACTCGGACCGCATCCTGACCGAGCAGTCGAAGGTGGCCGACGCCATCCTGGAGACCATTCGGCGGGAAGGCCCGCTGGCGACCAACGCGTTCAAGGAGCACAACCACGCCATCGACTGGTGGTGGGCTCCGACCTCCGCCGCGCGGGCCGTCATGGAGGCGCTGTTCGTGTCCGGCCGCCTGGGCATCGCGCGCCGAGACGGCAACCGCCGCTACTACGACCTCATCGAGCGCATCGTCCCCGCCGAACTGCTCAACCGCCGCGAGTCCGAGAATGACGCCCTGCGCATGCGCCTGCTGAGCCGATACCGCGCGGTCGGGCTCCTCGGAGAAAAGGCGCCGGCTGACGTCATCTACAGCACCGGCACCGCCGCGCAGCGCGCCGCGTGGACGACGCAGCTGACGGAGGACGGGACGCTGCTGCCGCTGGCCGTCGATGGGCTGCACGGCACGCGCCTCATCCTGGCCGAGGAGGAGCCGATCCTGGAGGCGACACGCGACCCCGCATCGGTTCCGCCGGCCGTCGCGTTCATGGCGCCGCTGGATCCATTGATCTGGGACCGCCGCCTGCTCCGCGACCTGTTCGGCTTCGAGTACACGTGGGAGGTGTACACGCCGGCGGCCAAGCGCAAGCATGGCTACTACGTGCTGCCGCTGCTCTTCGGCGAGCGGCTGGTCGGCCGCATCGAGCCGCGCCTCGAGCGCAAGACCGGCGAGCTGCGCATCCTGGGCGTCTGGTTCCAGCCGGATTTCAGGCCGATGGAGGAGCCGCACTTCGGCGCGGCACTCGCCCAGGCGCTGGACGCATACACCACGTTCGTCGGCGCGAGAAAGGTCACGTGGCCGCGGACGCGCGCCGGCAGGGAGCTTGCCGCCGCCCTACGCGCCGCGTAGCGCTGCCGCTATTTCTTGAAGTCGACGATCAGCGGCGCGTGGTCGGAGGGGATGCCCGGGTAGGTCGACGGCTTGCGCGCATCCCGGTCGCGCTCCGCGGCCACCGCCCGCGCGGCGAGCGGCGGCGAGACGTACACGTGGTCGATCCGCATCCCGAAGTTCTTGTGAAAGTGGCCGGCGCGGTAGTCCCACCAGGTGAAGAAGCCGGTTTCAGGGTGGAACTGCCGCACCACGTCGACCATGCCCCACTCGCGCAGCTTGGCCACCGCGGCGCGCTCGCGCGGTGAGACGTGGGTCGCACCATGGGCCGCCTGGGCGTCCCACACGTCGTCATCGGTGGGCGCAACGTTGTAGTCGCCGCAGATCGCTAGCTCGGTGCCCGGATCTGTGTCATCCAGCCACGCCGAGAGTCGCGCCAGCCAGTCCAGCTTCTCCAGGTAGAACTCCGAATCCACCATGCGGCCGTTCGGCACGTAGATGCTGGCCACCCGGATGCCGCCGCAGGTGGCGGCCAGGAAGCGGCCGCCGTCATCGGCCCAGCCGTCCGGGTTCGGGATCCCCGCGGTCACCTCCTCGACGCCCAGCCGCGAGGCGATGGCCACCCCATTCCAGCGGCCCGGCCCGTGGTGCACCAGCTCGTAGCCCAGCGCCTGGAAATCCATCAGCGGCGCCTGCGCGTCGCTCAGCTTCGTCTCCTGCATGCACAGGATGTCGGGCTGCTGCGCCTGTGTCCAGGCCAGCACGCGGTCGAGCCGTGCCTTCAGCGAATTGACGTTCCAGGTGGCGAGACGCATTCACAGGCGAGTCTATCGGCCCTACCATCCGCTCACACATCGTCGGCCCGGCACATGGAGGAGACCCATGATCCGCGAGTTCCGCGACTTCGTCCTGCGGGGGAATGTCCTCGACCTGGCGGTCGGCATCGTCATCGGCGCCGCGTTCACGGCCATCGTGAACTCGCTGGTGGCCGACATTCTGACGCCGATCATCGGCATCCTCTTCAACTCCGATTTCAGCTCGATGACCGCCACGGTCAACGGCTCGGTGATCACCTACGGCAACTTCATCAACGCGCTGATCAGCTTCCTGCTGGTGGCTGCTGCGCTGTTCTTCTTCGTGGTCAAGCCGATGAATGCGCTGGCGGCCCGCCGTGCCGCCACCCAGCCCGGGGAGCCGACCACCAAGGCCTGTCCGTTCTGCACCACCGAGATCGCGATCTCGGCAACGCGCTGCCCGGCCTGCACCAGCCAGCTGAACGCCTAGCCGCCTGGGCCGCTGCTCGGCGCCGGACTATTACCCGCCTGTCATAGGAACGACCGATCAGCCCCAGAATCTGCTTCGTTCATGACCCCCGGTCATGAGAGCGGCAGGTTTTGGGCAAATCGCGTCGGTTTCATTACAGGGTAGTCATACGTCGGCTTTGCGCTGGTCGCCCAGCACGCTCGCGAAGTCGTCGGGCAACTCGGCAGCCAGCCGCGTGCCGTCAGCCAGCGTCAGGTCGGCGGCATGCAGCATCAGCCGCGGTGCGCCTCCGACCGGCCGCGGACTGCCGTACCTGGTGTCGCCCATGATGGGATGCCCGATCGAATAGAGATGCACCCGGATCTGATGCCGCCGCCCGGTGAGGGGTTCGACCTCCAGCACGTCGGCGTCAGGCAGGCGCTCGCGCAGCTTCCAACGTGTCATCGCCTCGCGCCCATTCGGATCCACGCCCACCCGACCCGAGCCGAATTCGCGCAGCGGCTCCCGAATCTCCCCGCTGCGTCCCTCGACGTGGCCCTGCACCAGCGCCAGGTAGCGCTTGGTGACCAGCCGCTCCTCGAACTGGCGCGACAGCTCCCGATGCGCCTCGGCCGTCTTGGCGAAGACCATAACCCCGCTCGTCTCGCGGTCCAGGCGATGCACGAGGAAGGCCTTCGCGCCGATGTGCTCGGACACCGCCGCCTGCAGCGTGTCCGGCGCAGCCACTCCCCCGCCGGGCGCCACGGCCTGATCGGCCGGCTTGTCCACGGCAATCAGGCGCTCATCCTCGTGGAGGACGCGGAGGACGTGTGCAGAGTCAGGCAAGGCTGCTCCCAGAGATGCGAAGCGCCGCCCGCGCTGCCCCGAAGCCTGTTGCGGAGCAAGGCGAGGGGTAGTGCGGGCGGCCCATCCCGTGCCTGACGGGATCAGACTTCCTTGTACTCGCCCTCGATGGTCTCGCCTTCCTCCGAAGACTCGGCCTCGCCATCGGCTCCGGCTCCGCCTTCGGTGCCATTGCCGGATGATCCGTCGCCGTCGCCACCGCCACCGCTGGCCTCGTAGGCACGGGTGCCGATGCGCTGCAGCGTTTCGGCCAGCTGCTGCTTGGTCGAGTCGATGGCGCCGGCATCGGTCCCGTTCAGGGCCTCGCGCACCGCGGCGATCCGCGTCTGGACCTCCGACTTCTCCTCGTCGGACAGCTTGTCGTCCAGGTCCTTGAGCAGCCGCTCGGCCTGGAAGGTCAGCTGGTCGGCCTCGTTGCGCGACTCCACCTCAGCGCGCTTCTTCCGGTCCTCCTCGGCGTGCTCGGCCGCGTCGCGGACCATCTGGTCCACGTCCTCCTTGGCGAGCATGGAGCTGGCGGTGATGGTCACCTTCTGCTCCTTGTTGGTGGCCTTGTCCTTGGCCGTCACGTTGAGGATGCCGTTGGCGTCGATGTCGAAGGTGACCTCGATCTGCGGCACGCCACGCGGAGCCGGCGGAATGCCGTCCAGGCGGAACGTCGCCAGCTTCTTGTTGTCCGAAGCCATCTCGCGCTCGCCCTGCAGCACCACGATGTCCACGCTCGGCTGGTTGTCCGAGGCGGTCGAGAACATCTGCGTGTGCGACGTGGGGATGGTGGTGTTGCGATTGATCATCTTGGTGGCCACGCCGCCCAGGGTCTCGATGCCCAGCGACAGCGGAGTGACGTCCAGCAGCAGCACGTCCTTGACCTCGCCGCCCAGCACGCCGGCCTGGATGGCGGCGCCAACCGCCACCACCTCGTCGGGGTTGACGCCCTTGTGCGGCTCCTTGCCGCCGAACTGCGCCTTGACCGCCTCGACCACTGCCGGCATGCGGGTCATGCCACCGACCAGGATCACCTCGTCGATCTCGTTCGGCTTCAGGCCGGCATCGGCCAGCGCCTGCTTGACCGGGCTCTCGGTGCGCTTGATGAGGTCGGCCACCAGGTCCTCGAGCTTGGCGCGTGACAGCGTCATGACAAGGTGCTTGGGGCCGGAGGCATCGGCGCTGATGAACGGCAGGTTGACCTCCGTCTGGGTGGTGGAGGACAGCTCGATCTTCGCCTTCTCGGCCGCCTCCTTGAGGCGCTGCAGGGCGATCCGGTCCTTGGCCAGGTCGATGCCTTCAGACTTCTTGAACTCCTCGGCCAGCCAGTCGATGATCCGCTGGTCGAAGTCGTCGCCGCCCAGGTGGGTGTCGCCGTTGGTCGAGCGCACCTCGAAGACGCCCTCGGACAGCTCCAGGATGGAGATGTCGAAGGTGCCGCCGCCCAGGTCGTAGACGGCGATCTTCTCTTCCTTCTGCTTGTCCAGTCCGTAGGCCAGGGCCGATGCGGTGGGCTCGTTGACGATGCGCTTCACGTCCAGCCCGGCGATGCGGCCAGCGTCCTTGGTGGCCTGCCGCTGGGTGTCGTCGAAGTAGGCCGGCACGGTGATGACCGCCTCGGTCACCTTCTCGCCCAGGTAGGCCTCCGCGTCGCCCTTCAGCTTCTGCAGGATCATGGCGCTGATCTCGGGCGGGCTGAAGGTCTTGCCGTTGGCCAGGGTGACGACCACGCCGTCCGACTTCGGGTCTTTCTCGACCTGGTACGGCACAAGGTCCTTGCTGCGCTGGACCTCGGGGTCGTCCCAGCGGCGTCCCATGAAGCGCTTGATGCTGAAGATGGTGTTCTCCGGGTTGGTGATCGCCTGGCGCTTGGCCACCTGGCCAACCAGCCGCTCCCCGGACTTCGCAAAGGCGACGACCGATGGCGTGATCCGGCCGCCCTCCGCGTTGGTGATGACCTGGGGCTCGCCGCCCTCCATGGCCGCGACCACGGAGTTCGTGGTGCCCAGGTCGATGCCGATGATCTTTGCCATTGGTCAGTGCTCCTTCGGGTTGTTCGCGACTCGAACGAGCGCCGGGCGCAGCACCCGGTCGTGCAGCCGATATCCGCGCTGCAGCTCGCCGATTACGTGGTTGTCTGGGTGCTCCGTTGTCTCCTCGTGGACCACGGCCTCGTGGACATTGGGATCGAACGGCAGGCCAGTGGCCTCGATGGACGTCACGCCCTCCGACTCCAGCACGCCGCGCAGCTTGCGCTCGACGAGCCGCACGCCCTCGACCCACGCGTCGTCGGTGTCAGGTGGCACGTTCTCCAGTGCCCGGTCGAAGTCGTCCAGGACGCTGAGCAGCTTGCCGATGAGCAGCGCGTTTGCGAAGCGCGCCACCGTCTCGCGCTCGTCATCGGTCCGGCGCTTGTAGTTCGAATAGTCGGCGGCCGCCCGCTGCCAGGCGCGCAGGTTCTCGTCGGAGGCGGCCCGCGCCTCCTCGAGCGCCCGCTCGAGCTTGTCCAGCTCGCGCATCAGCTCGGCCCGCGACGGGCCCTTGCCGCGCCGCTCGTCGGTCGCCTCCGTGGTTTCGGTGGCAGTCGTCTCTTTGGTGGCCGCCTCGCGGGCGTCGCCGTTGGTTCGTGGTTCAGTCATGGGTCTCGCCGTAATGGG
>DATBIY010000122.1:0-4551 GCA_036556695.1 Candidatus Limnocylindria bacterium
CTCCTCAGCACACCGGACGGCGGACGGCTGGCGGGCGTGATGATCAACGTGGGTGACCGGGCGCCGGCGCAGGTCATCGAGACGTTCCTGCGCGCGCTCGGCGAGCTAGGCGGCGTGCTGCATGCCGGCGAGCCGGCAACGGTGGGGAGGTGACCTGATTGAGGAACAGCCCAATCATCCGCCGGGCGCGGCAAGCGCACCCACCACCGCCCGTCCCGGCGGACTACGCCGCGGAGGTCGACCTCGAATATGCCCGATGGTCCGAGATGGTCGGGCTGATCGGCATGCTGTCGCCCGACGAGCTGTTGGCTCCGGGGTACTTCCGCAATCCGGACTGGAGCGTCAAGGACCTGGTGGCGCACCTGCGCGCCTGGCTGGCCGAGGCAGCCAGCCAGCTGGCCAGCGTCGCCGCACGCTCCTATCAACCGCAGGACCTGGACATCGACGCGCGCAACGCCGAGGCGCTGGAGGTCGCCCGCCGCGAGTCGTGGGAGTCGGTCTGGACCGGCGCCACCATGGCGCGCGCCCAGATGCTGCAGGCCTGGTTCTCGCTGCGCGAGCCGAGCGAATCGGCCAATCGGTGGGTGCGCAAGGCTGGTGCCGAGCACTACGGGGAGCACCTGGATCGGCTGCGGGAATGGGTGGGTGAGCTGGTCGAGGGCCGAACCCGCCCGCCAAGCGGGGAGTGGGACTCCTGAATCTCGGCTGGTCCGGGCCGGGCATTGGCATTTTCCGCAGGCATGAGGCGTAGCCAAATCGGCGGTTGCGGATGCGTTCCATGCCCTTGAAGGCATGAATTGGATCTAGCCGGGGGCTCGTGGGACCGGGTGATTCACCGTGCGCATCAGGGCGAACAACGCGGTCCAAGTCGGGGCAGGTCCATTCCGCTGAAGGCATGAAACGCCGCCAAACAGACCGGGTTGGCGACGCCAGATTCACTCGGGGCATACCGCTCCGCGTCGCACGTGGCGGCTATGCTCCGCGCGTGACGCGACTGTGGGAGTGGCTCGGCAGCATCGGCGCTGATCCCAACGATGACGTTGACACGCAGCGACGCAAGGCGTTGCTGGTCTACCTGGCGGTGCTGATCCTGCCCATCTCGCTGGTATGGGGGACGCTCTACTTCGCGCTCGGGGCGGTATCGGGCTTGGTGGCCTACGCCTACTTCGTCATCTCGGTCGCTTCGCTGGTGCTATTCGCGCGCACCCGGAACTTCTCCATGCTGCTGACCATCCAGCTACTGGACATCACCCTGGCGCCGACCATGTCGATGTGGCCGACCGCCGGCTTCCTGGCCTCGGGCGGGGTTGGCATCTGGGGGATCCTGGGGCCGATGGGTGCCCTGGTCTTCGGCAGCGTCCGCTCGGGGATTCGCTGGTTCGTGATCTTCGCGCTGGCGTTCCTGGTGTCGGGGATGCTGGGCGTGCTGACCGGCGGGCTGGGCCGCCTGCCGGAGTGGTTCAGCACCACGATGATCGCGCTGAACGTGGTCGTGGGCGGGGCGGTGGTGTTCACCCTGCTGGCCGTCTTCGCGCAGCAGCGCCACGACGCCCAGGAGCGGGCCGAGACGCTGCTGCTCAACATCCTGCCGCGCTCGATCGCCGACAAGCTAAAGGCCGAGCCACGGACGATCGCCGATGCCTTCTCATCGGCCTCCATCCTGTTCGCCGACGTCGTCGAGTTCACGCCCAAGGCCGAGCGCATGACGCCGACGCGCGTGGTCGAGATGCTCGATCAGCTGTTCGGTCACTTCGACACGCTGGCCGAGCACTACGAGGTCGAGAAGATCAAGACCCTGGGCGACTGCTACATGGCGGCGGCCGGCATCCCCATGCCGCGCGACGATCATGCGCGCGTGCTGGCACTCCTGGCGCTGGACATGCTCGAGGCGGTGCAGGCGGACGGTGTGTGCGGCGCGCTGGGCTTCGACCTGCGCATCGGCATCAACTCCGGGCCGGTGGTGGCGGGGGTGATCGGCCGCAAGCGATTCCTGTACGACCTGTGGGGTGATGCGGTGAACACTGCCGGGCGGATGCAGACCGAGGGCACTCCGGGACGCATCCAGATCACCCGTGAGACGTACGAGCTGCTGAAGGAGGAGTTCGTCTGCGAGCCACGTGGCACGGTCCCGGTCAAGGGCAAGGGCGAGATGGAGACGTGGTACCTCCTGGGTCGGCGCGACTCCTCCCGAGGCGTGGCCGCGTAGTCGGCGGCTCGCCGGTAGCCGTGACCCTCATACTCACGGCAACACCACCTCTATTGGGGCACTCGAGCAAGGAGATTTTGGATGGTCGCCAGCCGGCAAACGGTGGTTTGGCTCAGCTGGGCGCTGGTCGTCCTGGCGGTGGTCTCTGGAGTCGTCCTGCTGATCCTCGCGTCCGGCGTCCTCTTGACGCCCATCGACATCCCTGACTTCGTCGACCGCCTGTTCGAAATCCGCCGCGACCAGGAGCGGCTGATTCCGCTCGTGATCCTGGGTGGGGTTGCCAGCTTGGGCGTCTTCCTCACGTTGGCGCTGCTGGGCGTGGTGCTGCGCGCGTGGGCCCCAACAACGCCGGGGCGGGACCTCATGAGCGTCCTGCTGGTGCTGGGCGGCGTGATCGGCATCGCCTCGCAGCTGGTGCACATGGGCATCCATGACGCCGGGCGGGCCCTGATCTGCGACTGTGGCTACCGGGTCGAGGAGGTCATCGCCCTCGACAATGCGCTGTTCGTTGGCGAGTCCATCTTCGGCTGGTTGCTGATGGGGGCGCTGAGCCTGGTCGCGATGGGGGTGGCCGTGGCGGGTCGCATGGTCGCCGTGAGCGGCAGGTGGCGCACGCTGTCGCTGGTCATCGCGCTTGGCCTCCTGGTGGCAGTGGCGCTTCGGTTCGTTGCTGCGCTGGTGCTCATCGAGGCCTTCGACCCGCTCCAGGTCGCGGACATCATCGTGGGGGTCTTCTTGGCAATTCTGGCCCCGGCATGGGCGATCCTGCTGCTGCGAGGCATCGAAGAGCCGGCGGAGGTACCGGCTCCAGACTTCGGGTAACGCCGCCCTTGGCGTGCGTCGTGCAGCCTCGGGTGGAGCATGTCCACGCGTGTGAGCCGCGTCCCGGTGTGCGTGGCGCTGGCCGCGCTCGCCCTGGGATCGATGCTCGCGGCCTGCGCGCCAGCCGCCAGGCCCGGGTCGCTGCCCCCGACGCTGGGCGTGGAGAGCGTGGATGGGGTGCCCATCGCCATGCAGAACGGCATGCCGGTGCCCACCTTCGAGCCGCAGCTGCGTGAGACGATCCAGCTGGACGGGGAGTGGCGTGTCCAGCGGGTCACGCCGAACAGCGACGTGTCGCTGACCGATCGCGGGACCAGCCTGCCGCAAATCGTGGCCGAGGCCGCCGGACGGGAAGCAGTGGACTACGACGACGACGCCTGGGAGACGTTGGAGGTGCCGGGCGCGCTCAACCCGCCGCCCACGGACCGACGCGAGACGGGCGCATGGTATCGGCGCAGCTTCTTCGTGCCCGAAGGTTGGCTGGGACTGGCGGCGACGCTGAAGGCCGAGGCCATCAACTACCTGGCCGATGTGTGGGTCAACGGGACCTGGGTCGGCTACCACGAGGGCGGCTACACGCCGTTCGCGTTCGATCTCTCCGCCCTGCTGGTGCCGGGTGCCCAGAACGTCATCGCCATACGGGTCGACAACCCGCGGTGGGGAACGCGCAATGACATCGTGCCGTGGGGGCTGACCGACTGGTGGAACTACGGCGGCATCACGCGGCCGATCCGCATCGAGGCCACGCCGCCACTGCACGTGGTCCGGGCCGATGCGACGCCGCACCTTGATGGAGTGGACGTATCGGTCGTGCTCCGGAACGCGCCGACGGTGATCAGCGTGCCGCAGGCGCCGGCGGGATCCGGCACGGCGAGTGTCTCCCCACCGGGTTCCGGGCTGGAGGCGGAGCCCGCAGAGCCGTCGCTGCAGCTGGATGTGCTCGCCGCCCGGGTCACGCCTGAGAACGTGGGCAGCCCGCTGGCCTCCGACCTCGCCGTGGGCGCGCCGCTGACCAGCGAGCTGCGGCCGCTCGAACCATTCGACGCCGGCGAGGTGCGGCGCGTGGATATGGGCTTCCTCATGGGCGGCGCGGACCGATGGCGGCCGGATCGCCCCGCGCTGTATGTGCTCCGCGCCAGCGTTGCCGGCGCCGACGGGGCCACGGACGCGCTGACGACCACCTTCGGCCTGCGGCACGTCGCGGTGGACGAGGAGCGGCCGCGTCTCCTGCTGAACGGCACGCCCATCACCTTCACCGGGGTCGGCCTCCACGACGAGCGGATCGAGCCGTCAGCCACGGAGTCCACGAAGGTCGCGGCGCATCGGATCACGGACGTGGACGAGCTGATGGAGCAGCTGAACCATGCGCGCCAGGTGAATGCCAACCTGATCCGCGCCGGCCACGCGCCGCCCAACCCGTTGCTGCTGCGGCTAGCCGACCGCATGGGCTTCGCCATCTGGGAGGAGATCCCGCTGTACCACTATTCGCCGCTGACGTACGGCATCGCCATGCGACGCGGCAT
>DATBIY010000123.1:0-4209 GCA_036556695.1 Candidatus Limnocylindria bacterium
CGCCGAGCGGCACGGCGCGTGCACTATCCCGGCATTGGAGGTGATGGCCATGATGCCGCAGACCCCAATGGACCCCGATATCAACGAGCCTGAGATCCAGGAGCCGGACGTCCCGCGCGACGACCAGCCGGACGAGCCCGCAACCGAGATCCCGCCGCAGCAGGACCCCGACTGGCGCGCTCCCGGCGCCGACGAGCCCGAGATGCGCCTGCCACGCGACAACCCAGACGTCGAAACCGAGATGTAGCCTCTTCCATCCCGCTCGCCGCCTTATCACTCCCCAGTCATGAAAATGACCGGTATCGTCCGAAACGCGCCGCTTTCCTAACCGGGGGTCATAGACGTGACGCCTTTTCGTCGAAATCGGTCATTCCTATGACACGCCAGTGATACTTCGCCGCTCTCGGGACGCGCGGCGAGTACGCTCCCGCCATGCGGCTGGTGGTGACCGAGTTTCTGACCGTCGACGGCGTCATGGAGGGGCCCGGCTTCGACGAGCATCACGACGGCCGGAACGCATGGGCGCTGCGCCTGCAGGACGACGAGAACCAGCACTGGAACATCGCTCAGCTCGACGACGCCGAAGCCATCCTGCTGGGCCGCACCACCTACCAGATCTGGGCCGCCTTCTGGCCGACGGCCGGCGACAGCCGCTTCGTCCAGCGTCTGAACAGCATCCCGAAGTACGTGGTTTCGCAAACGCTCGAAAAGGCGGAGTGGACGAACACCACGGTCCTCAACGGCGACGTGGCGGCGGCCGTCGAGCAGCTGAAGCGCCAGCCCGGCGGCGACCTGCTGGTTTACGGCAGCGCCGACCTGGTGAACGAGCTGATGGCCCATCGGCTGGTGGACGAGTATCGGCTCATGGTCTATCCGCTGGTGCTTGGCAGCGGCAAGCGGTTGTTCCGCGACCGGATCGAGCTGCATTACCTGCGCCTGGTCAGCAGCCGCACCTTCCCCACCGGCATCGTGCTGCTGACCTACGTGCCCGAGGACCAGGAGCCCAGCAGTCCCTTCGTCGAGTCCTACGCCTGGACCGATGAACAGGTCCGCTCGCTGCAGGCTGCCCAGAATGTCGACCGCGTGCTCGCCACGGTGCTGTTCACCGACATCGTCGACTCCACCGGTCGCGCCGCGGCGCTCGGCGATCGAGCCTGGCGGCAGATGCTGGATCGCCACGACCAGGTGGCCCGCTCCGAGGTCGAACGCTGGCACGGGCGGTTCGTGAAGAACACCGGCGACGGGCTCCTGGCCACGTTCGACGCACCAACCCGCGCACTGCGCTGCGCCTTCGGGCTGCGCGACGCCCTTGCCCACGAGGGCCTGGAGATTCGGGCTGCCATCCACACCGGCGAGGTGGAGATGCGCGAGGACGACGTCGGCGGCATCGGTGTCCACATCGCCTCGCGGGCCCTCAGCGAAGCCGATGACCGCCAGGTGGTGGTTACCCGCACGGTCCGCGACCTGGCCACTGGATCGGACCTGCGCTTCTCCCAGCTTGGCGCGGTCAGCCTGCGCGGTGTGCCGGGCACCTGGGAGCTGTTCGAGGCCTCACTCAGCTAGGCAGCTACGGGGGCCTCCGTCGGCTGCGCCACGGTCGGCACGAACTGGGTGCGGCAGATGAAGATCATGCCGTGCGACCCGACGGCGGAAATTCGTCGCGTCTCAGGCAGGCGCGGTGCGCCGCGTCCGCTCGTGGGCCATGCCGTAGTCCCACACGTCGATCTGCGGCGGCTCGATCCCGATGTTGGTCAGCGCGGTGCACACCTGGCTGCGGTGATCCGTCCCGTGGTGGAGCGCCTGCGCCAGGCGGATGCCCAGCGGCGCATGGGTCTCGGAGCCGTCGGGGCGGTGGCGCACCAGCCACCGATCAGGGTCCGGGTCGTTGCCGATCACGCCAGCCCATGCATCGGCATGCTTCGCCATCTCGGCTCGCAGGCCCGCCAGGTCCAGGGACTCCTCGTCCACCGGTTCGTGGTTCCCGCCCGACGTGACCTTCAGGTACGAGCAGTCGGAGCCGACCAGGTGTCGCAGCGTATCGCGTATGGAGCCGTAGGTGCCGGGCGTGTCGGTGGCCAGCTGCTCGCCAGAAAGGGCGTCACACGCCTCGAGCAGCTGCAGCGAGGCCCAGACGTGGTGCGCGAAGGCATCCTTGAGGATCGATTCAGTCATGGACCGATGCTACCGTCGCTCGCCCTCCCTTTTCCTGCGGTTCGCCCGTCGTGCGGCCGACAGTGTCGACGTGGCGCTGCATCAGGCGATTCCGGCTGCGCTCTAGCCCACCTCGAACAGCTTGTATTCACCCGGGACGCCGCGGAGCACCTGGGATCCGCGATTCCGCACTCCCACACGACCATCCAGTGCCTCGGCCAGCTCACCGGAGACCAGCACCTCGTCCGGGCCGGCCAGCGCCATGATGCGAGCAGCGGCATGCACCGCCAGGCCGCTGACCTGCTCGCCGCGCAGCTCCACCTCGCCGACGTGCAGGCCGGTCCGCACCCGCAGCCCCAGCTCCGCCACCACGTCGCGCATGGCCAGCGCGCAGCCGACGCCGTCGCGCGGCCGCGCGAACACCGCGAAGAAGGCGTCGCCCGCGGTGTTGACCTCGCGCCCGCGATAGTGGCTGAGCTCGCGGCGCACCGCCGCGCGATAGCGGAACAGCACGTCGCGCCAGGCCTCGTCGCCCAGATCGACGATCGCCTGCGTCGACTCGACGATGTCCGTGAACAACAGCGTCAGCTTGCTGCGGGCGGGCAGCAGCGCGTCGACCAGCGGCCGCGCAGCGCGGCGCATCGGCCCAAATGCAAGCCCGGCGGCCACCCCCAGGGCAGCCGCCACCAGGTCGGACCGTGCGTCGAACAGCGTCTCCACCGCCTGCTGGGCCAGCACGTTCGCGGCGAAGAAGGCCACCGCCAGCACGACGCTCACGGCGCCGTACAGCACCGTGCGGTTGACCAGCAGGTCCAGGTCATAGAGCCGATAGCGCAGCATGGCGATGCCGAAACCCGCCGGCAGGATGAGACCGAAGCACACGGTGATGACGATGTTCAGCACCGCCAGCGAGGTCGCCATGTCCAGGAATGCGATGGCGTACATGGTGGCCAGCACGGTGACCGCAACCGCAAGCGCCGTCGCATAGGCAACCCAGCGCAGCTGCTGCCGCTCGTCGCCGTCCGCGCGCCGGAGCCGAACGACCATGGACGCGGCGGCGAGGGCCAGGACCACCAGCCCCAGGACAAAGGCGATGATGCCCACTGGCCCGCTGCTCAGCTGCGCCAGCGTGATGAGCCCGGCAGGGTTGGCCACCGGCAGGTTGGCGATCTGCAGCTCGGTGATGGTAAAGATCACGAGCACCGCGGTGATCAAGCCACCTGCCACCGCCACCCAGCGCCAGCGCGGCGACAGGAAGCG
The DNA here is from genome assembly GCA_036556695.1 of Candidatus Limnocylindria bacterium. Lineage (GTDB taxonomy): Bacteria > Chloroflexota > Limnocylindria > QHBO01 > QHBO01 > DASSCW01. The sequence continues at coordinate 3,412 of DATBIY010000123.1, forward strand.
TCCGTTCGGCGTGAGCAGCATGGCCAACGGCGCCAGGCCGGCCGGATAGACCAGCGTTTCGGTGGCGGTGCCGAACAGCGGAATCCACGGGCTGAACGGCACGCCCGGTTCGGTGAGAACCGCGTAGCGCGTGTACTGGCCGGTCAGTGCCGGAACGGCCATCGCCAGCGCGGTCACTGCGAAGATCCAGCCCAGCGCGTTCGACGGCTGCCGCGACGCGACCAGCGGTCCGAAGATGGCGAAGCCGATGGGCACCACGATCTCGATGGCATTGGCCTCATCGGGCGTCCGCACCGACTCGCGGTTGAGGAACAGCAGGACCACGGCGGCGGCCACCATCGCCAGGCTGAGCAGGCCGACGGCCCACACCCAGCGGCTCGAGGGGGCTGAGCCATGATCGTTGGCTTGGGCCAGCTGACCGGCCCCTGAAATCGGCAAATTCATTTGAGGTGCGCAGCAATCGTACGGACTTGCCGATCCAGAGGCTCGTGCCGGCTGAGGTGCGCATCAGCAGCCAGTTCGGCCCCCTGCTCCGCGCCTCAGGCGGCCCTCGGATGAATCTGCCGATTCCGCCGACATAACCCGCCGGACCCTGTGTAGGGTTCGCGAACTGGCCGTGAACGCGGGTCAAATCGGAGGACGGCATGGAGCTGCTGGGAACGATCTTTCTCTTCCTGCACATCGGCGGTGCGATCGTGGCCTTCGGACCGACGTTTGCCTTCCCGATCATCGGTGCCAGGGCTGCGGCCGAGCCCATGCACGGCAACTTCGCCCTGCGAGTCTCCGAGTTCATCTCGA
>DATBIY010000124.1:0-3411 GCA_036556695.1 Candidatus Limnocylindria bacterium
GCGGGCTCGTCCGGCTGGTCGTCGCGCGGGACGTCCGGCTCCTGGATCTCAGGCTCGTTGATATCGGGGTCCATTGGGGTCTGCGGCATCATGGCCATCACCTCCAATGCCGGGATAGTGCACGCGCCGTGCCGCTCGGCGCAGAATGGATCCGCCTGGCAGGAGAGTGAGCGTGACCACCAGTCCGCCTACGGACGTGTACGCAACCGCCCGGTCGTACATGGACAACCATCAGTGGCGTGCCGCGTACGACCTGCTGGCCGATGCGGACCAGCGCGAGCGGCTGTCGCCGGAAGGCCTGGAGCTCCTGGCCAACGCCGCCTGGTGGATCGGGCAGATGCCGCTGGCCATCGAGGCGCGCGAACGGGCATACGCGATCGCCAGCCGTTCGGGTGATGTCCACGGGGCGGTCAGGGCCGCAATTGGCCTGGCACGGGAGAACCTGCTGCGCATGGCCCTGCCCGCGGGCAGTGGCTGGATTCGCCGCGCCGAGAAGCTGCTGGACGGCGCGCCGGAAAACGAGGGGCATGGCTGGATGGCTGCCATGAAGGCCTTCCACGCTTCGCTGGCCGGAGACGCGGACGAGGGGCTGGTGCAGGCGACCTTGGCCGCCGACATCGCCGAGCGCCTTGGACTGACGGACCTCGCGGCATTTGCCCTGGGCGAGAAGGCGGCGCTGCTGATATCCCGCGGCGACGTCAAGGAGGGCATGGCGCTGGCCGACGAGGCAACACTCCAGGCACTCAGCGGGGAGCTCGAGCCGCAGGTGGCCGGCGGCGTGTGCTGCGCCACCATCGAGGCCTGCGCCATGATCGGTGACATCCAGCGCGCCTCGGAGTGGACCGAAGCGCAGGACCGCTGGTGCCGCCGCGAGGGAATCAATGGCTTCCCCGGGATGTGCAGGCTGTTCCGCTCGAACGTGAAGACGCTGCGCGGCGCCTGGCCCGAGGCGGAGGCCGAGGCCCGCGTGGCGTCGGACGAGTTGCGCGGCTACATCCCGGCGGCTGCAGGCGTGGCGCTGTACCAGATCGGCGAGATCAGGCTGTATCGCGGCGACCTGCCGGCCGCCGAGGAGGCGCTGCTTGGCGCCCATCGCTTCGGCCAGGACATCCAGCCGGCGCATGCCCTGCTGTTGCTGGCGCGCGGCAAGCCGGAGGCGGCCGCCGCCGAGCTCAGCGAGGCACTTCAGCCGCCGTATCGGCAGGGATCCTGGATCGTCACGCCGGGAACCGATGCGCACCGGCTCCGCCTGCTGCCGGCTCGCGTGCACATCGCGCTGGCACTCGAAGACCGCGAGACGGCGAGGTCCGGGGCCGATGAGCTGGAAGCATTGGCCGAGCGCTTCAAGACCGATCCCTCCCTGGCCGTGGCACGCGTGGCGCGAGGCGCGGTCCTGCTGGCGGAGGGCGACGCATCCGCTGCCGCGCTCCGGCTGCGGGAGGCGATCGACCTGTGGACGCGGGTCAGCGCGCCCTACGAAGCCGCTCGCGCGCGGGTCATCCTGGCCGATGCCTACGCGGCGCAGGGGGCCACCGACCGTGCGCTGCTCGAGCTGCGGGCCGCTCACGACACGTTCGAGGAGCTGGGTGCGCACCTGGACCAGCGCAGCGCGGAGGAGAAGCTCGCCCAGCTGACCGGGACGCCGGAGGCACCCATAGGCACGGCCCGCAGCCGCACCACGCGGACCTTCGTGTTCACCGACATCGTCGACTCCACGCGGCTGGCCGAGGCGCTGGGCGACGAGGCCTGGGATCGGCTGCAGCGCTGGCACGACCGCGTCATCCGGGCCGCCGCCGCGGAGCATGGCGGCGAGGAGGTGAAGGCCACCGGCGACGGGTTCTTCCTGGCCTTCGCCGATGCCGACAGCGCCATCCAGGCCGCGCTGCGGATGCAACGGCAACTGGCTGCTCACCGGGAGCGGGAAGGATTTGCGCCAAAGGTACGTATCGGCATCCACCAGGCCGAGGCCAACCGGGTGGGGCTGGATTACGCCGGCATCGGCGTGAACCAGGCGTCGCGCATCGGCGATGCGGCGGGGCAGGACGAGATCCTGGCCAGCGCGTCGACGGTGGAGGCGGCGCGACACGGCGTGCGGGAGATTGGCCGGCGCAGCGTGGAGCTGAAGGGCATCTCCGCCCCCGTGGAGGTGGTCAGCCTCGACTGGCGCTAGTTCGGCGGGGCGAGCCGCAGCACGCGGCCAGTGAGGCCGGTTGGGCCCGTCTGGCGACGAACGAGGACGTAGATCTCGCCGTTCGCGTCCTCGCCCAGGCCGGTGACGTAGTCGAGCAGCCCGCCGCCTTCCAGCACGAGGGGGCGCCACTGCCATCCGGCAGCCGCCTCCTGGGGCTCAGCCACGAGAAGCGTGCCGCCGATCTGGAGCCCGGAGCTGGTCTGGCGATCCGCCGAGTAGTCGGCAAAGACGTAGCTGCCCTGCAGCCCCGGGATGGCCGATCCGCGGTAGACGAAGCCACCGACCACGGCCACGCCGATGTCCTGGTGCGTGTACTCGATGGCCGGCGGCAGCAGGGACTCGCCGTCCTCGCCGACGTCGGGACAGTCGGTCGTCTCGGTCGTTGGATTGTCGCGGTCCAGGCAGTGGTCGCCCTCGCGTATCCGCCAGCCGTAGTTGCCGCCGGCCTCGACGGCATCGATCTCCTCGTAGCGACCGTAGCCGACGTCGCTGACCAGGAGCCGATGCGCCCCGTCCGGCTCCCACGAGAGCCGCCACGGGTTGCGGAAGCCGTAGGCGTAGATCTCCGGCGCGCCGCCTCCATCGGCGAAGGGGTTGTCCGGCGGGACCTCGTACGGAGCGGCGCCGTCGACATCGACGTCGATGCGCAGGATCTTGCCATTGAGCCTGGCGGTGTCCTGGGCGTTGCCCTGCGGCGAGTGCCCCTCGCTCGCGTCTCCCGTCCCTCCGCCGTCGCCCGCGCCCAGGTACAGGTAGCCATCCGGTCCGAAGCCCAATGCGCCGCCCGAATGGTTCGGCTGCGGCTGCTCGAACTCCAGGATGACGCGCTCGGTGGCAGGGTCGGCGCGCAGCGCTCTCGGTTCGACGCGAAACTCGCTCAGGCGGTTGGTGTGGTCCTGGCCCGATGCCGCCGCCGCATCCCGGAGCGGCGCCGAGTAGTAGACGAACAGGCGCCCGTTCTCGGTGAATCCCGGGTGGAACGCGACGCCCAGCAGCCCGCGCTCGTCGTAGTCGAGCATCAGCTCGACCAGCCGATCCCGGAGGTCCAGGAACGGATCCGGCAGCAGCTGGTCGCCGTCCAGGACCCAGATCCGGCCGGTCTGCTCGAAGACCAGCGCATGCTCGTCGTCACCGGGAATGGGGAGCATGCCGACCGGCGTGCTCAGCCCGTCCACCACTTCCGCCAGGGCCACGTCGGGACTGCTCGGCGAGGCGGGAGC
>DATBIY010000125.1:0-12651 GCA_036556695.1 Candidatus Limnocylindria bacterium
CGGAGCGTGACAGCGCAAGCGTGTCGGCCAGCTCGCTCATCCGCAGCCGGCGCCCTTCGCTGTAGGCCAGCACCAGCAGCACCTCGTATTCGGCCAGGCCCATGGACTGCTCGGCCTGCAGCTCCCGCTCGAGCTGGCGCCGGACCTGGGCATGCGCGTACAGGAAGGTGCGCCAGGCGCTGAGACGTGGATCGCGCGGGCTCGGGACCGATGGGGCCATGTGGCAATGCTGACAGTCCCCCCGATCGCCGGCAAGGCGACAGCGCCTAGCCCAGGATCGGCTTCAGCAGGAAGTAGCTCAGCGCCGCCACCAGGCCCGACGCGGGGATGGTCAGCACCCAGGCGATGCCGATGTTGCGCGCCACGCCCCAGCGGACCGCGTTGAACCGGTCCGACGCGCCGGTGCCCATGATCGCGCTCGAGATGACGTGGGTGGTGCTGACCGGCATGCCCAGCTGCGAGGCGCCGAAGATGATCGTGGCGGCAGACGTCTCGGCCGCGAAGCCGTGCACCGGGTCGAGCTTCACGACGCGGGTACCCATGGTCCTGATGATCCGCCAGCCGCCTGCGGCGGTGCCCAGCGAGATGGCGGTCGCCGCCGCCAGCTTGACCAGCAGCGGCACCTCGAAGACCTGGATGATGCCGGCGGTCAGCAGGGCGAAGGTCATGACGCCCATCGTCTTCTGCGCATCGTTGCTGCCGTGGCTGAAGGCCATGTAGGCGGCCGACAGGACCTGCAGGCGGCGGAATCGGTCATTCATCAGCTTCGGATGGGCGCGGCGGAAGAGGTTGAAGATGATGACCATCACCGTCAGGCCCAGCGCGAAGCCGATGATGGGCGAGCTGACCAGCGGCACCAGCACCTTGCCGATGATGCCGTCCACCTGCCAGGCGCTGAAGCCGGCGGCCGACAGCGAGGCACCCAGCAAACCGCCGATCAGCGCGTGGCTGGACGAGCTGGGGATGCCGAGCCGCCAGGTGAACAGGTTCCAGAAGATGGCTCCCACCAGTCCGGCGGCGACGACGGCCTGTCCCTCGAACTGGGGCTGGACGATCCCGGCGCCGATGGTCTTCGCCACCTCGGTGCCCGTCAGGGCGCCGACGAAGTTGGCGACCGAGCTCATGGCGATGGCCCACTGCGGCTTCAGCGCGCGCGTGCTGACGCTGGTGGCGATGGCGTTCGCCGTGTCGTGGAAGCCGTTGATGTAGTCGAAGGCAATGGCCAGGAAGAGCACCACCAGCAGGGCGATGGTGATTCCCTCAGGCATGCTTGACGACGATGCGCTCGATCACGTTGGCAGCATCCTCGCAGGCGTCGATGGCCTTCTCACCCAGGTCGTAGACGTCCTTCCATTTGATGACCTCGATCGGGTCCTGCCCGTTCTTGAACAGCTCGGCGACCGCCTGACGCACGATCCGATCGCCCTCGTTCTCCAGCCGATGGATCTCGATCCAGTGCTGCTCCAGGTTCTTGAAGTCGCGCAGCTTGCTCAGCGCGGCGGTCAGCTCCTCGCACTGGCGGACGATGATCTCGGCCTGCTGCGCCGCCTCCGGCGAAGGCCGGTCGATGCCGTACAGGATGCAGGTGTCGGCCACCTCCTCGATGAAGTCGACGATGTCGTCCAGCCGGCTGATCAGGGCGTGGATGTCCTCGCGATCGAAGGGCGTGACGAAGGTGGATTCCAGCCGATGGCCGATCTCGTGGCTGATCTGGTCGCCGTCGTGCTCGGCGTCGCGCAGCTGGCTGGCCAGTCGCTCGCGCTCGTCGTAGTTGCGGAAGAACTGCTCCAGCAGGCGGGCGGCCGCGAGCACGTTGCTGGCGTCGTTCTGGAACAGGTCGTAGAACTTCTCCTCCCGCGGGATCAGCGGCAGGCGCATCGATACTCCTCGTAGGGCTCATCGGGGGCTGTGCGCCCCTACGGTATACGTTCCGCGGCCATGCACGCACGCACCTTGACTCATGCGGCACACTGCGGGGCGAAACGGCCAAGAACCGGCATGTCGAGGAGGTCTCGTGATCCAGCTGAGCCAGATGCAAATCCTGCACCGCCATGGGGACGATTGGGCTCCGCTGGAGTCGGCCGAGCACAGCTCGCCGGCCGACCACGACATCGAGCGTCGCCTGCTTCGGGGCGAGAAGCTTTACCGCTGCAGCGAGTGTGAGCTCGAGATCCTGGTCGTCCCGCCCGACGAGAACACCTGAGCTGGTGAGGGCCGTGTGGGATTCGAACCCACGACACGAGGATTAAAAGTCCCCTGCTCTGCCACTGAGCTAACGGCCCGGCGTTCCGGCGCCAGTCTATCGGCACATCCGGCCAGGCCGATGCCGTGGCTCCCCTTCGCCGTGCTAGATTCGGCCCGATGCGCAGGATCCTGCTGTGGATGGCCCGCAACCACTGGCTGCGCGACCACCTGCCGCGCCTGCCGTTCGCCCGCAGGGCCGTGCGGAAGTTCATGCCCGGCGAGCGGATCGAGGACGCGCTCGAGGCGGCGGAGCAGTTCCGGCCGCTGGGGATCGGCATCCTGTTGACCCACCTGGGCGAGAACCTGACCAGCCTGGAGCAGGCGCAGGAGGTGGCGGACCACTACCGCGACGCGCTCGACAAGGTCATGGCCCGCGGCCTTGACGCAGAGATCAGCGTCAAGCCGACACAGCTCGGCATGGACCTGGATGCCGATGCCACACTCGAGCACCTGCGCGCCCTGGCCTCCAAGGCGGCGTCGGCTGGCGGCACCCTGTGGCTGGACATGGAAGGATCGTCTTACACGCAGGCCACGCTGGATATCTATCGCGCCCTGAAGGCCGATCACCCCGCCGTCGGCATCTGCCTGCAGTCCTACCTCAAGCGCACGCCGGCGGACGTCGAGGCGCTGCTGCCGCTGCAGCCGCAGATTCGGCTGGTCAAGGGCGCATACGACGAGCCAGCGACCATCGCCTTCCGCAAGCGCGCCGAGGTGGACGGCGCCTACGAGGAGCTGGCGGTCATGATGCTGCCGGCGGTCGCCGTCGGCACGCTTCGCCTGGGGCTGGGAACACACGACACGCGGCTCATCGAGCGCATCGCGGAGCGGGCCCGGGAGGCGAAGGTCGGAATCGACGCCTTCGAGGTCCAGATGCTGTACGGCGTCCGCATGGACGAGCAGCGGCGCCTGGCGGCTGCCGGCTACCGGGTACGCGACCTCATCTCGTACGGCGAGGCGTGGTACGCCTGGTACCTGCGCCGCCTTGCCGAGCGGCCGGCGAACGTGTGGTTCGCGCTCCGTCAGGTCTTCGGCTGAGGCACGGGGAGTGGTTCGCGGTTTCCGTGGTATCCTGCTGATGTCGTCACCGAATCCGTGTGATCGGTGGCCTGGCACCCGAGATCCCGTTGCGCGGACGCGTGCCGTCGTCAATTCGCAACCGGGAGATTCCTGATCATGCGCGTCCTTTTGATCGGCGTCGGCACGGTGGGCGAGGCCATCGCCCGCGAGTCCGCCCGCCGCGACTGGTGCGAGCTGATGGTGCTCGCCGATTACGACCTCAACCGCGCGACCGCGCTGCAGGCCTTGCTGGCCGACAGCGGCCGCTTCCCGGCGGAGCGCATCGACGCCGGCGACAGCGCCGCAGTCGCGGACGCGGCCAGGCGGTATGGCGTTGACCTGGTGATGAACGCGGTCGATCCCCGCTTCGTGATGCCCATCTTCGACGGCGCGCTGGCCGCCGGGGTGAACTACATGGACATGGCCAACAGCCTGTCGCGGCCGCATCCGGAGAAGCCCTTCAAAGAGCCCGGCGTGAAGCTGGCCGACGAGCAGCTCGCCAGGGCAGGGGAGTGGGAGGCGGCCGACCGGCTGGCGCTGATCGGGATGGGCATGGACCCAGGCCTGAGCGACGTCTTCGCCCGCTACGCGGCCGACCACCTCTTCGACCAGGTCGACGAGGTGCACATCCGCGACGGCGGCGACCTCCACATTCCGGGCTTCGCCTTCGCCCCGGTGTTCAGCATCTGGACCACCATCGAGGAGTGCCTCAACCCGCCGGTGATCTGGGAGAACGGCGACTGGCACACCACGGAGCCGTTCAGCGCGCCGGAGGACTTCCCCTTCCCGGAGGGCATCGGCCCGGTGGAGTGCGTCAACGTGGAGCACGAGGAGGTGCTGCTCGTGCCGCGCTGGATCCCCGGCGTCAAGCGAGTCACCTTCAAGTACGCGCTGGGCGGCGACTTCATCGAGAAGCTGAAGATGCTCCACGACATCGGCCTTGACCGCACCGACCCGGTGAGCGTCAAGGGCGTCCAGGTCTCGCCGCGCGACGTGGTGGCGGTGGTCGTGCCCGACCCGATCACCATGGGCGACAAGATGGTCGGCCGCGCGATCGTGGGCACCTGGGTCATCGGCTCGAAGGATGGAAAGCCGCGCGAGGTCTTCCTGTACCAGATGGCCGATGCCGCCGAGACGCTGCGCACCACCGGCTCGCAGGTGGTCGGCTGGCAGACCGGCTTCAACCCGGTGATCGCCATGGAACTGCTGGCCAACGGGACGTGGTCGGGCCGCGGGGTCCTTGGTCCCGAGGCGTTCGATGCCGCCCCGTACCTGCAGCTGATGGATAACTACGGCATCCACCACGCCATGGTCGAGATGGAGCCCGGGGCGCATCGGCCAACCTGAGGCGTGCGTCCTAGACTGGTGGGCCAGACCGATGGAGAGGATGCATCCATGAACGTGGCAGAGATGCTCGAGGGCGCGCGCGAGGCCATGACCGTCAAGCGCGTCTACGGCGAGCCGATCGAGCGTGAGGGGCTGACCATCATCCCCACGGCCGACGTGCGCGGCGGCGGCGGTGGCGGCGGCGACAGCCAGAACAACGGCGGCGGCGGGTTCGGCGTCACCGCGCGACCGGTGGGCGCCTACGTCGTCAGGGACGGCGAGGTGGAGTGGGAGCCGGCGGTGGACGCCAGCCGGATCGCCATCATGGGCATGGTGACCGCCATCGTCGCCCTGCTGGTGCTGCGCTCGGTCATCAAGGCGCTGGCCAAGCGCTGACCCGCGGCCGCTCGCCGCTGACGGTGGCCAACTGAACCTTTGGAGTGGTGGGCGCGTAGCGTCGGCGTGGTCCATACCCTGCGCCATGCCCGCCTGCTGCTGACCGTCATGGCCCTGGCCGGATGCGCAGCGCCCGCTTCGTCAACCACGCCCGGAGGTTCCGCCGTCATGTCGCCGTCCACTCCACCGGGGGTTTCGCTGGTGTCGTCAGAGACGGCCGATGGCGTGACCGTCTTCGACGTCACCTTCGGCTCCGCCGAGACCCCCGCCTACCTCGTCCAGCCGGAGGGCGGCGCCAGCGGGCCGGGCGTCCTCTTCTTCCACTGGGTGGAGTACGGCTCGCCGACCTCGAACCGCACCGAGTTCCTGGAGGAGGCGCGCTCGCTCGCCGCCAGCGGCGTCACCTCCTTCCTGGTGGACGGCAGCTTCCCGTGGAAGGAACAGCCGAGCGGCCTGGAGCACGACGTGGCGGCGGTCGAGGCGGACGCGGAGATGCTGCGCGAGGGCCTGGAGGCGCTGCTCGCCCAGCCCGGCGTGGACGCGGGGCGCATCGCGCTGGTGGGCCACGACTTCGGCGGCATGTACAGCGCCAAGGTGTTCGCCGACGAGCCCAGCCTCGTGGGGCTGGTGGTCATGACTCCCACCGCCCGCTGGTCGGACTGGTTCCTGCGCTACTGGCAATTCGAGGTCGACGAGGACGCGTACCGCGCCGCCATGGAGCCGCTCGACCCGGTGACCACGCTCGCCGCGGCGCAGGGACGGCCGATCCTGCTGCAGTTCGCCGCCAACGACCAGTACGTGCCCGAAGACGTCGCCGCCGAGATCTCCGCGGCGGCCGGCGCAGCGGCCGAGACGCGAACCTACGAGGCCGGCCACGAGCTCTCCGAGGAGGCACGAGCCGAACGGATGGCCTGGGTGCTGGAGCGCCTGGGCGTGGCGGTGCCGGCTTCGTGAGTGAGACCCGCTTCGCGGAGCTCGACGGCCTCCGGTTGGCCTGGGACGAGGCCGGCAGCGGGCCGCCGCTGGTGCTGCTGCACGCCGGGATCGTGGACCGGCGGATGTGGGACGAGGTCGTTCCGCTCCTGACCGACGCGTTCCGCGTGATCCGCTACGACGCCCGCGGCTTCGGCGAGTCGTCGCGCGCGCCGGACGGCCAGTTCCGCCGCTGGGACGATCTGCTGGCGGTCATGGATGCAGCCGGCGTCGACCGCGCCCACCTGGTCGGCGTCTCACAGGGCGCGGAGACGGCACTCGACGCAACCGTCACGAACCCTGAGCGGGTGGATCACCTGGTCATGGTCGGCTCCGGGTTGCGAGGCTGGAACTTCAGCGACGACCTGGAGGCGCGCTGGCAGGCAGAGGTCGAGGCGTGGGAGCGCGGCGACATCGACGGCTGCGCAGAGGAGAGCATGCGCACCTGGTTCGACGGCCCGTCGCGCACGCCGGACCAGGTGGATGCGGCCGTTCGGCGCCGAGCGTGGGAGATGCAGCGCCACGCCATCGACATCGAGAACGACGACGCCCGGGCAGTGGGGCCTGAGCCGCCATCGGCCGAGCGCCTGGCAGAGATCGGTGCGCCGGCGCTGGTCGCCGTGGGCGAGCTTGACCAGCCGGACATGGTCGACATCGCCGCCAAGCTGGCGGCCGACATTCCAGGCGCGCGGCACGAGATCCTGCCCGGGACGGCGCACCTGCCGCCGATGGAGCAGCCGGACGCCTTCGCGCGCCTGATCCGCGACTTCATCGGCTAGGCGAGAAGCGCGCAATTGCGGTGCGTTTGGACACCGCCGGACCTGGGCGGCTACCGCTTCGCGGCCGCACTCGTTAGCATCTTCCCCTCGCGACTGTCCCAGGCCCACGGAATCAGGAGGAGACCTCACCGTGCCATTCCCGAAGGCTGGAGCGCTGCCCACCCACCGACGTCTGATGACGCTGGTGCTGGTCGTGCTCGCCACCCTGTCGCTCGTCCTTCCGGTCGGAACCGTGGCCGCGGCCCGGCCCACGACCGTGGACGTGCAGCTCCTGGCAATCAACGACTTCCACGGCAATCTGGAGCCGCCCAGCGGCTCCAGCGGGCGCGTCGGCTCCGCCGCCGATGATGCGGCCTGCATCGCCTCGCCGACCTGCGACCTTGCCGGCGGCGTTGCCTACCTGGCCGACGACATCAAGGCGCTCGAGGCCACGAACCCCAACACGCTGGTCGTCTCGGCCGGCGACAACATCGGCGCCTCGCCGCTCCTGTCGGCCGCGTTCCACGACGAGCCGACCATCGAGGCCCTGAACGAGCTTGGCCTGGACGTGTCGGCGGTCGGCAACCACGAGTTCGACGAGGGCGTCACCGAGCTGCTGCGCATGCAGAACGGCGGCTGCCATCCGACAGACGGCTGCCAGACCGGCCACCAGTTCGCCGGCGCCGACTTCCAGTTCCTGGCGGCCAACGTCGTCTACAAGAAGAACAACAGGTCCATCCTGCCGGCTTCCACCATCGAGCGGGTGGCGGGCGTGAAGATTGGCTTCATCGGCCTGACGCTGGAAGGCACGCCGCTGATCGTCAGCGCCAACGGCATCCAGGACGTCAAGTTCCTGGATGAGGCCACGACCATAAACAAGGCGGCACGTGACCTGCGCGACCGCGGCGTCAAGACCATCGTGGTGCTGATCCACGAGGGCGGCGCGCAGTCGGCGGGCCTCAGCCCCTCGACGATCAACACCTGCACCAACATGGCCGGCGCCATCACCGGCATCGTGGGCAACCTGGCTCCGACCATCGACATGGTGGTCAGCGGCCACACCCACAACGCCTACAACTGCCAGCTGCCGAACCGCAACGGCGAGCTCATCCCGGTGAGCAGCGCATCGTCGTTCGGCCGCCTGGTGACCGATATCGACATGACGATCAGCACCAAGACCGGCAATCCGACGTCGATCTCGGTGAACAACCAGATCGTCTTCCGCGACGTGGCGGATGCCGCTGAGCAGGCGCTCATCGACGGCTACAAGACCCTGGTCGCGCCGATCGCCAACCGAGTGGTCGGCCAGATCACGGCCAATATCACGCGCGCGGCCGACGCGGAGGGCGAGTCGGCGCTGGGTGACGTGATCGCCGACGCGCAGCTGGCCTACACCCAGTCGGCCGGCGCGCAACTGGCATTCATGAACCCAGGAGGCATACGAACGGACCTGACGTACCTCAGCTCGCCGGTTGGCGAGGGGGACGGCAACGTCACGTTTGGTGAGGCCTTCGCGGTCCAGCCGTTCAACAACCTGGTGGTGACCCAGGACATGACCGGCCAGCAGATCAAGGACGTGCTGGAGCAGCAATGGGCTGCCTGCACCCCGGCCGGCAGGTCCGGCGGGGCGACCGTCATCCTGCAGGTGTCGGCCACGTTCACCTACTCGTACAGCGACACCGCCGCGTGCGGCAGCCGAATCTCGAACATGATGCTCAACGGCTCGCCCATCGATCTGGGCACCACCTACAAGGTGACGGCCAACAACTTCCTGGCCGATGGCGGCGACAGCTTCCCGGCCTTTGCCGTTGGCACGAACCGCGTCTTCGCGCCGCTGTTCGATGTCGACGCGTTGGCAGCCTACCTGGGCGGTCCCGCGTCCCCGGTGGCACCGGGTCCGCAGAACCGGATCACCAAGCTGCCGTAAGTTCGGCAGCCACGTAGCGCGAGAGGCCGGGCCGAGTGCCCGGCCTCTCCGTATGCCGCCGGACAAAGGCGAACGCCGCCTGGCGGGAGGCGGCGTTCGTATCTGGTGAGCGTGGTTGCGGGGGACGGATTCGAACCGACGACCTTCGGGTTATGAGCCCGACGAGCTACCACTGCTCCACCCCGCGGCCGCCTATGCTAGCCAGCCCCCGGGGTTCGGTCAAACCCCGAGCGGCTCCGCTACAATGCGGCGGAGGTCCGCTCCCGCGGACTGGCGAGCCCCGTTTGTCCGCAGGAGGGTTTGCGCGCGCCGATGGCTGTGAACCCCAAGAAGCTCCGGCCGTACGACGAGCCGCCGCGCGTCCGAGGACCGCTCATCCCGAGCCGGCCCGACAGCGCCGCGACGGCCTTCATGGTGCTCGGCGCCCTCTGGCTGGTGGTGGCCACCGGCCTTGGCGCGCTGTGGGTCCTGATGCTGATGTTCCCCGACCAGCTCCACTTCGCCATGGACTTCGACCTGCCGATCATTGGCAAGCTGGGCATCGACGTCACCGCGAACACGGTGAGCTCCGGCTTCATGAACGCGCTCGTCTTCGGGTGGTTGTCGAACGCCGCCTTCGCCGCGGTGCTGTTCATCACGCCCCGGCTGACCGGCGCCCGGCTGGTCGGCGAATCGATCACCTGGCTCGGGATGGCCGCCTGGAACCTGGGCGTCGGCTCCGGGCTGGCGGGCCTCTACATCCCGCAGATCGCGGGCAACGGCCCGCTGGCCGAGTTCCCGCTGCCGGCCGACGGCCTGATGCTGCTGGCGATGCTGATCGTCAATATCGCCTTCTGGCGCACCCTGCTCGTGTCCCGCCAGCGGATGCCGTACGTCAGCGTCTGGTTCTTCGCGCTCGCACTGCTGGCCAGCATGGGCGCCTACGCGCTCGGTGCTGCCGCGCAGGCCGGGGCGACCTTCATCAACCTGGACGCGACGACGGTGGCGCTCATCTACGCGTTCGTGGCGCGAGCCCTGTTCACCTACTGGATCCTGGGCGTCACGCTGGGCACGCTGTTCTACGTCGTCCCGCGGGCCACCCTCAACGCGCTGGCCTCGAGCGGCCTGGCCCTGGTGGCGTGGGCGCTGTGGGCCGGCCTCGCCGGGCTGTCGGCGGTCGGCGCCCTGGTCGACCCGTCGGTGCCGTTCGTCATCACCCAGCTCGGCAACGTCGGCACCATGCTGCTGGTCGCCCCGGTGTTCCTGGCGGTGGCCGACCTGGGGCTGACCATGCGCGGCCGCTGGTCGCTGATGCTCGGCACCGGCGCCGTGTCGCTGGCGGTCATTGGCATGGCGTTCCTGGTCGGGTCCACCGTCCTGGAGGCGATCGGCGCGCTGCGCAGCGTGCAGGGCTTCGTGCACGGCACCGAGTGGGCGGCCGGGGCGCTGCTGTTCGGCACGCTGGGCGCCGCCACGTTCGCCTTCTACGCCTTCGCCGAGCACGCGGCCCCGCGGATGTTCCGCCGCGACTGGGCCGGCACCCTCCTCACCGACGCGCAGCTGTGGGCGACGTTCGCCGGCACCGCCATGGCCGGGCTGGCGCTGATCGGCGCCGGCATCGCGCACGGAGCGCTGGTGGCGCAGGGCGCGCCGAGCGACCAGCTCAACGGGACACTGCTGTGGTTCCGGATGGTCGCCGCCGGCGGGCTTGGCCTGGCCTCGCTGGGCGGCATCTGCCTGGTCGGCACGTTGTTCCTGATGTACACCACCGCGCGCCGGGCCGAATACAGCCTGGCCGATGCCGTCCCGGCCGCGGGGCACTGAGCCGATGACCGTTCCCACGCCAATCGAGGTCCAGTCGCGGTCGGTTCCGGGCTGGGCCATCGGCCTCACTGTCCTGGTCTTCCTGGTCGGTGGCGTGTACCTGGCCGGCAACCTGTCGGGCGAGAACCCGCCGATCCTGGCCGCGCCATCCGCCTCGGGCTCCGGCGCGCCGAACGTGGCCCAGGCCGCGAAGGCGGTCATCAACAAGGCCCAGCCGCCGTGCACCGCCTGCCACGGGCCGAACCTGGAGGGCCAGGGGGCATTCCCGAACCTGCACGGCATCGCCGAGGGACCGGCCACCCCGGACCTCGCGCAGCTGGCCAAGGACCACCCGGACGACTGGATCAACCTGTGGATCGACGGCACCGGCGACGAGGTCAAGGGCATCGATCGCAAGGGCATGCCGCAGTTCGGCCAGCAGCTGACGCCCGACGAGATCGCCACCATCGTCGACTACCTCAAGACGCTGCAATGACCGATCCGGCCGCCCGGCCGGTACGTAGCGTGGCCGTCCTGATCGGTGGGTCGGAGATGGCCGAGATCGACGGAGCGGCGCAGGCCCTGGGCCTCTCGCAGGATGCGTTGATGGAGGCTGCCGGTGCGGCGGTGGCGGAGGTGGCGCTCACCGAGCTGGCGCGCCTGGCTGAGCCGCTGCGCGGGCCTGGCGGTCCGCTGGCCGAGTCGCCCCTCACCGTGGTGCTGTCCGGGCCCGGCAACAACGGCGGCGACGGCTTTGTGGTGGCGCGACGGTTGGCCGCCGCCGGACGGCGGGTGGTGGTCGTGCTTGCCGGCGACGCATCGAAGATCGGCGCGGCTGGGCACGCCGCGGGCCACAACTGGACGGTGCTGCAGGCGATGGCCGCGGCCGGCTCGCTGGAGCTGTACGTGGCGCCGACCCCGGAGCTGTTGGTCCAGCTTCGTGCGCGCCTCTCGCTGGCCACCCTGCTGGTCGACGCCTTGCTCGGGACCGGCTCCTCCGGGCCGTTGCGTGAACCGATCTCCACCGCCGTCGACCTGGCCAACGGCATCCGCACCCACGCCCGCGCCGCCGGGCGGCCCTGCAGCGTGCTGGCGGTCGACGCGCCGACCGGCGTGGACATCACCGATGGCAGCCATGCCACGCCGGTCGTGGAGGCGGACGTGACAGTCACCTTCCACCGCGCCAAGGCCGGTTTTGCCCTGGATCCCGAGGCGCGGCGCCTGGCCGGCCGCTACCTGGTAGCGCCCATCGGCATTCCGCTGGAGGCGGAGGAGGGCGTCGTGCCGCCGGACGGCGAGTTTCCGCCGGCCCGGATCACGCAGGTCACCTGGCAGGAGCCCGGGGAGCAGCAGGGCGGGTGACCGACGCCCTCCACGAACGGCGCCGCCGCTCGTTCGATGCGGTCGCGGACCGCTACCTGGCCCATCGCCCGCCGTACCCGGTGGCGGTACTCGACCTCGTGGCGGAGAAGGTCCCGCCCCCCGCCGATGTGCTCGAGGTCGGTCCGGGGCCCGGCCTGGCGACGATCCCGCTGGCGGCCCGCGGCTACCGGATCGTGGCCGTCGAGCTCGGGGAGCGGCTGGCGGCGGAGGCGCGACGCCACCTTGCCGGATACGACCAGGTGCAGGTCGTCACCGCCGACTTCGGGCAGTGGCAGCCGCCGCGTCCGCACGCCTTCGACCTGGTCCTGGCGGCCAGCGTCTGGCACTGGATCGACCCCGCCGTTGGCTACAAGCGGGCGTGGCTGGCGCTCCGGGCCGGGGGCTGGCTGGCGCTGATGGCCAACCATCCGCGCCCAGGGAGGCTTGGCACTCGCTCGCGGCGCTTCTGGGCTGCGACCGATGCGATCTATCGGCGTCACGCCCCCGAGCTGGTGCGCCGGCGGGGCTGGAACCCGTCGCGCCTGCCGGACCAGGCGGCCGCCATCCGGCGCAGCGGCCGGTTCACGGCGGTCGAGCGGCACGTGGTCGCCTGGCGCCATGTCTTCGACCCGGACGACTACGTGGCCCTGCTCGACACCTACTCGGACCATCGCATCCTGCCCACTCGCCGCCGGGAGCGGCTGTTCGACGACATCCGGCGGCTGGCCCGCGACGAGTTCGGGGGACAGGTGCCGCGCTACTACCGAACCGTTCTCTACCTGGCGCGGTCTGCCCCACAGGGCTAGCCGGCGCCCGGTTTCAGCTCGA
>DATBIY010000126.1:0-3582 GCA_036556695.1 Candidatus Limnocylindria bacterium
CCTGCCCCTGCGCCGATAACGCCGCTATCCCCACACGGTGTTCCCCCGGAGACCCTAACGGTGAAGAAGAGGCCGAACGTGGGCTGAAATGGCCGAATTCCTGGCTCAACGTCACCGAGATGTTCAAGTGATGCACAGGTCGGGCACGCAGACGTCACAACTTCCCCGTTGCGGTCATCCCGAGAACGTTCGGGGGAGTGCCGCCGTCTGGGCCATTGACCGCGCGCAGGCGACTCGATGAGGCAAGGCTGCCCACCGCGTGCAGCGCGGGCGAGGCGGAATTGGAAGGCATTGGCCGCTGCCACTTGCCCCAATTCGCACCCGGTGACTGCAACGGGGATGAAAGGACCGTGAAGGGATCAAAACGGGAGAAATGAGGCTCCAACTTCCCCGGGACCTTCGCGGGGAGCAACTGCCGGGCAGGAAACGAGCCCGAGTTCCCCGTTAGAGTCACCCCGTGCAAAACAGCCCTGATTCGCAGCGGCGCCACCAGGTCAAGCGGGCAAATCTAGATGAGGTGGAGCAGGAGAACCGCTTCACCCGTGGGACGGGCGCCATCGTCCGGGTCGGGAGCTTCGCCGTCGGCCGGGCGGTGCTCCAGCCGGGCTGGCGCTGGTCGCAGGACGTCAAGCCACTGGTCGGCACGGCCAGCTGCCAGATCCACCACACGCACCTCCAGCTCAGCGGCCGATTCGCGGTGCGGATGGACGACGGCACCGAGCACGAGTTCCGCGCGAATGACGTGATGGACATTCCGCCCGGGCACGACGCCTGGGTTGTCGGCGACGAGCCGGCGGTGTTGCTGGACTTCTCGGGCAACGCCACCGGCTTTGCACTCCCGGCCGAGCGAAGCCGCTACCTGGCGACCATGCTATTCACCGATATCGTCGGCTCCACCGCGCTGGCTGCCTCGCTCGGCGACGCGCGCTGGCGCCAGGTGCTGGAGGAGCACAACCGCGTGGTGCGCAGCCGGCTGGAGCACTTCGGCGGCCGCGAGATCGATACCGCCGGCGACGGCTTCCTGGCCACGTTCGACAGCGCTGGGGCTGGCCTGCGGGCGGCGCTTGCCATTCGAGACGCGGTGCGCGAGCTGAACCTGGAGATCCGTGCTGGGGTGCACACCGGCGAGATCGAGCGGGTGGGAGACGACGTGCGCGGCATCGCGGTCCACGCCGCGGCACGAATCATGGCCGCGGCTCAGCCCTCGGAGGTGCTGACCTCGGCGGTGACGCGGGCGCTGTGCGAGGGATCGGCGCTGCACTTCACCGATCGCGGCTCGCACGAGCTGAAGGGCATCCCGGCGCCGACAGAGCTCTACGCGGTCGAGCCCGCGTAAGGCTGGTTGTCCCGCGGCTTGGTGACCTACCGCACGAGGCACGGCATCGGTCCTGGCCCAGCATGCGGGCATGGCCCGGGGTAGGATGCTGGCGGAGGAGGAAGCCGATGCACGTGCATCCCATCCCGCCCGAGAAGGCCACGGGCGAGGTCAAGGCCCACTACGACGCAGCCATCGCCGACCAGGGCTACGTGCCGAACCAGGAGCTGCTGTTCGGCCTCAATCCGGCAGCCAAGGCGGCATGGCGGCAGCTGGTGCGAGCCATAAGCTCACGGATGGACGACCGCCGATACGAGCTGGTCACCTTGGCGGTGGCCAACTACCTGCGCTGCAACTACTGCGTCAGCGTCCATTCGTCGGTGGTCATGGAGGAGGGCATCTTCGACCGGCACCAGGTCGAGGCGCTGGCCCGCGACTACCGCACCTGCGAGTTCCTGAGGCCGGCGGAGACGGCGATCATGGCGTTCGCGGAGCAGGTGGCCGCCGATGCCAACCGCGTCACGCCCGAGCAGGTCGAGGACCTGCGCGCGCACGGCCTGTCGGAGGAGGAGATCTTCGACGTCACCCTGGCCGCTGCGGCGCGCACCTTCTACAGCAAGGTGCTCAACGCCATGGGCGCAGAGCCGGATGACGCCTACGCCGATACGAACGACCTCCTCGAGCTGGTGGAGCTCCGCCCCCGGACCTAGGCCCATTCGACCAGTCGCGCAGCGGTCCCTATGCTCCTCGCAGATGGCCTCCGTCCGACGTGCCCTGCTCCCCCTGGCCGCCGCCTTGATGCTCGTCGCTGCCCTCGTGGCGCCGGCATTGGCCCAGACGCTCAACGACCGCGTGGTCGACCAGGCCGGCGTGATGAACGCGCAGGACTTCGACCAGGCGCAGCAGGGCATAGACCGGCTGGAGGACCAGGCGAACGCCCAGCTCTGGGCGCTGTTCGTCGACAGCACCGGTGGCCAGGAGGTCACTGACTATGCCGATACCGTCGCCGCAGAGAACAGCCTGGGCGGCAACGACGCCCTGCTGGTGGTCGCCATCGACGACCGGCGCGACGCGATCTGGGTCGGCGACCTGCTCACCGGCGCGAGCGACCAGGAGCTGGACCAGATCCTGGCCGAGCGGGTGGAGCCGCAGCTTGGCGACGGGGAGTGGGGCGCGGCCGTGGCCGGCGCGGCCGACGGACTCGCGGTGGCCCTCACCGACGACGAGCCAACGTCTCCGCCGGGCCCGGGCGAGGGCGAGACGCCGCCACCGTTGGGCAGCGACGGCGACGGGCCGAACTTCTTCATCGTGCTGCTGGCGATCGGCGCCATCGCCGTCGGCGGCTGGATCCTGTACAGCCGCTGGCAGGCCGGGCGCGCCGCCGAGGAGGACGATCGCGAGCGCGAGCGCCGGCTGCGTGGCCTGGCGCAACGGGCCAACACTCTGCTCATCGAGACGGACGAGCTGCTGCGCCACAACGCGCAGGAGCTGGGCTTCGTGGAAGCCGAGTTCGGGAAGGAGGCCGCCGACCCGTTCGCCGCGGCCCTGACGGCGGCGCGCGCCGAGCTCCAGGCTGCCTTCCGCATCCGGCAGCAACTCGACGACGGCACGCCGGAGGCGCCACCCGAGCGGGAGCAGCTGCTGAACCAGGTTGTGGCGCACTGCGAGAAGGCGCACCAGCTGGTCGAGGAGCAGACGAAGAAGTTCCAGGAGCTGCGCGACCTGGAGCGCCGCGCGCCGCAGATTTTGGCGGAGCAGGAGGGTCGCGTGGCCGCCGTCGAGGCTCGGCTGCCGGCCGCTGACGATACGGTGAAGGCACTCCAGCAGGAATCGAGCGGCAGCGCGCAGGCGCTGCGCGGCAACGTGGCCGAGGCGCGGAAGCGCCTGGAGCTGGCCCGCCGCGCGGCCAGCGAAGGCACAGCCGCCCTCCAGAAGGGCGACACCGGGGCCGGCGCGCGCGCCGCGAAGGCCAGCCAGGATGCTCTGGCGCAGGCGATCGCGCTGCTGGACGCCATCGGCCGGGAGGCCGCCGCGCTCACCGAGGCGCGCGAACAGCTGGACACCGCGATGACCGCCGCCCGGCAGGACCTGCAGGCGGCGCAATCGGCGGTGAACCAGGCCACTGACACCGACCAGCGGGACGAGCTGGTGGCCGCGCAGCAGAAGCTGGCCGCTGCCGAGCAGGCGAGCCAGGGCACGCCGCGGGACCTGGTGCTGGCATACCGGCTGGCCCGCGAGGCTGAGTCGGCCGCGGAGCAGGTGGTGGC